>DATHHQ010000723.1:0-9565 GCA_035490095.1 Bradyrhizobium sp.
CCGGCGACGCGGACCATGAAGAATTCATCAAGGTTATTGGCGGAAATCGACAGAAATCGCACCCGTTCAAGCGCGGGATGGCCGGGATTGACCGACTCCTCGAGCACCCGGCGGTTGAAGTGCAGCCAGGAAAGCTCGCGATTAATGAAGCGTTCGGGGCTCGCGCCCATTGTTGGGCCGGGCTGGGCATCCGATTCTTTTTCAATAATTACAATGGCTTGTGCGGATTCCATCAAATTTCAGTCCATCCCGTGGCGGTAATCTGCGCGCTTCCGAACAATGCGTGCAAAGCATGTGTTATCGCGATGACGTTTCAATGACATTGATGTTCCTGCCATTGGCGCCGTCAAGGTAAAGGGCGGCTGCCGGATCAGGTATTTCGTAGCAATTCGGCAGCCAGCGCCCGGGTAACCGGGCGGCCGAGCCGCAAGGCTTCAGTGTCCAGGAGCTCGACAGCCTGTCGCGCGGCAGCGAAGGACCGCTCGATCCTGGTCGCGAGATAGCTCACCACGATCTCGTCGACGGCCATCTGGCGGTCCGCGCAAAATTTGACGATCAGCGCGCGAAACAACTGATCGTCGGGCGGCAACAGCGACACCGTCGGCACCGTCCGCAGTCGTGACCGCAGGTCGCGCAGCTCGACCTCGATCGCGGACGGTGGCACGCGTGCGGTGATCAGCACGTATGCCTCGTCTTCCCGCGCCAGGTTCATCAGGTGAAACAGCGCTCGTTCATCGAAATCTGACGATTTCAAATCCTCGATCACCAGCGCTCCGGTCGCCAGCGCGCCCGGCACCGCCGCGGCTGTCAGCGCATGCGCGGTTGTCGAGCGCGCGCCCGCTTGCTCGGCCCAAATCGCGGCGAGGTGGCTCTTGCCGGAACCCTCCGGCCCTGCCAGCAGCATGGTTCGGTTGGGCCAGTCGGGCCAGCTGTCAATCAGCGCCAGCCCGGCGGTATTGGCCGGACCTTCGAGAAAATTGTCGCGGCTAAGGCTCTCTGCGTGCGGCAGCGCAAATGCAAGCTGACGAGGATGAACGCGGCCTGCCACGCAACTCTCCATGCCGGGGTCATCGGCGGATCATCTATAGCGTTTTCAAGCGAAGTGGACACCGGTTCGCGTGAATAAAACGCCTCAAAATCCATAGCGCTTTCAAGCGAAGTGGATCCGGTTCGCGTGAAGAAAACGCGTCAAAACAAAAGAACTCGAGCTTCGGTTCTGATTTTGGATCAGCATCGAAAGCTTCTAGCTTGTTTCGATCGTGCTCATGTGCCGCACCCACTCCACGAGATAGAGGGATACGGAAACCAAAGTAAAGACCGTTACAAAACCCATCAGGATCAGATCATACGGCGTCGAGTCGAAGCCGAAGCCGAGCGCCGCGAGCACCAATGCCGCGAACGCAACCTGCGCCACCGTATTGAGCTTCGATACCATCAACGGCTTCATCGGGATCGGCTTGCCGAATAACCACGATACGATCACGGCGGCCACGATCATGATGTCGCGCGACACCACGAGGATCACGATCCAGCGCGGTACCGCCCCCCAGATTCCCAGCGCCATGTAGATCGAGACCAGCAGCGCCTTGTCGGCCAGTGGATCGAGCAGCGCCCCCAGTTCGCTGGCCATGTTGAAGCGTTTGGCGAGGAAGCCATCGACCGCGTCGCTGACACCTGCGACGATAAAGATCCCAAATGCGATTTCCATCTGATTTGACGCAATCGCCCATACGATGAACGGCACCAGCAGGATGCGGCCCAACGTAATGATGTTTGGAATACTCACACGGCGCTTCCCGGCTACCGGCCTGATTTTGCAAAGGATCCGGCCCTTTGCAGCGCGAGCCGGTTCCTGTCTACATAGTACATGCATGTCCCGCTTGCGAGCCATTGCAAGCCGGCGGAATCCGACGTAACCAGCCGCCATCATCTGGAATCGGGCATGATCGACCGTAAAAACGGGCTAACTTACGCAGATTCGGGCGTCGATATCGATGCGGGCAACCGTTTGGTTGATCTGATCAAGCCGATGGTTCGGGCCACCGCCCGCCCCGGCGCCGACGCCGAAATCGGCGGGTTCGGCGGGTTGTTCGATCTGAAGGCCGCGGGCTTCAAGGACCCGGTTCTGGTCGCGGCCACCGACGGCGTCGGAACCAAGCTCATGATCGCCATCGAGACCGGTCTGCATGGCGGTATCGGCATCGACCTGGTGGCGATGTCGGTCAACGACCTCGTGGTGCAGGGTGCCGAACCGCTGTTCTTTCTGGACTATTTCGCCTGCGGCAAACTCGATCCGGAGGCCGCCGCGGCCATCGTCGCAGGGATCGCCGAGGGTTGCCGTGAATCCGGCTGCGCGCTGATCGGCGGGGAGACCGCCGAAATGCCTGGTCTCTACAAGGACGGCGACTATGACCTTGGGGGCTTTGCGGTCGGCGCCGCCGAACGCGGCACACTGTTGCCGCGGCCCGATATTGCGGCCGGCGACGCCGTGATCGGTCTGGCCTCGTCGGGCGTTCACTCCAACGGATTTTCCCTGGTCCGCAAGATCGTTGAACTGTCCGGACTCGGCTTCGCGGCACAGGCCCCGTTCTCGCCGGTCATGACGTTGGGGGGCGCGCTGCTGACGCCGACACGGCTCTATGTGAAATCATGCCTGCGCGCGATCCGCGAGACCGGTGCGGTCAAGGGTCTTGCCCACATCACCGGCGGCGGTTTCACCGATAATATTCCGCGTGTGCTGCCAAAACATCTCGGCGTCGGGATCGACCTTGCGCGCCTGCCGGTGCTGCCGGTTTTCAAGTGGTTGGCAGAGCAGGGGGGTATCGCCGAACTCGAACTGCTGCGCACCTTCAACTGCGGCATCGGCATGATCGCGATCGTGAAGGCGGATGCCATCGAAGAGGTCACCGACATTCTCACGCAGGGCGGCGAGAGCGTCGCATTGTTGGGCGAAGTGATCCCGGCGGCCGGCGAACATCGCGTGGTTTATAACGGTCATCTCGATCTCACATCGTGAGATCGATCTGGCATGGTGAAGACATGAAACGCCGTGTTGCAATCCTGATTTCCGGACGCGGATCGAACATGGCTGCGTTGATCCAGGCGGCAGCGGCGGAGGATTTCCCGGCCCGGATCGTCGTCGTGGTTTCCAATCGCTCCGATGCCGGCGGTCTCGAAACCGCCAAGGCAAGCGGAGTTCCGGCCGTCACCATCGAAAGCAAGCCGTTCGGCAAGGACCGTGCGGCGTTCGAGGCGGTTTTGCAGTCGGCGCTGGAGCGACACCAGGTTGATCTGATTTGCCTCGGCGGCTTCATGCGGCTGTTCACGGCCGAATTCGTGCAGCGCTGGTACGGCCGGATGCTCAACATTCATCCATCGCTGCTGCCGTCATTTCCCGGACTCGACCCCCAGGGTCAGGCGCTGCGCGCCGGGGTCAAAATCTCCGGCGCTACCGTTCATTTTGTCATTCCGGAAACCGATGCCGGCCCGATTCTGATGCAGGGCGCGGTCGCTGTTCGCGATGACGATACGGCGGATACGCTGGGAGCGCGGATCCTTGCGATCGAACACCGCATCTATCCCGAAGCGTTGCGGCTGCTCGCCGCCGGTCAAATCCGGCTCGAGGGCGATATCTGCAAGACGGGCAGCGCCGATTCCGGCGATGTCTTGATTTCGCCGACGTGAACCGGGGCTTGTTACCCGTCGGGCTGCTTGCACGGAGAGTAGAATGGCGAAGAGTAGCCCGATGAAAGCCGCATAAGTCGCGTAATATCAATCAATTAAATGAAATTTTTGGATCTGAGTTTCGGCAGGCTTTCCCGCTTTGGGCTACGCTCCGGGCTACCGCGTGCAGCTGCCACGGTTTCGAGTGCCGGGGCAGGGGGGCGCGTGTGAGCCTGTCGACGCTGGAGCCCATCCCGTCTAGTCGAGTTCTCGGGCTCGCCAAAATGACTATCGGCGAGCTTCCGTACGTCCGATTCGATCGCTATTGGTGAAGCATGTTGAAAAATGTTCCCGCAGAGCCTGACGCTCTCGGCCGGGGCGCATATAGCGCCGTCGAAAGCTTGCGTTTGCTCAACTTCAATCGGCCTGGGCTTCCGCCAGTGCGTCGAGTGTCGCGCAACACGGTGGCCCGCTGGCTGCGAGGTTATTCCCACGGCGAAGACGGATCACGCCATTCAGAGCCACTCTGGAAGTCAGACTACCAAAACGACGACGATCAAATCGAATTGAGCTTTCGCGACTTAATCGAGCTCCGTTTCGTCAAGACATTTCGCGACTTGGGTGTCGGCCTCACGACTATCCGCGACTGCTACCGTCGTGCGGTTGATGAGATCCATGACGATCGGCCGTTTTCAACGCAGAGATTTCGGACCGACGGCAAAACGATCTTTTTGGAGATCACGGAAAAAGATCACGACGGCCGAATGATCGACCTTAAAAAGCGGCAACAGGTTTTCCGAACGATTATCGAGCCCAGTCTCCGCGATCTCGAATTCGAAGCCTCCGCCGTCGCCCGGTGGTATCCGCTCGGCGTAAAGCATCGAACGGTTCTGGTCGACCCCGCCAGGTCTTTCGGCCGCCCCATAGTACGGCGAGGCGTGCCGACAGAGATATTGGCGGAGGCGGTCAAGCTGGAAGGATCGGTAGACGCCGTCGCCTCGATCTATGAAGTTCCAAAAGCTGAAGTTCGCTCTGCACTTGAATTTGAGCACCGACTTGCGGCGTGAAGCTGCTGGTGGACCATAATCTTAGCCCGGCGATCGCGCGCTCACTGCAGCATTTATACCCTGACCATAAGTTTGTCGCTCTCTGCGACAGATTCCCGCTCAACATTTCCGATATCGATTGGATGGCGGCACTCGATCGCGAAGGCGGTTGGGCTGCGCTGACCAAGGACCTTCGCATCCAATTTAGACCGCACGAACGCTTGGCGCTCGATAGATCCAAAATCGTATTCTTCTTTCTTGACGGCGCGTGGCGCAAATACTCTGTACCGGAGACCGCAGCTCGGCTGATCCGGTTGGTCCCCCTGATGACAAAGCAGGTGGACATAGCTGATCGTGGTCGATTGATCTGCCGATAAATGCCGGGTCGAAGCTACGACCCCATCGCGATTGATAGGCGTCCCTACGGCGACCCGATCGCACCCTAAGCCCGATCTGCGGTAAGGGACCGACCGGGGTTCTCCGGCCACTCATCGTCGCTGCTCGCGCCCCTCGCTGTCACTCGTCGCGCTTCAGCTTCCGCCGTCCCGCGCTCTGCGACCTAATTCGGCCGCGAGTTGGTCAGCACCACATTGATGGTTTCGCGAACGAACGCGCGAACCATGTCCTCTCGCGCCGGAGCCATCTCAGCCCGTGGCATCGTATCGGCCGCCTCAAACAATTTCGCCTTCAGGCGCGCTCGATATTTGTCGGGGTCATCCGACATAATGCCGGACGCCGATGCGAGGTGGATGCCATCAATGGCGCGATCCCTCGCTTGGGCAGGCCGCTTGGCGTAACCACATACAGTGGTCGGCATCATCAGGGTTCGCGAACGCCGGATGCTCGCATCAATGGTCACGCAATAAACCGCGTGACAACAAAATCCCCCGGCGAGGGCCGGGGGCGCATCACGATTGCTTATCGCGGATCGTGACGAGGTTTAAGAGACCTTCAGATTTTCCGCGGAGCTCTTGCCGCGATTCTCCACAAGGTCGTATTCAACCACCTGATTTTCGTTGAGGGTACTGAGCCCGGCGCGCTCGACCGCCGAGATATGGACGAACACGTCCTTATCGCCGGCCATCGGCTTGATGAACCCATAACCCTTTGTCGGGTTGAACCACTTGACGGTGCCTTTTTGCATCGCCTGTCTCCTGGTCTAGACATAAAAAAGACGCGGCCACGCTTTTTGCGTGCCACGCCACAAGCGGGCTTCCGGATGTCTGCTGAATTTCTTAGTCGCGAAACGCACAGTCGAACGGCCTAGATCCGATTGTGCCTGATATTGCAACACGAAATTTGTGCCTTAGCAAGCCTATGGTTTGGCTCAGGAAATCGAGGCGGGAATGAGATCGCTCCCGACCACCTGTGGCACTGCAACAACAATGTCCGCTATTCGCCTCTGGCGAAGGACCAAGACCGATTGACGGTTGCGGAGAACTGGGCGCAAATCGGCCACCAAGCTGATGGGATTCTGCATTTTTTTTCGAGCTGGCGCCTTTTTGGAAATAGCATTCATGTACGGCTCATCGCGGCTTTCGCGAGCAAAGGAGACCGGGATCCATCGCAGGCTCGTGATTTCTGTAGCGCTCGCTTTCGTGATCGCTGCTGCAGCCGCCTCGACCGTCCAGGCGCAAATTGTCGCCCCTCCGCCAACCCCGACGCCGACTTCGATCAATTCGGATCTGTCAGCAGGCGCAGCCGTGGCCAATCTCGGCAGCAATTTCCTGGAACGTCTTGGAAATCAGGCGACATATGGTTTCGGCCGCGCCTTGCGGGACAATCCGGCTGGTGGCGGTGCCTCCGAAGCCACCGACGCACCGCGTTTTCGGAGCTGGGGGGAGGCCTACGGAATCTCGGCCAGGACCGGCGCGCAGCGCGATTTTGTTGGCGACCGGCGTCAGACCTGGGGCGGCGTAGCCGGCCTGGGCGCGCGCGTCGCGCCCGGCGTTAACGTCGGCGTTTCGGTCGACCAAAGCCATAGCGCCATCGACGTCCCCTTGGCGCTGCAGTCGGCCACGCTCGATCTCACCCAGATCGGCCTCAACGCCTCGGTCGACAGGGGACCATGGACCTGGGCCATCGCACTGGTCCACGGCTTTGGAAAAATCAATTCAAGCAGAGACACCGGCTTCGGCACCGCTAGCGCCGGCTACAACGCCCACATCGACGGAGCTCTGACCGAGCTTAGCTATTACTGGAGCCTGGACCAGAGCCGCATCGTGCCAAAGGCCGCGTTCGAATATGTCCGCGCCGCGACCGGATCGCTGCAGGAGTTCGGCGGTCTTGACCCGGTCACGGCGACCGGCGTAACGCTGGAGCGCTCGCGCTTTCTGGTCGGTGCGGAGGTCGGGCACTACTGGATTGTCGATCGGAAGATTTTCGATCTGTCCGCCTACGGCAAGTTCGTCGACAACGTCGCGCAGAATCTCGGTGCGACTACAGTCAGCCTCGGCACTGAAAGCATCACGGTGCAAGGCATTGGCGAAAGCAGATATGGTGCCGATGCCGGCGCCTCTGCGTCGCTCAGCCTCAGCAATGCGGCCCGCCTCTACGTCAACTATGACGGAAGATATCGCGCCGCGCTGCAGTCGCACCAGGGGACCGTCGGCGTCGAGTTGAAGTGGTAAATCGAACGCGGCCCCGTCAAGCCGGCCCGCCGGCCGCGAATCCCTGCAATCCAAAATTCTCTCTTGAGGCCGCCATCAACGGCACCAGCGCGTCGGGGTGAATGAATTCATCCCTGAAGCAGGCGTAGGTTTTAGGGTCGAATATCTTCTTGAGCCAGTCAATGACGATCTTGTGCCGATCGGAGTTGCGAAACTCCTTGTGATAGGTAAGCCAAAGGTCGGCATGATGGCTGACGCCCATATCGACAGCGACCAACGACGCACCCAGGGCGATCGACGAAGTCGGCAGGAAACCCACGCCTGCGCCCCTTTCCACCGCATACAGCACGCCGACGCTGGAGTTTGTCTTGATCCCGACGACGCCTTCCAGCGAAGTCAGCCCCAAAATTCGGGCATAAGCGCTATCGTCGACCTGCGGGGCATTTTGCTTGATAATTCTGTGGCTCTTGAGCTCGTCGAGAGATGCAGGAGTTCCGTAGAGCTTCCGGTAACCCTCGGAAACGAAAGGGTAGATATGAAGCCTGCCGAGTTTGGCGACGATAAGATCGGGATTTGTCGGCGGCTCGAGTTGAATGGCGATATCAGACTCCAGCCGCGCGACATCCGCCTGCTCCATCGCGCAGCGAAGATCGACCGTGATCCTGCGGTAGGTTTTCTGGAAGTCGATCAGCCTTGGAAGAATCCAGAAATTACCCGGCCCCTCGGTCACCGCAACGCGCACGGTGCCTGCGGGATCGTTCGATGACTGATGCGCGCGCCGAAAGATATTGAAGGCGTGCCGTTCCATTGCTGTCACGTCTGCGATCATGGCGAGACCTTCCTCGCTCAGCGTCAACCCGCTCTGATCGCGCAGAAATAACTTGCAGCCAATCCGCTCCTCCAGGCGGTCGATCCTGCGCATCAGGGTCGTGCTCGTCAGCGCGAGTACTTCTGCAGCGTTTCGGAAGCTTTTGTGTTTCGCGCAAACCAGAAACGATTTCAGATCGTCCCAGGACGCATCCAGGACCTCGTCAGTCCGGTGCTGCGTCACCGCAGCACCCCGGTGCAATAGTTGCTGCATACCTTAGGTCCCCGCCCGCTAAGGTGCTTATGCGGGCAAGGAGCAACGATAGATGCGCAGTCCAGTCAAGGAAAGGGGCTCTTTGGTCGCAAGGCACGATTTCGATTTGCTATCGACCGATTCGGCGATCGAGGTGCGCGCGGCGCGTTCCTTCGAACTTTCGATCCTGGCCGATATGGCCCATCGCATGGTTCCGGGAGTTCAGATAACAGAGCCGACCTTGAGAAAATACCTCGCGTTCGATCCCGAATGTATCTTGACGTTTAGCCGGCAGGAGAGATTGCTCGGCGCGATCGCGTTTCTGTATCTCAGCAGTCGCGGACACGATGCTCTCATGCTCGGCGGGATCTCGTTGACACATCCGGACATTGGGTTTCTTGCCGGGCACAATGACGAGGTGTCTGCCACCTACATCTGGGCAATTGCAGCGACCGGTCGCGGCATAGCCGGATTGGGCAAGGCCGCCGCACATTTGAGAACGCCGCGTTATGTCGGTGCTGATTGCTTCGCGCAGCCATCGACGGCAGCAGGCCGCGATTTGCTGACCGCAACAGGCTTCAAACAGATACCGAGCTTTCAGCCCGACCTCTGGTGTTACGAACGCCCCTGGAATCGGATTCCGTCCAACACGTCAGCGGTCAAATCAACCAGGAGCTTTGCAGATGCACGGCACTAAATCTCAGACGTCGGCGAGCGCGCCATCGCGCTCGATTTCAATTCGCATCGCGCGCGATCCCAACGATCTCATGCTGGTGACAGCCATTCGCGCGGCGGTCTACCTGGCCGAGCAGGATTGCCCGATCGAGGAGGAGTTCGATGGCAACGATCTGGTCGCGGCGCACTTCATCGGCTTTGTCGGGAGCGAACCCGCCGGCTGCCTTCGGGTGCGGTTTTTTGGCGAGTTCGCCAAGGTCGAACGTCTCGCCGTTCGCCATCAATTTCGACGCTCGCGGGTGTCGTTCAAGCTGGTGCAGGCCAGCGTCGACTACATCAAGCGCAAGGGCTTCCGGAAAATCTACGGCCAGGCGCAAGACCGGCTGGTGGACTTCTGGGCGCATTTCGGCGCCAAGCCGCTCGGCCACAACCGCAAGATCACTTTTTCCGATTTCTCCTACACCGAGATGGTCCTCGAGATCGAGCCGAGCGCCGACGCCATTACGCTCGAT
>DATHHQ010000724.1:0-7781 GCA_035490095.1 Bradyrhizobium sp.
GTTCTTGCCGATATCGATGCCGATCACGGCGATTGCGGTATTGGCTGTCTGAGACATGGCGTGCTCCCTCGTCTTTGGCGCCCCTTGCCAGCTTCGCTTGCTGGCGGGGCAGGAGCACGGCCGGACCATCCCATTAGCGGACAAGTCCTTTGATCTAGGTCAACAAGAACAGCGCGGCGCTCTGTTCCCGTTCGCCCAAGCCGATCTCTTGGACTTCGGTCCAACGCCTCGAGGTGCAACACGATCGAATTGTTGTCAGTAGTGGCCCGGGAGGTTGTCAGATGTTGAAGGACAAGCAGAAGAAGGACGGGGTAATTGAGGCAACGACCGCGTCTGGCAAGGTAAGCCGGAAGGAATTTGAGAACGAACTTGCGAAGCTTCAGGTCGAGCTAACCCGGCTGCAGGGACTTGGGTCAAAGACAAGGGGGCACGCATCATTGTGGTGTTCGAGGGCCGGGACACCGCGGGCAAGGGCGGCGTGATCAGCCGGATCACCGCACGCACCAGCCCGCGCGTCTACCGCCACGTGGCACTGCCCGTCCCATCCGACCGCGAGAAGACCCAAGTTTTCATTCAGCGCTACATCGCGCATTTCCCGGCGGCGGGCGAGATCGTCCTCTTCGACCGCTCGTGGTACAACCGGGCCGGGGTCGAGCGGGTGATGGAATTCGTCACCGATGAGGATTACGAGCGGTTCATAACGATGGTCCCCGTGGTCGAGCGGGAGATGATCGTCAACAACGGCATCATCCTGCGCAAGTACTTTCTCGATGTAAGCCAGGACGAGCAACGGCGCCGGTTTGAGGCGAGGATCAAAGATCCGGTGAAACACTGGAAGCTGAGTCCGATGGACACTGAATCGGTGCGGCGCTGGTGGGACTACACGGCGGCCTACCAGCGCATGATCGAGGCCACCCACACGTCATGGGCGCCTTGGCACATCGTCCCCGCTGACAACAAGCGTCGCGCCCGGCTAAACCTGATCCGGCATCTGCTCGACAGTATCCCATATAAGAAGGTCGACGTAGATTTGCCGAAGATTCCCAAGGCGCAGCGGCGGCCTAAGAATGCTACCGAGGGTCTGAGCGCCGGCCAGCCGATTCCCAGTCACTACTGATGTTTCGGCGCGCGCTGTGTCTGCCTGGTTGGCGCAGGAAGCAGGCCAGACAGGAAATGGACGACGCGCCGTCAGAATGGCCGGATCTGGAAGTGACCGCCAATGAAGCATTGGATGCACTGGCTGCCGGGAATCGAAACCCTTCGTCGATATGAGGCGGCGTGGCTTCCGCACGATATCTTCGCTGGCTTCGTCCTGGCGACGATGCTGGTCCCGGTTGGAATTGCCTACGCGGTAGCATCGGGCTTACCTGGCATCTACGGTCTGTACGCAACGATTGTACCGCTGCTGGTCTACGCGTTGTTCGGCCCCAGCCGCATCCTCGTTCTGGGGCCGGACTCTGCACTTGCGGCTGTTATCCTCGGCGTTGTCGGTCCGTTGTCTGGTGGCGATCCTCTCCGCGCCGCAACGCTCGCTGCCATGATGGCGATCGTTTCAGGGACGGTATGCATTCTAGCCGGCATCGCGCGCCTGGGTTTTGTCACCGAGCTTCTCTCCAAGCCGATACGGTATGGCTATATGAACGGAATTGCATTGACCGTATTGATCAGCCAACTACCGAAGGTCTTCGGTTTCTCGATTGAGAGCGAAGGACCTTTGCGGAGCTTATGGGCGATCGCCGGTGCAATCCTTGAGGGAAGGACAAACTGGGTCGCCTTTGGGATTGGGCTCGGCACGTTGTTGGTCATCCTGCTGCTCAAGGACAACAAACGGCTGCCAGGCATTCTGATTGCGGTAGTTGGGGCGACTGCGGTCGTCGCTGCGCTTGATCTTGGGACCCGTTACGCCGTGAAGGTTTTGGGTCCTCTTCCGCAAGGTCTGCCCGGTTTCGCCATTCCCTGGATCGGCTATAACGATCTATTTCCGGTGCTCATCGGCGGTTGCGCAATCGCGCTCGTATCATTTGCTGACACCAGCGTGCTTTCGCGGGCCTATGCCGCACGATTGGGCACGCGTGTCGATCCCAACCAGGAGATGGTGGGGCTTGGCGGAGCCAATCTGGCAACCGGTTTCTTTCAAGGTTTCCCGATCAGCAGCAGCGCTTCGCGTACTCCCGTTGCAGAAGCCGCCGGCGCTCGTACCCAACTAACCAGCGTCGTCGGCGCGCTTGCCATCGCCATCCTTCTGCTGGCGGCACCAAACCTCCTTCAACATTTGCCCACCGCTGCATTGGCGGCCGTCGTCATCGCCGCCGCGATCGGCTTGTTTGAGGTCACCGACCTCAAACGAATCTATCGGATTCAGCAGTGGGAGTTCTGGCTATCGATGGTCTGCCTTGTCGGCGTGGCAGTACTCGGAGTGATTCCAGGAATAGGTCTGGCAATCGCAATCGCCATCATCGAGTTCCTGTGGGACGGCTGGCGCCCACACTCCGCCGTGTTGGGTCGCGCCCATGGCGTCAAAGGTTATCATGACATCACAAGATATCCGGATGCACGCCAAATCCCCGGGCTGGTCCTGTTTCGGTGGGATGCGCCTCTATTCTTCGCCAACGCCGAATTCTTCAGAGAGCGCGTACTGGACGCCGTGGCGAAATCGCCGACGCCGGTACGCTGGCTGGTCGTTGCGGCGGAGCCCGTCACCAGCGTGGACGTCTCCGGCGGCGATACAGTCGCCGAATTGGACGAGACGTTGCACGCGCAGGGTATCGAGTTCTGCTTTGCCGAACTGAAAGATCCAGTAAAGGACAAGCTGAAGAGATTTGGACTGTTCTCTCAGCTTGGCGAGCAATATTTTTTCCCAACCATTGGCGCGGCCGTTTCCAGTTACCTGGAAATCAATGATGTAGAGTGGGAGGACTGGAAGGACCAAGCCGAACGCTAGGAAGTCACATGCCGGGCTTGAATACACACGCCGATTGACTTCCGATTTTGGCACCTTTGCGACATGCCGACTGCATTGAGCAATGTTCGCTCTCAGGGGTAGCACGGAAGACATTTGCTCGCAGCGAGTTTTTCTCTGTTTGACCCACAAGGGACATCCGCAACGAGGCTTCTGAACATGCCCTCCTGTCTGGTTTCGCATAGCCGCCACGTTCCGTTGGAAAATAAGCGAAAGCTTGCGCGCGCACGATTCTCGAAAGCTATGGAGGGGGGCCCATGAATCCCTTGTTCAAGGAGATCCGTCACAATCCCTTGCTCTGGTTGCTGGCCTTCGTGCCCGCGCTATTCGTCGCCCAGAAGCTCAAACCAGAAGCGCACACGCTGCTTTTTGTGTTGTCCGTCTTGGCAGTCGTGCCACTGGCTGCGCTGCTGAGTCACGCCACCGAATCCGTGGCGGCCAAGACGGGCGATACGGTCGGTGGCTTGCTGAACGCAACGCTCGGAAACCTGACCGAACTTGTCATTGCGCTCACCGCGCTACACGCCGGGCAATATACCTTGGTGAAGGCATCCATCGCCGGGGCGATTGTCGCCAACACGCTGTTCATGTTGGGCGCGTCATTTCTCCTCGGCGGCCTCAAGCACCATGCGCAGGAATACAACAGGGCCAGCGCCCGTCTGCAAGCGGGCCTGCTCTTTCTGGCCACGGTCGCGATCTTGATTCCGTCAGCGGTCACTGAAGCCGATTCCGTGGCGGGGTCGGCGTTCACCGAGACGTTGAGCGTTAGTTTGTCTGTTCTGCTCATCGTCGTCTACGGACTGGGCCTATTGTTCTCACTCAAGACGCACCGCGAGTTTTTCGGCGGTGCGGAACATGCGGACGCGGGCGGATCGCCGTGGCCGTTGGGCCTCGCGCTGGCCACGCTGGCTGGCGTCACTGTACTGGTCGCGCTGGTGAGCGATGTGTTCGTCGAGTCGGTGCAGCAGGCCGCGGTGGCATTCGGGATGACTCCCGCGTTCGTGGGGTTCATCGTGGTGGCGTTGGTAGGCGGTGCGGCGGAGATGGCTTCGGCGTTTTCCGGCGCGCGCAAGAACCGGCTGGACCTGAGCGTTGGCATCGCGCTTGGGAGCGCATCCCAAATTGCGCTCTTCGTTGCCCCTATGCTGGTACTACTCAGTTACATCATCGGCCCGGCACCGATGAACCTGCAATTCTGGCCTGGTGCGGTGGTCATGTTGCTCATCGCTACCATGACCGCGTGTCTGGTGACCAACAGTGGGCGCTCGGCATGGTTTGTCGGAGTGCTCGTACTGATGGTGTACCTTATTTTTGCCATGACGCTTTACCTGTTGCCGCCCCGACTACCCGGTGAAAGGACCATGCCACGAAACACAACTGAAAACTCCTTTCAGCCGGAGCGATCCGTATGTTGCGCCAGTTTCTCGTGAGTATTGCCGCCAGTGCAGCATTGCGATCCATGCAATCGCTATGGCAGCCGTATTGTGGGCGGCGCGCGTCGCGGGTGAGCGGGCAACGTCGCGTCAATCGCTTCGACTGGCCCCGTCATGATCGTGACCGTATCGGTCTTGACGGCCGCGCATATGCTGAAGTGGTCGTTTGGTCATTTGTTTGCATGATGGTCAGGGTTGCACCTGCAAGCGGCAAGCCGATTGAACCGGTTCACGCCCGCGTTTGTCTCAAAGCTTCAGGGTTCCGGCGCCCGGTTGGGAGATCTGCATGTCGGCGAAACGGCACGAGCCGCTGCGGCGCTGGAAGAGAGAGACGCCGAGCAGCCAGATGTTGACGACGGTTCTGGCAGGGCCGCCGATGTGCTCCTTGTAGTCCGCGTAGATGTCGCGCTCGTCGCTGACCCACTTGCCGAGATCGGCGAAACCGCTGCGGACCGCCATGTGCGACTCGAGCGGCGTCCAGCGCGGGATCGGGCAGCGGAACGCGGTGCCGATCGGGAGGCTCGAACTCCAGAAGTAGGTGAGGTCCTGGCCGTCGTCGAACTCCGCGGCGATGGAGAGGTAGTCGTGCGAGGTGAGCTGGTTTTCCGGCAGCCGCGACGGCAGCTCCTCGACGATCCAGCGCCAGCTCAGTTTGGTCTGCGGCTTCAGTTCGATGCCGACGGGGCGCTGCAGAATGCCGGCGTTCTTCAGCGGCTCGACGGAAATCGCGCCATTGCCGATATCATTGAAGATGACCGGGCCGCCGCCCAGCATGAAGAAGTTGTGCCAGCCCGCGGGCAGCTTGCGGGGCGACTGGAGCCGCGCCAGTTCCGCAGCAACGATGCCGTCGACGTCGCCGTGGCTGAGCAGGCTTGTCAGGCCGGCGAGCGCGCTGCCGCGCCAGACCAGCGCCACGCCGTAGATGTGCGCGTCCGCCTTGGCGTACTCGTCCTTCGGCACCGCCAGTTCGCCATCCGCATCCTTGAACTCGACGAGCGATCGCGCCATTTCGAGGGGACCGTCGGCGGCGGCCGTCATCGTCCCGGTGTTGCTCATCGGATTGAACATGGGGCGGGCGCCGCGGGTGCGTACGTGAAACGCAACGCCAGGCTCGATCCACAGATCCTGTTCGCGGGCGAGCCACACGCGGCCGCCGAGCAGGAACGTCACTTCCTGCCCCCTGGCGAGGGTGATCCCAAGGTTCTTCCACGGCAACTCGCTGGCGCTGAGCTCGAAGACGCGGGCCTCGCGGAGCTCGGGGGATTTGGCCCTGGCGATGAGCGCCGTCACGCCGTCAACGAGCTCCGCGCGGTCGAGAAAGCTTATCGCCCCCATGGCCCTGCGATCGAGGACGAACGTGGCGAGCGGCGCAGTCAGTCCCATGGCCGCGAGCCTTTTCAGCATGTCGCGCCGATTGGTCCCGTCTGCACCGTCCCGAGAGCAGCCGGCATGGTGAGGCAATGTGCACATGATGTCCCTCCCTGGTTGTTCATTCGCGCCGTTGCGGAGCGAAGCCCTGCGACCATAGTGCGGAGGGCGGAGGAAGGCTTGGGACGGTTTCCCGGCATCGCCCGGGAAAATTGCCCGAGGTCAAGGAGCGGGCCGGCGTGGACAGTTGCCCGCCCAACAGCGAGTCGCTACCTGGTGCGATCCCATATATTTTCGAAGCGGCACCGAACACGCGGCGAACCGGGCATTTGCCCGATCGCGACCGGCGCGCTAGTCCGGGTTTGGAATTAAGCCGATGCCACCTGTAAGCGCGATGGGCTTATCGCCGGAGCAAAAAGAAATATTCAATTTCTACGGATGGTAGTGGGCAGGCCCCCGGCTCCTGATGCGGTCTTCAAGATCGCTGCCTCGCGCGATTGGAGACTTGGAGTAAGTCCGACGTTGCCCGCCCAAATCAATAAGTAGCAGATTCAGCGCTTTGATTCCGTGAGTTAGATAACCACTTGATCGGAATCGCGTTTTAGACGGTGCGCGGCGATCAGCGCCACGATTAGATCAATCGCTCGCCGACGATTCCGTTAATCACCTTCTGCCGCAGATCGTGACCGTCAGCGCAGCGCGAGCGTAAAACCTCAAAACAAAAAAGGATTGACTGAAACGATAATCTTCCCATCCGCTGTCTGTTTCACCTTAAATTCTAGCTCTTTTTGCGCAGTCGCATCCGCAACGGTCACATACAATAGCCCAATGCAAGTAACCTCGTGTGCTGCTCGATTTCTTGAATTCATGAGTACCGTATCGTCCAACCTATACACCGCGCCTTGTCTCGCTTTTTCCCAAATCCCCAATTTTTCAGCTTCCGATTTCGTATCACCCACCATTGCCGCGACCGAACTCGAATTTTTGACAGCGTAATTCACAAGTTTATTATTATTATCATCCGAAACGATTTTAACTACTGAATTGCGGGTATCCAAGGAATCACACTCAGGTCCCGCGCCTCCACAACCGCTCAATAAAAGCGAAGCAGAAAAGCACCATAAAACTAACGACTGTTCTTTCCTAAGCAGCTTCATCGGAGCGCTCACGATGTTGCCCTATCCACGGCGGGTTCTCCAACCCACCAAATTCCTGCTTGTCATTAATCTCAAGACGGCGAAATCGCTGGGCATCGAAATCCTGGCGTCCCTTTTCGCCCGCGCGGACGAGGTGATCGAACAAGGCTTGTCACTTCCGGTTTTGCGGACATGGCCCGATTTCCGACTTGAGTCCGTTATGGGCTCCAAAGCGGACGCCCGCCGATCACTCTAAATTTATGGGTTCACGCCTTAGATGGCGAGGCCGAGCGCGGTGGCGATCGTGCTCATACGGGGTTGTCCGAGCACCTGTACCAGCGCGTAGTGGACGCGAGTGGAATTTGCTCTCGCCATCGTGCGGTGATTTGCCCGTCGGGCCGTTTTGTGTCGAGTCCCGTTTGCAAAAATATTTCGGTTTCCACGCACCCCAAATCACTTCTAGAACTGCGGTTATCCCACCCCACCAGAGGGGCGTATCGCGATCGTCACGGACGCGGGGAGGGGTGCGGTGGACGCGGCAGCGTTTTGTGCGCGAAGGGGTTGCAGGGCGAGTTGAAAGACTTGTGAGCGATCAACAGCGAGCGGACGAGAGATGTTGTTGCGTACGGCGAAGTCGTGTGGTCCTGACGCCCCGAAGCTGGCGTCAAGTTCGCGGAGTTAAGTCGGCCCAACCGGGCTTAGACAAGACATATCCGCAGGCGACGGTGGCAAAGAGCCCGGTCACCGGGGAGCAACTGTGTTTTTAACGTAGACCTGTGATCGGCTGGGCTCAAGGCTGGCGCTGCGCGCCACCGCCTCCGGCGGCTGACGGCCTTGACCCCCATCCGCTCACCGGTCTTTTGGCTTTGCAGGCGCTCGGCCGGA
>DATHHQ010000725.1:0-10074 GCA_035490095.1 Bradyrhizobium sp.
CGGCGAATACAATTGGGGCATCCAGCCCGGCCTGAAGAATCTCACCGATCATTTTCTCGAGGAGTGGTTCTGGCGTCCCGCCGCCATCGCCAGCTATTCGGCCGGACGCCTCTCCGGCGTGCGCGCCGCCACCGCGTGGCATGGCACGCTCTCCGAGATGGGCATGGTGGTGATTTCGAGCACGATCGCGGTGGGCCCGATTGCGCAGACGCTGTCGGAGCAGGGCGAGCCGACCGGCGAGGGCGGCAAGGCGCTGGAGCGGGCGTTCCCGCGATTTGCGGATGATCTGGCGTGGTGGGTGGAGGCGGCCAAGGCGCAACGCGCGCGGAAGCCCCCGCCGTATTGAGTCGAGGGTCATGCTTGCTAATAGAAATTCACCCCGTCATTCCGGGGCGCGCCAACGGGTCCGCGCAAAGCGCGGCCCGATGACAGGCTCCGCGCGAGCCCGGAATCCATAACCACGACGGGGAGTATGGATTCCGGCCTGCGCATCCAAGTCGACTGTTGCCGACTTGGACAATGATATTGCCGAACTCGAGTAAACCCGAGTTCGGGTGGCGCATTCACGATGTGCAATTGCACTTCGGGGAATGACGCTGGAGTTTGACGCGGCGCATATATGTCGGTCTAGTCATTTACCGCTGACAAACTTCTCCCATGCCTGCTGCTGGGATTTCAGTAGCCGTTCTCTTTCTTCCTCCAATTCAGCGACACGCGTTGAGGCGACGGTCATGGCACTGGCCGCGACATTGTAACGGTCCACCGTGCGTTGAAATGGGAATATGAATTGACCATTCACGACCTTGTAGGCACCGAATTCCCCGACCAGAATCGCGACATAGCTTTCGTAGGCGCGATAAAAGTCGGCACGCGCCAGCAACATCCTGGAAGCGAACGCCGTAATTTCGGCGTGCCGCTTGTCGATGTTGTCCAACAACCTGCCGGTGGAGTCTTTTCCCAGATGTAGCGAGCGCGCGTATTTTTCGACATTGTCGCGTTCGGTTTTCAGGAGCGCGATGTAGCGCGGCATGAATGCCGTGGCATTGGCTTCCGCGGTTTTCAAATCGCGGCGAAGTGCTTCAAGATCGCTCCGGCTCGCCGCGCCCAGATTGTTGTCTCTTGAAATCGCCGGCGACTCAATTTCATTCGATAATTTTCCAATGGCAGCGTCAGTTTCACTTGTCGCCTTGGTTGCCATTGCCATCATCTGCAGGAATTTATTGGAGGGCTGTTGCCTGAGCGCCTCATCTATTTGCTTGGGCTCGGTGATGCCTTGCAATGCCGTCTGGGCTTCACGAGCGGCAATACTCTCCCGCAGTTTCCCCAGGTCGGGTACGAAATAGGCCCCGACCGAAAAAACAATCATGAAAACGAACAGGAAAAAGAAGGCTATTCGTATGCGCGTTTTCGCATTCCGATCTGAAGGCATTTTCCGTCGGCCTCCCATCGCGATACGCCCCCGTAGGGGACGGGACGGCGAGAATTATAGATTTGGGTCGATCAAGCGGGAACGAGAAAATCTTGGGAACAGCACTCGACTGCCCGAATCATCAGGCTGAGCCGTTCAACCATATCACTCACGGCTCAGCCCATTGGCCTAATCCCGCCGGAACGGTATCTCAACGGCGGATGCGTGCAATCGCTCCGGCCGTGATTTGCATGACCACGCCAATCACCCATCCCGCCATGATCGCGCCGGTCCAGGCGATGTGCGGATCGTTACGCAGCACAATCACGCCGACCGACGCAAAAGCCGAGAACGTCGCGAGAAACGTGCCTACCGCGCTCAGGAATTCCGCGGAATCGATACCGGCTTCCGTGCCGTCGTTTGAACGCGGACCGTTTGCTGGATGAAAAGGCAGAGGCGGGGTGTCAATGCCGAGGTAAAATCCGACGGCGCCACCGATCATCATGAAGAGCAGGAAGGCCTGGGAAGTCAGCAGCGCGAAGCTCGACCCCACCAGCGCGGCAACAAACAGGCCGCTCGCAGCCCCGGCCATCGCAAGGCCCAGGCGTTCCAGAACGTGGGCAAATTTGCGCACGCGGAACCGCATCGTGGTGACCCCGCAGATGACCAAGCACTTATGTTAGGACGTTTTCCGGTGGCGTGAAAGACATTACCTGCAGAGCAGGCGGCTTCATTCGGGCTACGCTTGCTGCTACGCGCGGGTTGAGTGTTGCGGTACACACAAGTGATGGGTTAGCGGGTGTCCAGTTTGCCCTGTTTCATGTAGCATTATCGTATGAGCGAAACCGAGACTTTGTTTGTGGCCCTGCGTCAGTCGGCCGACCAAGCCGTTGTGGACATGCTCGAGCGCATGGTGCGGGATGCTCCGGATCATGCCTTGAACAAAATGAACGCGCTTGATCTCGCGGCCAAGGGGGGCGTCGGCGAGGAGCAGGTCATCGCGGCACTCCTGAATGCGGTGGGGCTCGGCATGTTCGAAATGACATGGAACGTGATGTGCCCGAGCTGCGCCGGTGTTCTCTCCGCCAATAAAAGCCTGAAGACCCTGGATCGGGCGCAGTATAATTGCGCTTTCTGCGCCGCGGGCTATGAGACGACGCTCGACAACCTGGTCGAGGTGACTTTCACGGTAAGCCCGCGCCTGCGCAAGATCGCGGCCCACAGTCCCGATGAATTGTCCGCAGCCGAATATTATCGCCAGATCTTCTGGAGTTCGGCCATCGAACTTCCCGCCGATGTGGAGAAACTGCTGGAGGAGGTGACGCTCGAAACGGTTGACTTGCCGCCGGGAGAACGGGCCATCCTTTCGTTGCAAGTGCCGGAGGGCACGTTGATCGTGTTCGATCCCGTGACGCACACGGCCCAGTTCCTTGATGTCAGCGGCGAAGAGGCGAGCGAGCGCCAGAACCTGTCCGTGATCTTCAACAAGCTCCAGGTTCCCGTCGACAGCGTTGCCTTGCGCCCCGGGCCACTGCGCCTGGCCTTGGAAAACCGCACCGACGGCCGTGTGTTGCCGGCGATATGGGTGGCGAACGAGGCGCTGGACGACATCCTGAAGCGACGCAAGCCCATTCTCACCGCCAAGCGTCTTCTCACCAATCAAACCTTCCGCGACATCTACCGCACCGACACGCTCGCCATCGGCCAGCGCCTCAAGATCCTGAGCCTGACTTTCCTGTTTAGCGATCTCAGGGGCTCCACCGAACTCTATGAACGCGTCGGTGACCTCACCGCCTTCGATCTCGTCAACGAGCATTTCAGGCTGCTGCAGGAGATTATCGCGTCGGAAAGAGGTGCCGTCGTGAAGACCATCGGCGATGCCGTGATGGCGACCTTCGAAACGCCTGACCGCGCCATTGCCGCGGCGATCCGCATGCGCGAGGCGATGAGCGATCTTGGCGCCGAGCGTCAGCACCAGAGCCTGAGCCTGAAGATGGGCATCCATGAAGGATCATGCCTCGCGGTCACGCTCAATGCCCAGCAGGATTATTTTGGCCAGACGGTGAACATCGCCTCGCGCGTCCAGGGCCTTGCTGCCTCGCGCTCGATCGTGGTGACGGAATCGGTGGTGGAGAACGCGCAAGCGCGCTCCCTGCTTGAGACCAAGGGACTAAAGCCAACGCCCAGACGCGTGGCGCTGAGCGGCATCGCGGACAAGGTGTCGGTCTACGAGATCTCGTGAGCAGAGGTGGATTTTTCGGAGAAGAAGCCATGAACAAGCCTGTGCCCGTCAACCCGCCCGAACTTCGGTCGACCTTCGTCGCCGCGTCGTCGATGCCCTGGCAGCCAACGGCGTTCGACGGAATAGAGATGAAGATCCTGTACCAGGACGACGAAGGGCGTTCGACCATCCTGTTCAAGATGGCGCCCGGCGCGGTCGTGCCATTGCACGAGCACACGGCGCTCGAACAGACCTTCATGCTCGAAGGATCGCTGGAAGACTCGGAAGGCAGCGTTGGCGCGGGTGACTTCGTGTGGCGACCGGGCGGCAACGTCCATGTCGCGCATGCTCCTAACGGAGCGACGTTCATCTCCGTCTTCAATCGCCCGAACCGCTTTTTCGATGGAACCAAATTTTTCACTTCCGCCGAAGAACGTATGTAGTTCGCAGGATGGGTTGCGTGGTTACTCGGCATACGACAAAGCGCCAGCCGCACTTGATGTATCTTGCTGTGGTTCGCGCCATCATCAGGATATCGCTGACCGTTACGTTGATATGTTGCAGCGGCACGATGGCGACCGCGGCGGATGACCTGTATCGGGCACAGGCAATCGTCACCGGCCAGGGCGAGGCAAACCGCATCGTCGGCTTCGCCTCCTGTCTGGAGGACGTTCTCATTAAAGTATCGGGCGCGCAGAAGCTTGCCGGAGACCGTCGACTGGCAGCCTACAAATCGAACGCGAAGGACCTCGTCAGGGCATTTAGCTATCACGACCAAATGTCCGGCACTCCGACTCGCGACGAGCAGGGCACCCGCGATCGGCCATACGATCTGACCGTCGACTTTGATGAAACGAAAATCGACGACCTTCTCAAGACACTTCACATCAAGCCGTGGCATTCACACCGTCCGATCCTTGCCGTCTTTGTCGAAATGCAGCAAGGCCCGAAGACGTACATGGTCACGGCCGATGCAGACCAGGCCGCCATACAACGTGAATCGCTGCTCGCAGCCGCCGCCAAGCGGGGGATGACGGTTGTGTTGCCGAGCGCGGCTGCACTGGCGGAATCGAGCATCACTGGCGCGGAATTCGGGACGACGACGTCCTCGAAATTCGGTTCGGTCGCGGCCCGGCAGGGTGGCGAAGTCGCGTTGATCGGGCGATTGGTCTGGGACGATCGGGAACTCGGATGGGCCACACAGTGGCGGATCGACTGGCAGAACCGGACGCACCGATGGCGGATTCGCGGCGTGACTTTTGACGAAGCCTTCCGACGCGGAATCGGCGGCGCCGCTCAGATTTTGTCAGGCAACGGCGATCATCCGGCGTAGCCGCCTTCTCCGTCATTCCAGGGCGCGCCAACGGGTCCGTGCAAAGCGCGGCCCGATGACAGCCTCCGCGCGAGCCCGGAATCCATAACCACGACCGGGAGTATGGATTCCGGGCCTGCGCCAAGTGGCGCATCCTCAGATGTGCAATTGCACATCGGGGAATGACGATAGAGTTTTGATGCGGCTCCCTGCCTACCATCTACGCTTGCTTCGCTGACATCCGAGTCGCGCGTCGCTGTCGATCGACCCTCACGCATTAATGATGTGCGGAACTGCATTGTTGCATTGCAGCAATAACATATCGCAGTGCAGCAAGGGGGTATAGGCTGCGGCTTCGAATCCTACGAGGAGAATAATTGTGAAGAAGACTTACCTAACAATCGCAGCCGCCGTTGTGATCTCGATTGCGGCTGGCACTGCCGGCTTCGCCGCGGAGTTGCCGAGCTATGAAGCGGCGGGTTTGCCGATATCGGCGGTGCAGGTTCAAGTGCTGGGAGCCGCGAAAGTCAGGGAACAGTCGCCGGCGCCAACCTCCACGGCCTCGCCGCATCAGCTGAGAGTCCTGACACCGCGGACGAAAATCACGACCGCGACGGCCGCACCAACCCGGACCGAAACCGCTCGCTCCATTCGTTGACCGATTCGAATTTCAAACAGCCAATTCAGTTGATCAGTCTGGCTAGAGCGGGATGACTTTTCTTCGAATCGTCATCCCGCTCTGTCTTTTTGTTTGAACATGATCTCCGGGCAAACGCTTCGCGTTTGTCCCGAGGGAAAACCGGTACCCACCCATCGGGTCGTGGCCCGAGGGCATGCTTTTCCGGATCATGCTCCAGCCCGTAGGCGATGAGATTTTACCTCCCGTGAGGCCTTGATTTTTGCACTATTCGAGGAGCACATAGTGCAACCCTAAGTTTGGAGAGCGGGTGGTGCCGAGGTCCGGGCTCGTGTTGTCGGTGGTGGGGCTGGTCGGGCTCGTGCTCGGCGGTTGCGTGCAAACGACGCTCGCACCGTCGACGGATGCCAAGTTTACCCCACGGGACCGGCAGTTGCTGGCTCATCCGCCTTATGCGCGGGCAGACATTCCAGAGTCCTTCCGCCGGCATATCGTCGACTATCCGCGCAAGGAGGCGCCGGGCACGATCCTGGTCGATACCGAAGCGCGGTATCTCTATTACGTGCTGCCGCAAGACAAGGCGATCCGCTACGGCGTGGCGGTGGGGGAGGAAGCGCTGGCCTTCTCCGGCGTCGCCAGGGTTGGCCGCATGACCGAATGGCCTGACTGGATCCCGACGCCGGAGATTCAGGCGCGGCTCGGCCCTTACCCGGCGCGCGTTGCCGGAGGTCCGTCCAATCCGCTGGGGGCGAGGGCGCTCTATCTGTTCGACGGCAACAAGGACACCCTGTACCGCATCCACGGCACCAACCAGCCGGAATATATCGGCCAGGCCATCTCATCCGGATGCATCCGCATGACCAACGAGGATGTCATCGATCTCTTCGATCGGGTGAAGCCAGGCGCTATCGTCGTCGTCCTCCCGCCGGGTCGGCACGCATCGATCGGGCCGATCACGGCTCGGCGCGGCTGATCGATCGCTCGGGCGCGCGCGAACCACGCAAATTGTGTACGGCGGCAAGTGGAACGAGAGCTGCGGTTCAGCGGTTTGAAGGGAGCCGCAGCAGCACGACGGAATGAATTTCTGCGGCTCCGAGTGGCGGAACGTGAGGGAGAGCGACATGATATCCGAGATGCAAATCCACACCATCGCCCGGCAGATGATCGAGAAGCACGGCTTCGAGGCGATCGCCGAGGCGGCCCGCAATGCCCTGGCTTGCGAGAGCAAGGGCGAGGCCGATGAAGCCAAGGAGTGGCGTCATATCGAGGACGCCATGAAGATGATGCGGGGCCCGCATCAGAGCTGACGGATTCCGCCCCACGGGCTACGAGCTTGACGCCGAGATGGAGGCAGGTTGCCTCATGGTCGACGCTCGTCGACCGCTTATACGCCATGCCGCCTTCGAGGCCAACTACGAAACCATGACGAACCGTTCTTGCGTTCTGGTCATCGATCGGTTTAAACCCGGTGACTTTATGACCGTAGGGATGAACGAGAAGCGCGCTGCGTGGTTTTGCCGCATTTGGGCAGAGTTATGCATCCGGCGTGCTTGTGCGCTTTAAACCCCCGTTGCATCCCCTTCAACACATCAAAGGACTTACGATGGCGAAGATGACTAAGACTCAGTTGATCGATGCTGTATCGGAATCGAGTGCTGTTTCAAAGAACGACGTGAAGGCTGTCATGGAACACCTGGCGACGGTTGGCTACAAGGAGCTGAATGAATCCGGTGAGTTTGTCATTCCCGGCTTCGTCAAAATGTCGGTGGTCAACAAGCCCGCCACGGAAGCTCGCAGCGGCATCAATCCATTCACCAAAGAGCCGATGGAATTCGCGGCCAAACCGGCGAGCAAGACCGTCAAGGCGTCGCCATTGAAAGTAGCCAAGGACGCGGTTTGATAAATCGCGTCTGCACTGTGGGGGCGCGCTGGACGGATCGTATGGCCCGGACACATGCGCCCCGAGATCATGCTTCAGGCGACAGTCTCGCTCAAGGCCCTGCGGTGTAACGCCCGTGTGGCCTTGATTGTTTATTTACCTTTGGTGAAATTGAAAAACGCGGACTCTGTTCGTTCCCCGTGAACAAACGGTGGTTTCGATACGTAGGATGGCTTCAACTGCGGACGGCGATGGCGTCGAAGCGGCGCGTCGGCCGGGCGAGCAGTTCGGCGTTCTCGACGATGCGCATTTCCTCGGTGCCGCTGATAGCGGTGCGCTCCAGCACCGCGAAGATGGCCGATGCGGCGTGGCCCAGCGCCTCCGGCGTGGCCTTTTCCTGAACGCGCGCGGCCACGAACAGCGCGGCGAACAGATCGCCGGTCCCGGACGGGCTGATCGGCAGTTTCGGCGTGCGCACGCGCCAGGCTTTGGACAATCCCTCGAACCGTTCGACGGCAACGGTCTCGATCTGGCCGTCCGGCAGGTCGGCGAGCTCGGCGCTGGTGACGACGATCGTCGATGGACCGCGCGCCAGCAGAGCTTGCGCCTGCGCGATCACTTGATCTGTTGTCGTGGCCTTTGCCCCGCACAGCCATTCGAACTCGAAATGATTGGGGGTGATGATATCCGCAAGCGGAAGCAGCCGGTCACGAACCAGCGGCGGGATGTCGGCCTGGACGAACAGGCCCCGGTCGCGATCCCCGAGCACGGGATCGCAACAATACAGCAAAGCGGGGTGGCGGGCCTTGGCGCGCTCGACGAAGTCCGCGACCACGGCGGCGATCTCCGGCGAGCCGAGATAGCCCGACAGGATCATCCGGCAGGTGGGAAGCGCGCCGCGCTCCTCGACCCCGAGCAGGAGATCAGCGACCAGTTGCGCATCGAGCACCCGGCCGCGGATGGTCGGGTAACCCGGCCGGTTGCTCAGCAAGGTGGTGGGCACCGCGATCACGTCGATGCCGTGCATCTGCATGGGAAACACGGCGGCGCTGTTGCCGACATGGCCGTAGGCGACCTGCGACTGAATCGAAATCACGGTCATGCTGTCTCGTTACGTCGTTCCGCCAGTTTCACCATCACCTGCAGGGCCTGATTGGTCGGGGTGGGAACGCCGAGCTCGGCGCCCTTGCGCACCACATAGCCGTTGAGGAAGTCGATCTCGCTGGGCTGGCCGCGCGCCACATCCTGCGCGGTGGACGACATCTGGTTCGGCATCGCGGCGGGAATTTTCAATATCTGCTCGAGGATGCCGTCCGGCAGCGATACGCCGCTGGCACGGGCCACCATCACGGCTTCCTGCACCGCGCTCGCGACGACATCCCTGGTGCCTTCGACCTCCAGCATCGGTCCGTAGGGGATGCCCGCCACCGCCGAAAGCGCGTTGAAGGCGCAGTTCGTGACCAGCTTGCTCCACTGCGTCACTTCGATGTCGTCGGCGATCGTGGTCCGGATGCCGGCCGCGCCAAGCGTTTGCGCCAGCGCAACGCTTGCGGGAGCGGCGCCGATCGCGATGTCTCCGCCACCGTGATGCCTGACGTGTCCGGGCCCGGCCATTTCGCTGCCGACATAGACCACCGCTGGAATGACGGGGTGGCCGGTGGCTTTCCGGAGACGCTGTGGATTGTCGACGCCGTTCTGCAGGCTGAGAACAGATGTTTC
This sequence comes from Bradyrhizobium sp., assembly GCA_035490095.1. Classification (GTDB taxonomy): domain Bacteria; phylum Pseudomonadota; class Alphaproteobacteria; order Rhizobiales; family Xanthobacteraceae; genus Bradyrhizobium. The sequence continues at coordinate 9,177 of DATHHQ010000725.1, forward strand.
CGGCCGCAGCCATCCGGCCAGCGACCGGCCGGCTTCCTCGGTATCGGCCGACTTGACGCAGAACAGCACTAGGTCAGGCGAGGCGAGGGAGGCTGCGTCCGTGGCGGCCTTCGCGGGCAGGTAACCCTTGAAGAATTGCGTGTCCAGCAGCAGCCCATGCGCGTTGATGGCGTCGACATGCGCTGGCCTTCCGATGAACGTCACGTCATGTCCGGCCCGGAGGAGCAGCCCCCCATAGTAACACCCGACCGCTCCCGCCCCGATGACCGCGACTTGCATGCTTGTCTCCTGGATTTGGCTGGCGCGGTTCGAAGTAGCTGATCGGGACAGCTGTCGCAATCTGCGGCCGCGCCCGCACCACTGGAAAATAGAACGCCGGAACTGCTATAAGGGATTCGGCAGCTTTGGCTTGACGAAACCACCCACAACTCCGGTGGGGGCGATGCGACCGGTAACGCCGCATTCCAGCCAAGGCTGCCGCCAGAACCTTGCAGTAGCGGCTGTAACCCGGATGGAGCCAACGGGTCGGCGCGAAGCGCCGCCCGATGACAGGCTCCGCGCAATCCGGGTCAGTCAGCGCGCTCGGCGAAATGGTGTTGTCCGGATAGCCGCCGCCATTACCATCCCGGATTTCGCTCCGCTCCATCCGGGCTACGCTAGCTGGAATATAGTGCGATGGATTGAGCCTTTAGCTTGCGCGGGACGACATGGGTGTGAATTTCCAATTCAATTGTCATACAGCGAGAGGATGTGCGTCCGCATTCTCGCGGCGCGATGCGCCCGAGGTTTGCGTCGATTGCCGCCCTCGATAAGAACAAGAGGGCGCAGGGAAAGCCGGGTGCGCGCTGCACCCGCGGTCTCGTGTGCAAACATGCACAAAAAAACGCACACGAGCATA
>DATHHQ010000726.1:0-5623 GCA_035490095.1 Bradyrhizobium sp.
CGATGCCGACCTTGGCGGTCAGATCATCAAGCAACGGGTCGCGCGGCCGGGGCAGGGCAAGAGAGGCGGCTTTCGGATGATCATCGGAATCCGTTCCGATCGGGCCATCTTTCTTTTCGCCTTCGCAAAAAACGAGCGTGAAAATATCGACAAGGCTGAATTGATGACTCTACGAGAGATCGTCGCGTCATTTTTAAACGCAGCCGAAGAGACAATCGCGCAAGCCTTAAAAGATGGAACTTTAATCGAGGTGCAACATGGCAACGAAAGCAAAGGCGAAAACAAAAAAGACCAAGGCAAAGACCAGTCGGCTAACCAAGGAGCTGCTGGAAACCGCACGTGACATGCGTGCAAGTGGCCTTCTGACCAAAACCGCTCATGACAAAATTACCATGAGACACGTGGGTGTCGCGCCCGCTGTAACGGTCACCCTGACAGGCGAGGAAATTAAAGCCCTCCGCGAGAAGTGCCACGTTAGTCAGGCGGTTTTTGCGACCTACTTGAATTTGACGGCGGACTATGTCTCGAAGCTCGAACGCGGTGCCAAGCGTCCGACAGGTCCGGCGCTGGTGTTGCTCGATGTCATTCGGCGCAAGGGAATTGAGGCCATCCTGTAAACGGCTTGCTCTTGCAACATTAAGCCCGCATCAGCGCCGCGATACGCGGAGGTTCAAGGAAATATGATAACCTTGATATCGCCGAGCCTGTCGTCGGGCGCGCGTTCGCGCGACCCGTTGGCGCGTCCGGGCTAGGCTTGCCCTTTATCGTCGGTGAATGGCGGATTACGCTTTCGCCATTCCGCCCTGCGGGGTGAGCCCTGGCGATGGCAGGAGAGGAAGCTCCATGGTCGAAAAACGAGTAGACAGGTCGCGGCGAGAGGTCATGCGCGCGGTTGTGACGGGAGTTCCGGCAGGGCTCTTGTTGCGTACTTCGCGGACGCAAGCATCGGAAAAAATGACGCGGCAGCAGGCTGAATACCAGGACGCGCCAAAGGACATTTACAGCTGCGGAATGTGCACGCTGTTCGAGCCACCGAAATACTGCAAGGTGGTGGAAGGTGAGATCAGCAAAGACGGCTGGTGCAAGGCGTTCGTGCTCGCGGATTAAACGTGGCCCGGCCGGTAGCGCGCGGACACCACCCCCGTTACACCGGCGACTTTTTGGCCGGCGATGTCTGGGTTCGCAGCCTGCCGGTCTTGTGTACCTTCGAGCGGGCCTCCGCCAACTCCGGCCGCAACACGGTGTGGACAGGGAAATAGGTCAGCGCCGTGCTGGCAGCGAGCCCGAAAAAGCTCGAGCGACTCATGCCGAGTTCGGCTGCGCGCCGGTCGATCTGGCCGATCAGGCTTTTCGGCAAGTAGACGTTGACCCGCTCCGACGGATCCGGCGGATCCACGCCGACGATGAAATAAGCAAGAAAGTCGCAGCCCCTGGGAAGCACGATCCGCGCGATCGGCGTCGGCGGGGGCAGCGGCCGGCCATGCTCGAACATCCGATCGACCGCCTGCGCCAGCGCGTTTTCCGCTCTCTCGATGGTTTGCTCGTGCGATCTTCCACCGGCGACGCAGCCGGGAAAATCGGGAAACCACGCGCCGAACGCGCCCTTCGGGCCGCGTTCCAGAATCGCCGGATAAAGCTGTTTTTTCATTTGGCCTCTTCGTGGTCTTATGCTATTTCACACACTCTGATGTGTTGAATCACACACTATCCTAGCATCCACCCGCGTGGCGTGAAAGGGAGCGATGGACCGGCAAGGCGAACTCAAGATCATCCGCGCGGCCTACGCCAGGCAGATTCTGGCCGCCGCGCGGATCATGGACAATGCGCGTCTCGAGGCCGCGTTGAGCGCCACGCGCCGGGAGGACTTTCTCGGAGCCGGTCCATGGTGGATCCTCCGCTGGTTCCGGGATTACGTCACGACGCCTGACGCCGATCCGGTTTATTTGTACACCGACGATCTCGTCGGCATTCTGCCCGAGCGGCGCCTCAACAACGGTCAACCGTCGTTGCATGCGCACCTCATTCACCAGGCCACACCGGCCGCGGGCGCCCACGTCGTACATGTCGGAACCGGTACCGGCTATTACACCGCCATCCTGGCGCACCTCGCGGGACCATCAGGCCGGGTCACCGGTATAGAATATGAACCCGAGCTCGCTGCGCGCGCCAAAGCCAATTTCGCAGGCTACCCAAACGTCGAAATCATCGAAGGCGACGGCGCGCTGGTTCCGTTCGATGAAGCCGATGTCATTTACGTCAATGCCGGCTGCACGCGGCCAGCCGAAAGCTGGCTCGACCGCCTCGCCGATGGCGGGCGCCTGATCCTGCCGATGACGTCGGACCAGGGCTTTGGTGCGAAGTCGCTGGAGGGAGTGGCGAAGGCCGGCGCGGTGTTTCGCATCGAGCGTCGGGCCAGGGATTATCTGGCGTACTGGATTTCGCCGGTTGCGATCTTTCCCTGCGCCGGAAGCCGTGACGAGGTATCTGAACGCGCGCTGGCCGAAGCCTTCGCCAAGGGCGGCTGGCAGAAGGTGACGCGGCTCTACCGCGATCAGGAGATTCCCGACGAGCGTTGCTGGCTTCGCGGAGCGGGATGGAGCCTCGCCAACAGCTAGAGCATGATCCGGAAAAGTGGGAACCGGTTTTCCGAAAAGATCATGCTCAAACAAAAAGAGATAGAGCGGGATGACGATTCGAAGAAAAGTCATCCCGCTCTAACGCGCAGGGAGCGCGGGCAAGGCTCGCTTCGGAGTCATCTTGCACAAATAAAGAGAGGCCGCCAGCCGAGGCCGCTTCACGATGAAGAGTGCAGGGCGCGCGTGCCGACCACCCCGCAACACTGAAATCAGCGATCTCTACGTGCGACCTTTGCAAGTTTGGCGATACCTGCGGCAATTTCCTTCGCCCTGTTCGCCCAACTGGTCCTTGTTGAGGCAGGCTGATCTCAATTCGCTACAGACATCCCTCCGAGCTGGTCGTTGGCAGGTCTCCCGATATCTGCGGCAATTTCCTTCGCCCTGCTCACCTAGCCTGTCCTTGTTTTCGCAGGCACGCCGCAATTCGTCGCATTGTCCGCCCACTCGGACGCCGCCCGGTCCGATTTCAATAGATTGGGAAAAGGCCGAGATCGGAATTACCAAAAGAGCAGCTGCCGCTGCGGCGCCGAGCGCAAACTTTCGCATTCCATTCAACATTCCTCATCCCTCCCGTTGCCGGTGAATTACCAGTGCGAATACATCACGCGGGAAGCGGGTTTTCGTTCCGGCTAAAGTGTACAAAAGTTAACTTAAGGAACTCCGCCGGAACCGCAGGCCATCGCACATGACCAACTTCAGCCGTGCGTTGTACAGTCGTGGCCTTGCGCGATCTCTTGGCGGGTCATCCCTGCGAACGCAGGGAGGGACGACTCATTGAAACGTCACCCTTCGACTGCGCCCTAAGACGCGGACAGCAAATCGCGTTCAGCGTTGCGCTGGTCGGCGATTGCCGCGCGTACGGTGTCTGCCATCGGGCTCCACGTATACCAATGCGGAAAGCCGCGAATGTCCGCTGGTGTCCCACTCAATTGCGCGCTAAACGCGATTACGTTATTCGAAAGGTCGGTTCGACTGCGCCGTCGCGGCATTCCGCGGCGGTTTTCTTATGCCCGGTCGGCTCCAGCTCCATCTGCACGTGAAGTTCTGACCGTGCGTTTATGAAATTCACATTCCGACATATTGCTGACAGCAAAACGCCGCCAGTGTGTTGATCGAGATCAAGATTTGATCCGAGCCGGAAGCAACCCCGCTGCCATCCATTGTGCGCCAGAAACGACAATTCCGGCTCGACATCAAACCTGGAAACGCTCTAAAAAGGCTGTGCCACTTCCGGCCTCACGCTTCCGCTTCAGGTCTTGCGATGGATTACAGCAAATTCTTCAGTGCCGCCCTCAGCCGCCTGCATGACGAGCGGCGCTATCGCGTGTTCGCCGATCTCGAGCGAATCGCGGGACGGTTTCCGCATGCGGTGTGGCATTCCCCGAAGGGGCCGCGCAACGTCGTGATCTGGTGCTCCAACGACTATCTCGGCATGGGACAGCATCCGAAGGTGGTCGGCGCCATGGTGGAGACCGCCACGCGGGTCGGCACCGGCGCCGGCGGCACCCGCAACATCGCCGGCACCCATCATCCGCTGGTGCAGCTCGAGCAGGAACTGGCCGATCTGCACGGCAAGCAGGCGGCGCTGTTGTTCACCTCGGGCTACGTCTCGAACCAGACCGGCATCGCCACCATCGCCAAGCTGATTCCGAATTGCCTGATCCTGTCGGATGCGCTCAACCACAATTCCATGATCGAAGGCATTCGCCAGGGCGGCTGTGAACGGCAGATCTTCCGCCACAGCGACATGGCGCATCTCGAGGAATTGCTGCGCGCCGCAGGGCCGGATCGGCCGAAACTGATCGCCTGCGAGAGCCTGTATTCGATGGACGGCGATATCGCGCCGCTGGCGAAGATCTGCGATCTCGCCGAGCGCTACGGCGCGATGACCTATGTCGACGAGGTTCACGCGGTCGGCATGTATGGTCCGCGCGGCGGCGGCATCGCCGAGCGCGAAGGCGTCATGCACCGCATCGATATTCTGGAAGGCACGCTGGCCAAGGCATTCGGCTGCCTCGGCGGCTATATCGCCGCCAGCGCCGACATCATCGACGCGGTCCGTTCCTACGCCCCGGGCTTTATCTTCACCACCGCGCTGCCGCCGGCAATCTGCTCCGCGGCGACCGCCGCGATCCGGCACCTCAAAACCTCGAGTTGGGAACGGGAGCGCCATCAGGACCGCGCCGCCCGCGTCAAGGCGATCCTGAACGCCGCCGGGTTGCCGGTGATGTCGAGCGAGACCCATATCGTGCCGCTGTTCGTCGGCGATCCCGAACACTGCAAGCGGGCCTGCGACCTGCTGCTGGAGGAATACAATATCTACATCCAGCCGATCAACTATCCGACCGTCGCCAAAGGCACCGAGCGGCTGCGGATCACGCCGTCGCCCTATCACGACGACGGATTGATCGATCGGCTTGCCGAATCGCTGTTGCAGGTCTGGGAGCGCCTCGGCCTGCCGCTTCGCAAGAAATCCATGGCGGCTGAATAAGGTTAATTCCCGCCTCCGCGGCGAAATCCTTTAAGACCCGACCGTTCACGCCCGATGCTTTGCCGGTCCGATCCGGCTATAGTCCCCGTGGCCTCGTGGTTCGAGACGCGCGGCGTTGCCGCGCGCCTCACCATGAGGGTTCAAGACCTCATCCTGAGGAGGCGCAAAGCGCCGTCTCGAAGGATGAAGCCACCGAAGCGCGCAGGCCAGACCGCGCGCCGAGCGTTTGAGGGAGCAGGCAGCCATGCTGCACGACTGGGGCGTGATCGCAGCCGCATTCGGCTACATCGGGTTCCTGTTTCTGGTTGCCAGCCATGGCGACCGCCTCTCGCCGACCCAGCGCGGGCGCGCCAGCGCGCTGATCTATCCGCTGTCGCTGGCGATCTATTGCACGTCCTGGACGTTCTTCGGCTCGGTCGGGTTCGCCAGCCGCACCAGCGTCGATTTTCTCGCGATCTATGTCGGCCCGATCCTGATGATCGCGTTCTGCACGCCG
>DATHHQ010000727.1:0-8874 GCA_035490095.1 Bradyrhizobium sp.
TGGACTGACGACTACCAGGAAAACGGCACCCCGACGTTCAGCGCATGGTTGTCGGTGCCGCCGCCGACGGCGCCGTCGTAGCGCAGGTAGACCTGGGTGGCCTCGGCGATGGTGGTGCTGGCCTGGAAGCCCACCACGGCGCTGTCGCGCGCCGGCGTGGCGCCGAACACGGTGAAGGCGTTACCCGGCGCGCCGGCAAAGGCCGCCGTGATCGGCCGGCCGGTGTCGGCGAACTCGTGCTGCCAGCCCAGTCGAACCGCGAGGTCGAGCTTGCGCTCACCGCCCAGGCCGATGGAGCTTCCAAGGTCGGCGCCGATCGTGGTGCGCTGCGAGTTGGTGGTCTGTTGCGCCACATTGAGATTGAGTGACTGCGCGCCCGACTCATTGAAGGCGTTCTGCGCTACGCTCGAGATCTGGAAGCGGCCGAACGGGGTGATGCTAGCCATCGCCGGTGCGTAGACGTCGATCTTGTAGCCACCCTCGATCTGGCCGAGGAACTGGTTGGCGCCGGTCGAGCCGCTGGCGGTGCGTTGCTGCAGCCCGGGGATCAGGATCTGCCGCTGCAGCTGGTTGTTGGAATAGGCGTAGCCCGCCAGGGCATCGATGTAGAAGCCCCACTGCGTGAACGACCCGTAGGCGGCGACGCTGACGCTGTCGCTCCAGCCTTGTCCCATGAAGCTGTTCACCCACTGCGTGCCGTGGGTGTAGCCGGTGCCGATGCCGACCAGGAAGCGTGGGTCGAGGCGATAGTCGATGCCGGCGGCGGCGCCCCCCAGATTGTAGGTGAAGCTGGACGCATTGTTGTCGCCCAGCACGCTGCCCAAACCGCCCAGCGCGCTGAACCAAGCACTCAGCGGGCCTATGCCATCGCAGGCCTCGACCTCGCAGGCCTGTGCCAGCGCCTGACGTTGGCCGCCGGCGGAAGTGCCGCGCCCGTTCGCCATCTGCTGGCCGAGCGCGTTCATGAACAGGGCGCCGTTGTTGACGTTCAGGGTGCCGAAATCAGCATAGGGCTGGCCGCTGATAGCGTTCAGGGCGGCAGGCCCTTGCGTGTTGCTGAGAACGCTAAGCGCGTCCAACACCGAACTAAAATCGCCAGTCGCAGAGGCATTGGCCCGATCGAGCGTCGTGCCGACGGAGTATTGGTTGGGCGTTTGTGCGCCTGCGGCGAAGGCGGACTGGAACAGGTTCAGAAACACGTCGTTTGCGTCGTAGGTGAGCGTGGGCGTCAGGAAGGCGAAGTTGCTGGTGACGCCCGCGAACGTGCCGCTGACGCCGCCGCTCGCCGTCAGGATCGTGTAGGTCGTCTTGCGGGCATAGGTCCCGTTCTGCGCCAGCACTTGAACGCTGCCGCCGTTGAGCGCCGCCGCACCGCCAGCTACGATCTTGTCGGACTGCCCTGCCGCATTGGCCTCCACCTGGTAGATCGAGCCCGGGGCGAAGCTGGCATTGCCGGCAACATTCATGGTGCCGATCGAGTTGCCAGGCGCGATGGTGCCACCGCTCAAAACATTGAGGCCGCCGATCATGCCGTTGCCCATCAGCGTGCCGCCGGCATTGACGGATACGGCCGAGGCGAGTGAGCCGTTCACGTTCAGAATACCCGCGTTGATATTGGTCGGGCCCGCATAGGTATTGGCGCCCGCCAGCAGCAACATTCCGCTGCCGATCTTGGTGAGACCGCCGGTGCCCGAGATCGTGCCGGAGAAAATGGTGCTGGTGTTGTCATTGCCGGTGGTGAGCGTGGCCGAGCCAAGCGTCACGCTGCCCGTGCCGGCGAGCGAACCGATCGTCTGGTTAAAGCTCGCGAGGGCGAGCGTTGCGCCGCTCGCGACCGTGAAGGCGCTGAACGGCGAGAGCGCGTTGACGGCGCCGGCCTGCAGCGTGCCGGCGTTCACTCCCGTCGCGCCCGTGTAGGTGCTTTGTCCCGCCAGCGTCAACGTACCGGCGCCGATCTTGGTGAGGCCGCCTGGCCCGCTGATCGCGCCCGAGAGCGTCGCATTGTTGCCGTTGGTGTTGATGATGCCGCCTTGGGCCTGCAGCGAGATCGGCAGATTGCTCAAGACATTGGCGCCCGCGATCAGCAGCGTTCCGCCGGTGAAGACCGGTCCGGCAGAGCCGGTAGGTCCCGATGCCTGAGTGCAGGCGAGAGCGCCGCCGGTGCCGGCCTCGAACGTTGCGCCAGCCCCCAGCAACGCATTGCCGTTCGAGCAGACGCCCAAAAGGAAAGGAGAGCCTCCCAGGGGCACGGTGCCGATCAATGCGTAGGTCGCGGTGTCGACAACGGAAACATCGGTACCCGATGCATTGGCCAAGTAAAGCCGAGAACCGTCGGGTGATACCGCGATTCCGACCACATTGTTGCTGCCGGCTACCGATACCGATGCGATTACGGCGTTGGTCGCAACGTCGATCACGTTAAATCCGTTTCCGGCGACGGCGTAGACTCGCTTGCCGTCGGGACTGATTGCAAGAGTATCGTCACCCGCCAGCGGGATGACGGCAACCACGGCATTGGTGGACGTGCTGATCACGTAGACATCCGAGCTGCCATGATTGGAAACATAGACACGCGTGCCATCAGGGGTAACTGCAGCACCTACCGGAGCATTTCCAACAGCAATGCTGCCGACGACCGTGTTTGTAGCGGCGTCGATGACTGACACTGTGTTGGAGCTTGAATTCGTGACGTAGACGCGGCTGCCGTCGGGTGTGACTGCAGCAGTGGTAGGAGAATTTCCGACAAGGATGATGCCGACGACGGTATTGCTGGTCGTGTCGACAACGGAAACGGTCGTGCCCCCGAAACTGGGGACGTAGAGTCGGGTGCCAGCAGGATTTAGACCAATGCCATAAGGCTGCGTCACCGGAATAGTGGCGACCACCGCATTCGTCAGGGTACTGATGACGGAAATCGTATTGCCGTTTTGGTTTGAGACATAGATTAGCGACTGGTCACCTCGCACAGCTGCGGCAATGGGAAAATCTCCCACCGCAAAGGTCGTCGCCACCGTGTCGGTGATCGTGTCGATGACGCTGACGGCATCCTCATTTCCGCGCGTCGCATAGACGAACGCCCCTTGTTGTGCTCGCGCTGCGGCGACGCCGAATATGACCACCGCAGCAGTACAGATACTCATAAGAAACGCTGCACGAACCACCGAACTTTGGCGTGCCACGACGAATGACGAACGCGACTGCAAGCGCTGCAAATCCATTGTTTCTCCCCGCTTGCCACAACGCTAACACAAGGTAAGCGAATGCAACGAATTCATTTCCGCTACCCTTGCCGGAAGAGATGATGGGTCGCCACCTCGACGTCGAGCGCCAGGCTGATCAGGCTCGCCGCCTTTCGCCTTCGCCATGACCAAGCTCCCATGCTTGGCCCGGCCCCCTATCCCCGAGCGAGTCCTAACGGCCTCCCTGCGGCGTTCCGAATCAACTTTTTGCCTTCAGTGCTGGCATATCCCCCACCCAGCCAAGCCGCCTATGTGTGCCAAATTGAACAGATAGGACGCCAAGATACTGAGACACTCGCACCGTGCACTCCGACCTTGAATTGCTTCGACTAGAGAGAGCTTTACACCAGGCGCGCGACCGATTGGGTTGGATAACCCGGTTCGTCTCCGACCCTGCTGTACTTCGGGCTGCGGAAGACCTGTGCGCAGAAGCAGCCGCTGCCGTTGACGAGCATGGCGGGCGCGCCATGTTCGCGGAGCCCAGGAGGCGTTAGGGGACATGGCGAAGCAAAGTCGCTACTCGATCGAGATCAAAGACGACAAGGGCAGCACGGTCGTTTTCATGGCAGCTGATTGGACGGTCGCTGATAGGCGGGTCGCCGTCGCCCAGGTTCTGCGGCTTACGGGCGTGCCCGATGCCGGGAGCTTCACCGACACAGCCAGCAGCTCGGCACTAAGGGGGATGGTGGACATGGGAAGAAAAGGCCCCGTTGAGCGGGGCTGAGTTGGCCCGTGGAAATTACTGGACCGTGACAGCCGCGCGCGGATGCCATCGGCGGCGGGCCAAGATGCAGCGCCGGCAGCAGCCATCGCCTGAGAAGCGATCGACTATCCAGAGGTCGGGCGACTCGCCCCGCAGCCGCACAATGGCAACGTCGCTGCCATCGTCGAGAATGTAGAGCGTGCCGATCGACACCGGGGCATCCGGCTCTTGTACCTGCATCATCATGAGGCGGCCGAGCTTGAACGGCTCGCCCGGGTCATCGGCTTCCCGCCGGCAATGACGGTGCCCGGTTGCGGGTCGTCAACGTCGGCCGGCGTAAGGTCAGATACGAGCCACATGGCTAGTGACCCTCACCTAAGTGAACGGTGAAGCCGAGGCTTCGCATAAGCAGGCTCGACTCGTCGCTCGCCATGTAGATCAACCAGTCGCGAATGTTGACCTCTTCTTCGTCAGTCAAGATCAGATGCGTGTCGTCGAGGTTGCGCAGGCTGATGATCAGCGCGTGCAGCCTTGCGGCGTCATGGTCCGGCTCTACGATGCGCGGATCTTCGGCCGTTGTGTTGGGCGCGGCCATTGTGCGCGCCCCCGGTGCCGAATGTCATACACGATGGAATAGATAGCATCGGCATCGGCGTTCATTTTTGTAGCCGCACGCTCGAGCATCGAGGCGAGGCACTGAGACTGCTCCCACCAACGCATTTGCCAATCGTCCTTCGCCGCGCTGGCGTTGCTAAAGCCCTTGTCGGCCAGTGTTTCCAGCAGCCCCGCCAATTATTCGACGCCGCATAAGGTCACCGCCACGAGCAGCGAGCGGATGTGCATATTTCCATTCTGCTCGCTTTCGTGATATCATGCTGCCGTGGCAAAGAAGAGCCGTGCTACCACGCAACCAAAGGGGCGGCTGACCAAGGGTACTGGAACGCCAGTAATGGTCCGCCTTCAGCCTGAAATGATTGATCAAATTGACAATTGGCGCCGTGATCAGGAGGACCTTCCGTCGAGGGCCGAAGCTATGCGTCGGTTAGCCGAAGTGGGGTTGAAGACAAAGGGCAAGGCGCGATGACGCAAGACGTGGATGCCCTGGCGCTGGCATTCCTGGAACGTGAGACGGTGGCGGCCATACGGTCCTATCTTGGCAGCGGCCGGCGCTTCCAAAGCATGAATAAGCCTGACCTTTATATGCTGTGGGCAGCGGCCTTCATAGACTTTTGGCGAGGTGATCGGGCGCGGCTGCGGGACTTTAAGGATCTGGGCGTGGAGATTGAGCTAAGGAACTTGCAAAAGCCGGTTGAGCTGGTGTGCGAGAAACTAGAGCTCGCCCGTCAACGGAGAAAGGAAACGCGGGAGAGTAACCCCGAGCTCTTCGAAGACTTGAAGGAGGCGCATCACCTTTCGGCGGACTGACAAGTGGCCCGAAGCCCCCTTCGATGGGGTAACCGCAAAGAGCCTCAATCGACGGCACTAGCCCGGTGAGCCCGGCTTTGCCGCTGGTCCCCCCACCTGCACAGAAATCATGGCCCGGCCGATTTTGGCTTGAAGAGTGGTGGGCATTTCAGACGCCTGGCGTGGGCGGGGAACCGGCTGGCCGCTCTCCTCAAGGGCCCGGACATGCTCGCCCGCGCGTTTCGCGACGTGAGCCACTGCGTCCTTTTCGTTAACCCCATGTGCCGCGAGATTCCCAAAGTCGGGAATGCTTGCGACGATACGGCCGTCGCCCTCGCGATCGAGGATTGCCCAGTACCAGATCCAGGACACGCGTCGCTCCCTTTGTTTCAGCCAAAGGCAGCGAGACGGCCACCTCGCGGGGAACAGTGCATTCCGGCGAAAGGTTGCATCCCTGAGCAGGCGCCAGAGTCAAAATCTGACTCACTGGAGCGTTTTGGCGGGTCTGGAGTCACCCACCTACCAGCCGAGGGCAAAATCGATTCCACGGGCAGAAAAACAGCCCTTAGCGGCGATTTAGTTTGGGGGCGGCGCAACTGACTGGTTCAGCCCGCATTGCTCGATAGGTGATGCGGCTCAGGACAGCTGCCAAGCATTGGCTGAGCTGCAGCATTGGGGCCAGGACTTCCGGGGCACGGGGTCTTGGCCCCACCTTCGTCCAACGTCCGGAGGGCTGTCCCATGCGACGCAAGCCAGCCTCGGTCTCTGCTCTATGGTTATTCCTGTTGTCGTGCATGGCGCGGCGCAACGGGTTCCTGTCGCTATGCCTCCGGTCGAGAAGAAAGTGGCCCACCTCCTTCGCTGACCGGTACGATGTCCGATGAAGCGAGCGCTCCTGCAACGACACATCGAGGAAGCCGAAAGCCGCATTCAGCGCGGCCAGCGCAATGTCGATCATCAACGCAAGACCGTCTCGGATCTTGAGCGAGACAACCAGGACCCAACAATCGCGAAGGCACTCCTCAGGATGTTCGAGAAGGCCCTCGCGGGTCATGTTGCCGATCGCGACCAGCTCCTCAAACAGCTGGCAGACCGTGGTTGACCACCACATTCTGAGTTTGCGCCGCGGGCCATCGAGGCGTGGCAAAATCGACTCCACGGGCAGAAAAATGGCCCTAGCGACGACGCTGGCTGCGCGAGACACGATCAAGTCTGTCAAGGTGCTCCAGCAGTCGGGTAACGGTGGTCAGGCGCCATTTGCCGCCTCGTGCCGCTGGTATCCCTCGCTCGTTCAATTCGCGAGCGATGCCCGTGATGGAAACAATGCCCGCTTTCCGAAGTTTACGAATTGTTGGGCGAAGGGCCTCAGCTCGCACGTCAGCGACCCGCTTGATAGGCAGCGCCACGCGCCGAAGCGTCCTCCGCACAGTGTTGCGATGCCAGTTGCCACCACGGGCGCTCGCAATTCCTCTTCGGTTCAATTCCTTCGCCAGCTCACGTTGGGAAACGAAGCCTGCCGCCATAAGCTTCCGAATGGTCGCGAGCAAAGCAAGGGCGCGGGCGTCTGCGCCCCGCTTATTGGCCAACGCACCGTGCATCTCGCGCCTGCTGGGCGAAGTTTCCCCGCGTACTGGCTCCATTGGGCGATTATGGCCGCGCCTTGCTAGCCGCCGGCCAATGTTAAGATTGTGTCGAAGTCCGGAACTGTTCGGGCAGCAGCAGATTGACCGACCGCGACTCACTCGAGCCCCCGCCAACAAGCGAAGGCCCGTCCAGGAACTTGGGCCCGGACGGGCCTTTGACCTGCCGGTACATCCGCGGTCAGGTCAATCGGAGCACAGCAGCGGGGAGAAGCGGGCCTCCGGTTGCATACCATCATCCCCAGGGCGCTCTTGGCGTGTGACAAGTTTGGGGGCTCGGCGTGGCGACGGCGGACGCCATTGGAGCTATTGCCGGAGTGCGCCGGGCGACCTTGGGGCTGCAGGGAAGTCGCCCGGCGGCCCGCAGGCTTGCAGGTAACGTTCGGCGGGTTTTCAGATTGCTGACTAGGGCAATGTCCGGACAGCACCATAGGATAGCCGTCACCAACTTAGTGCTCACGAAAGTCACAGAATTAGAATCGGCATACCTGCGACTTGCGCCTTAGCCTTCCAAGGTGGGATCTGGGAAGGAATTGCCGTGGCTTACCTCGATGGGTCTAGGCCGAGAAGTTGGCAACATTTGGTGTGGATGCTGATGACCGCGGCAGGTTTGTTGCTGCTCGTATGTGCTGCGCTCTCCTTGTAGCGCCAATGACTAAGGAAGTTGGCCTGCCCCGGAAGCGTGGGGGACAAGGCGCATCGGCAAATAGGCAGGCTGCGGACCTGTACGCCTACGAAATCGCACCAATCATTGCGGAGCTCAAAGCCTCCGGCATCGTCCTACCGCGTGCCATCGCACACGAATTGCGCAAGCGACAGGTGCGCACAGCGCGGGGCGGAGCGTGGCACCCCACGACCGTCGCACGCCTGCTTGCCCGTCTACGTATTGGCTGCTGGGCGGCCCTCACGCGAGTCAAAGTCTGACTCACTGGAGCGGTTTGGCCGGTCGGGAGTCACCCAACCACCAGCCAAGGGCGAAATCGATTCCACGGGCAAGAAAGCCGGCCTAGCGTCGATGTCGCTCAATGTTCAAGTTCTTGGTTGCTTGGGCGCTTTTTGTGTTTTCGCCAACCTGGCTGCACGCCGAATGGTCAACATCGGCTATCATCGGGGAAATGGTCAGCAAGACCTTCAACATCTTCGCCTCAAAGTCCCAGCCCAAGGCAACGCGCGACGCACTCGACGTGGCCGCTAGATATTTTATCTACAAGATATACGACGCCACGCGTCGAGAGCCGATGCAGTGGGTTTCATTGAAGGGAATAGATGAAGCCCCGGCAACGATAGCGCGAGCTGTGGAGCTCGGGTGGGTGGCCCTCCAGCCTCGGGCGGGCAGCAAGCTGTTGAAAAGCGAGGCGGCATTAACCGATGAAGGGCGGCGGCTGGCCCGCAAGGGATGATAATTCGCCGAGCCCAAGGGGTGGAACAAAGGCCGCCGAGAAGGCCAAAACTGCAAAGCTTCGGTCCATTAAAGCGCTACATAGGGCTCTCGGCTGGTATGTCGTTGCGTGGATCTGGGCGCCCTGATGTCAGCGGCCGCCGCAGTAACCCCAGCTCCCGCAGCGGCGCGACGCAAACCGTCACTGTCAGGGGTTGCGCTGGCTGCAACACGCGCATCGATAGCGCGCACTACCGGCGATACTTCGGGCAGCCTATCTTTGTCATATGCAGCAGCCGCCGCACGTTACCGACTCCGCCCCCAACGAGCCGTTTCTGACGGGCTACGAGATGGCCCATCTTGTCACGTATCTGCGGCTGCTAGACGCCGACGCGGAAGGCGCGGCTTGGCAGGAGGCCGCTCGAATTGTGCTTAGCCTGGACGTCGAGACGGATCCGGAGCGGGCCAATCGGGTGTGGGCGAGCCATCTCGCGCGGGCCAAATGGATGA
>DATHHQ010000728.1:0-5302 GCA_035490095.1 Bradyrhizobium sp.
AATGTCGGATTGCCTCCGCTGCCCTGTATGCTCGTGTGCGATTTTCGTTCTGCCTTTTGCACACGAGACCGCGGGTGCAGCGCGCATCCGGCATTCCCTGCTCCCTCTTTTGAGGGAGGACGACACGCAAACCTCGGGCGCTTCCCGCCGCGAGAATGCGGACGTGTATCCGCTGTTTGAAATTTGAATCGAAATTCCGTTTCGTCATTGCGAGCAAGCCGCCCGCCACAACAAGACTGTCATCGCCCGGCTTGACCGGGCGATCCAGTACGCCGCGTCGCCCGGTCAAGCCGGGCGATGACAGCGGAGTTTGCCTCATTCATCAGGGTCGGCTCCAAGGCCGGTACCGAACTCGCGACGGCGGATGTTCAGGAGCCTGGTAGTGCAGGCCAGCGACGATCGCATCCAGCCCGTCGGTCAACGCCGCCGGGCCGGGCTGCAGGATCAGCGGCGACTTGATCTCGACAATGCGGTCGTGACGGACGGCCGGAATCTCGTTCCAGCGCCCAGGATGGGTGGAGCCAACGGGTCGCGCGAATGCGCGCCCGATGATAAACTCCGCGATACCCGTCAATTGCATCTTATGGAGATGGTTTCGCAGGCTCAACCCATCCTACGTACTGATCGCGCCACTCTCCGGATATTCCCCGGCTTTTGGCGTGGCATCGTTGACGGCAAGCGGCAAATTCGACGCAGCGCATTCCCGGAGGTCCGGCTAATCCGCTGGGCGCTCTACCTTTACGAGGGCAACAAGGACACCCTGTACTGCATCCACGGTACCAACCAGCCGGAATAGATCGGCCAAGCCATCTCGTCCGGCTGCATCCGCATGACCAACGAGGACATCATCGATCTCGTGAATCGGGTGAAGCTAGGCACGATCGTCGTCGTCCTCCCGCCAGGTCGGAGTGCATGGATGGGGCTATCGCTGGTTCCCGTAGCTGATCATGGCTCGCCGCAGTCGCTCGCGGGCCGTTGCACTAGGGCGACACTTTCTGGAAAAATTGATGACCTGCAGTTTTCGTCATTGCACGTCCCTATTTTGATCCGAAGATCAGTCGGGTCGCATGCTTGGCTGTGCTAGGCTCTGGTGGAGGCGACGGGATCATGAACCCACGGCGGCTTGCGCAAGTGACGACGGCCTTGTGCGGAACGGTCGGTCTCGCCGGTTGGGTCGTCGCCTCGCTTACTGGCGTCGGTTCGGTCGGCATCGAGAACGCCGGCGCCATCGATAACGCCGGCGCACTGTCAATCGAGGACCACCCCTCACCATCTCTCACCGCCGAGGTCGTGGACGCACCGCAGGCAACCGCATCGGGCAACATCGCTGTCGCTAGCGCCGATGTGGCGGCGGTCGCAGAATTGGTGACGGGGACGGCCGCCGACACGACGGCGGCCTCGGATCAGCCCAAATCGATCGTCGAGGCCGCCTTGCCCGATTCGTCGCAGGTGCTGCCGCCCGAGACACCGCCCGTGCAGGTGGCGACAGCGAACACGCCTGATCCAGTGCTAAACGACGCCAAGGAGGCTGTGAACACCATCGAAACTCTCGAGGAGTGCGAGGTAGCGGACATCTGCATCGACCGATTCTTGTGGGCGCTCTATCAACGGGCGCCCAAGGAGGACACCATCAAGGTGCATGAGCAGAGGAAAGTGACAGTCAAGAAGAAGCGCAAAACCGTGACTGTCACCAGAACCTTTACCAGGCTCGTCGATCAGGACTTCACGTGGAAGGATCCGAAGGCGGCGGAAAAAGCCGGCATGCCGATGATGGACTACGTGATCGGAGGCATGGATCGGAGCTTTAAGTTAAAGCTTTTTCACACGCTCCACGCGGCGGAGCAGGCTGGGCTGTCGCCTGGCATAACCAGCGCGTTCCGCGATGACTACCGTCAATCGATCGCAAGCGGCCTGAAGGCAGCGACTGATAGATCCTACCATGGCGGGAGTTTCCGCGGCGGCTATGGCCGCGGGCTTGCGGCCGATGTGGTGAGCGTCAAAGGCGGGACCCGGGCGCAGCGATGGATTTCCACCGAAAGCCTCTGGAAATGGATCGATGAACACGGCAAGGAGTTTGGAATTGGGCGGCCGTATCTCGATAAAGATCCGCCGCATGTGGCACCGGTCGACGGCAAGGAATATACCGCCCGCCGCGGGCCGAAAGCTCAACACGCGGAATCGCAGGTGAAGAAGCCCACCCGGCTGGCTGCGCGGGACGATCACAGCGTGAGGCGGACGAATTCGGCTCACCGTCGTAAAGCGGACATGCGAGTTGCGGCTCAGGTCCGGAGATGAACCCGCGCAGACCTTGAGCGCCGTCAGCATTTGCCTGCTTCCAGGTTGGCAAGTGCGACCTGATAGCGCTACGTTGTGAATCTACCTGAGTACAAGGTGGCGTAGACCCGATCAGATGGGACGCGCATGACGTCTCGTTGCGTGAATCCGAAGCGTAAGCAGGCGCGGCTGCGGCCCGTGTATCTTGCCGTTGCGAGTCTGGCCGTGCTGATCGCGGCAGGGGACGATGCGGGCGCCAGAAGCGGCAAACGCTCGATCGAGTCCATTGAGTCGCGCAGCGCCAGCGAGCCGCTCATGGCCATCGTTTCGCTCCGCGACCAGCGGATCACCGTCTACGACGCCAAGGGGTGGATCCTGCGGGCGCCGGTGTCGAGCGGCACAAAGGGACGCGAGACGCCCGCCGGGATCTTCAGCGTCATCCAGAAAGTAGAGGACCATTACTCGAACCTGTATGACGATGCCTACATGCCGCACATGCAACGCATCACCTGGTCAGGCATCGCACTCCATGGCGGCGTTCTGCCGGGGTATCCGGCGTCCCATGGCTGTGTCCGGATGCCCTTCGACTTCGCCGCGCGCCTGTTCGACGCGACCGCGATGGGCATACGGGTGATCATGGCGCCAACCGATGTGGCGCCCATTGAACTCGCTCATCCGGTTCTGTTCCAACCCAAGCCGGGAGCCATCGCCATGGCCGCCGCCCGCACCGCAGAGGCGCAAGAGGCGGCGAGGAAAGCGGCCCAGGCGAGACTCGACGCGGAGACGGCCTTCCGGGAGGCCTCGCGGGCAAAGGTGCCGGTTCGCGCGGCGGAAAATCTGAAGCGCAGAGCCGAGGCGCAATTGGCGGCTGCCGAGACCAGACTTGGCGCTCGCACTAGACTTGGCGCTCGCATCTCGGCGAAGGCAAAGGAGCAGGCTGAGGGTGCCAAGGCAAAGGCCGCCGTCAAAATCGCGGAGCTGCAGCTGCAATGGGACGCCGCCAAGGCGGATCTGCAACACAGGCTCGATGCCGTCACGTCTGCGCGTGACGCCGCCGCCGCGGCGGACACTTCGCGGGCCGCGGCAGCCGAGGCGGCCCGCCAGGCCGAACGCGAACTCCAGCCGATATCGGTGTTAATCAGCCGCAAGACCCAGCGGCTTTATGTTCGTCAAGCATTTAAGCCCATCCTTGAAAGTCCGGTCACGATCGCAGATCCCGATCGTCCAATCGGCACGCATGTCTTCACCGCCATCGAGCGCTCGACCGACGATGCCAAGGTGCGATGGAGCGCCGTTTCATTGGACGGCGGACGTCCGCCCGGCGCCACGGTTGAGCCACGCGACCGGGCGCGCGCGAGCAGTGGGCGCGGCGTTGAGCCGGTGCCGACGGTCCCGGACGGCGCAAAGGCCGCGCTCGACCGCATCGCCATTCCGCAGGACGCATTGGATCGCATCGGCAATATTACGCCGCGATCTTCCCTGATCGTCACGGACGAGGCGTTGAGTCCGGAAACCGGCAAGGGAACTGAATTCGTGGTGCTGTTGAGCGGCGAGCCGCAAGGGGGCATCAAGAACCGGCGACGGAGGCCGGCGACTGAATTCCGCTACGCGCGCCCACGCAGCCTGCCGTTCTGGCGTTCGCCTTTCGGAAGTCCCTTTTCCACCTGGTGAGACCGTTCTTCGCGCGGCAACTGTGCTTAATGAAACCGACTCTCGCGTCGAGCCCATCGGATAGCCTATCGCCCCGAATTTGCTGCGATGCACGAGTCTCTTGTTGGCACCTATGAGACATGCCGACTGCATTGAGCAATGTCCGCTGTCAGGGGTAACCCGGGAAGACATTTGCTCGCAGTGAGTTCTTCTCTGTTTGACCCTGAAACGGAAGTCGCCGGCCTTAGCCAGTGGCCGAGCGGTTGTGCCGCCGATCTGATAACCTGCGCCGCGGGTGCTGGTCCATACTCTTACTCAGATACGCGTCAGGGCACATTGATGTGTTGTATACGCAGCAATTGGACCAAACGATTATCGCTTATCGCGGGAGGCGATCATGAATAGGGGTCTTCTGGTGACAATTCTTGTGGCTCTCACCGTTACGGAGGCGGCCGCGCAGGCTCCCACCAAAGACGCGCTCATCGCCCGCGCGAAATCATTCGAACTCGATACGCCCTATGTGCCGCCGCCAGGCGACCCCTTGACGCATCATGCCTCGGGATTTGCGAAGGTAATGTGCTCAGCTGTTTTCATGACTGGCCTTGCGCCCGATTTCGCGGCCGAAAACGTTGGGTTTTTCACTGCGCCCTACGGACAGCGCGCGAAGCTCGGCAAGCCGGTCATCGATCGCGCCAACAAGGCGGTCCACGTCATGCTCCCTAATGGCGTGACCCGTACTGCCAAATATCTCGGGAGCCAGGGTTGCGTCACGCTCCCGATCGGCGAGAGCGCCATGAATTTCAAGCCGGTCGCCGTCAAGAGCCGATTGCCCGATCCCGCGACCCAACTGTGGCCCATGGGCGACATGCTGCCCCAGGAGCCGCTGCCGGCAGAGATCGACGCCGAGAAACTCAAAGCTGCCGTGGATGCCGCGTTTCAGCCGGCCGAAGGATTGACCGCGGCGTTCGTTGTGACGTGGAAAGGCCGGCTCATTGCCGAGCGCTACGCGGAAGGTGTTACGGCGCAGACGCCGCTCGAAGGCTGGTCCATGGGCAAGAGCGTTACGGCAACGCTCTTTGGCATTCTGGTCAAAGACGGCGTCTATGATCTGGACCAGCCGGCACCGATTCCTGAATGGCAAACGCCCGGCGACCCGCGCGCCAAAATACGCATTGCTGATATCCTTCACATGTCGAGCGGGCTTCGGATCAAGGCGCCGCAAGACCCGGATTATGACCCAACGGGGCCTTACCCGGATCACGTTTACCTTTATACCGGCGGCATCGATTCCTTTCACTACGCGGCGACACGGCCATTGCAATGGCCTCCCAACACGGTCGGACGCTATCACAACACCGATCCGGTCCTGATCAGCTAT
>DATHHQ010000729.1:0-12140 GCA_035490095.1 Bradyrhizobium sp.
TCCTCCTTGACCGACCTCACCCAGCGTTCCGCGTAGGCATTCAGGTTCGGACTGCGCGCAGGCAGCGCGAGCGCTTCAACCCGACCTGACATAAGGATGGCGCGGAACGACCGGGTGAATTTCGTGTCTCGATCATGCAGCAGATAACGACAATCCCGCAGCGCACCGCAATCGTCCATGGTCGCGTTCCGGGTGATCTGTTTCATCCACGCCTCATCCGGGTGCACGGTGAGCCCAGCGATATCCACCCGGCGGCTCTCGAGATGGATGAAAAACACCACGTAGTAAGTCACCAGCCCGCGCAGCGTCAGCACTTCTGCTGTGAAGAAGTCGGTCCCCGCCAACAGGGCCACGTTGGTTCGAATGAAGGCGGCCCATGTGGTCGTGCGCTTGCGCTCCGGGGCCGGGGACAGACTGTGGCGCCGCAAGACATTGCCAACCGTTTGATCGGAAATCTCGTACCCCAGATTGGCCAGCGCCCCCGCAATCCGGTCATAGCCCCAGTCCCGGTTCTCGCTGGCTATGCGAATAATAAGCTGCTCGACCTCTCGCTTGATCCGAGGCCTGCCGGCGCTTCGACGGGCCTTCGAGCCATCGAATTTGCGGGCGATAAGCTTGCGATACCAGCCCAGGATAGTGTCCGGTCGGGCTACGCTGGCGATGTCGGCGAGAACCTTGCGGCCCAGGCGATGACCGATCTCGCCGAGCGCGCCTCGCTCGGCGTCCGAGAGCTTCAGTCGACCTTTCAGCTGGGCCTTCATGATGCGGTTTTCGGCGGCCAGATATTCGTTTCGCGCCAGCAGCTCCTGGTCCACCGTCCCCGTTACGTAGGCCAGGATGCGCGCCCAATCCATAACGGCCCCCCTGCCCCGACCCTTGGCGAGGTCGTCGTTGATCGTCCCAAAAACCGTACCGGACCGCCTCCGGCACCGCTATGCCGACCCTGCTTAGCTGGCTAGTCCAGCGCCTCGTTTTGCTTTTTGACCTTACGGGGTCTCAGTCGGATGCCGATTCCCGCCTATATAACTGTCGGTGCCCGGGATACACAGACGCCGCCAGGTCCTAACGCGGCCTTCGCCGCCGCCCATATCCCGCACGCTCAACTCGCGATCATTCCCGGTCCTGTGGATCACGAGATCTTCGTCAACGAATGCAACGACGAGGGCCGGGACGAGTTTCCCGAAGCCTGCATCGACGCGGCGGGAGTGGACCGGGCTCTTATCCACGAAGCCGTCGGGCGCGCAGCGGTCAAGTTCTTCCATGACTCACTCACGGTCCCTGCACGCCGACCATGAGGTCGGTAGAGTTCGCTTGCTCTATTTTCCATATGATCGCTTATGCGGCGCAGCCTTATGCGCATCGGCGCCTTCCGGGATCAGGTTGGGGTCCTGACCGCGGAAGCCAACCTCACGTCAGCGTCGGACTCGACAGGGAAAACGTAAGCGCCGAGCGAGACGATCAACCCGCTCGCGAGGACAAGCAAATCGACATAGCCGAACAACGCATCGTAAGAGTGAAACCGGTCGAAGCACACACCCAATACATAAGGGCCGAGCGCCGCTCCCGCCGAAAACACCGCAAAGATATAGCCGTACAACTGGCCGAAATGCCGGAGCCCGAAGTATCGAGACGACAGATACCCGCATTGTCGCGTGTAGCGTCGGTACGATGCTCTCTGCGTGGATGGCACCAGAGCTGACCGCGCTCGCAGCAAGGAACAGAACAAGGGTTTGCCAGATCGGCCGACCGATCTGCTTGGCTTTCTGAGACATGACGTTGGATTCAGTATGTAATCACTGAGGTGACTACCGCCGCGTGCCGATCGCGCTCGGCGTCCGATCCCGCCGCTTCCGCCGCCGCAGAAGAACTGATTGCCGCCATCGGACTCCAGCCCCGACACGCCCACTTCAGGTGGCATCTCGAGCCGCTCCAGGACCTCTGGACGGGAGATCTCACGACGCATGGTTTCCGAGCGAGCTTCCCAGCGAGCCTTCTTCGGCGACTCGCCGCTGCTCCTCGCCGCCAGCGCGGCAGTGACGATCGTCTGGTGCGAGTCCATGTCGGCGATGGCCGAGATGCCGATGCCCGGCGGCTGGACGATGTCGATGACACTCTGTCTACTCGATGTCCAATCCCTAAATTTTATCTGCCAAACTTTCTACCCCGCCTCTCTCTAAAAGCCTTTGTTATCTCCAAGAGCAAGCGCAATCCCGTAGTCGCTATCGAAGGCTCCTCAGTCGGCCTCATCGGAGGAGCAATGTCAGGCGACGGTGTTCAAGCGTGTAATCGCAGGCATGCAGGACGACCGCTTCGGCTGGCGCACGGCCGAACAACCGGCGATCGAGTCCGGCGTAGACGAGACCCGAGGCACTCACGCTCCGCCAGGTCGATGCCGTTAGCGAAACGAGATCAAGCCTTGCCGTGAAGCTCCAGATCTCGCAATTCTCGGCGCAGGATTTTGCCTACATCAGACTTTGGCAGCGCATCCACAAACTGGACAGCTCTTGGTGTCTTGTATGCGGTCATTTCCTTGCGACAGTGCGCGACCAGGTCCTCGGCAGTGAGCGTGGCGTTGGGCATCCTGACGACGAACAGCTTCACAGCCTCGCCTGTCTTCTCGTCGGGTACGCCGATGCAGGCGCACTCCATGACGCCCGGACAAGCCGTCGCGACAGCTTCGACTTCGTTCGGATAGACATTGAAGCCGGAGACAATGATCATATCCTTCTTTCGGTCGACAATTATCAAGAATCCTTTTTCATCGAAAACGCCGATATCGCCAGTATGGAAATAGCCATCGGCAGTAAAGGCCACGGCATTGGCCTCAGGTTTTTCCCAATAGCCGCTCATTACCTGCGGCCCCTTGGCGCAGATTTCGCCAGCCTCGCCGATTTCAACCTCTTGTCCCTCGTCGTCCAACAGCTTGATGTCGGTCGATGGCAACGGCAATCCCGTGGTACCGGAGAATTCCGTCAGGTACATTGGATTGAACGTTAGCACTGGGCTGGTTTCCGACAGACCGTAGCCTTCACGGATGATTTGGCCGGTGATCTCCTGCCATTTGGCCGACGTGGTTGCGATCACGGCGGCGCCGCCGCCGCCCGACACACGAAGATTGGAAAAGTCCACTTCCGTGATTTTCGGATGGGCGACTAGGCCGGCATAGAGAGTATTGACGCCGATGAACACAGTCGGCCTGGCTTGATTGAGCGTCTGGACGAAACCGTCCATGTCGCGCGGGTTGGCAACCAGCCAATTGTCTGCGCCGACCGAGAAATAGGTAATGAAATTCACCATCAAGGCGAAGATGTGATAGAGCGGAATCGCGGTGACAATCACATCCTGGCTAGCGGGCGGGCTGCTGCTCATTGCAGCCTTGAACTGCTCTGTATTCGCGACCAGGTTCCTGTGCGACAGCGAGGCACCCTTAGATGGTCCGGTCGTCCCGCCCGTGTATTGCAAAAATAAAAGATCGTCGCCGTTCAAAACAACAGGATCGAACGCAAGGGCAGTGCCTTCGACAAGTACATCGGCCATTGTGGGGGCGCCATCCAGGCGCGGATCCACCGGCGGGCCCGGAAGCTTGGTCGAGCTGCCATCGCCGGGCCCCACCGTGATGACCGTCTCAAGCGGTGTCGAAGCCATAACCTCCGCTACTGTCGCCGAGGCTCCCGCAAACACGACCATAATTTTGACGCCCCCGTCGTTGAGCTGGTGCTCGAGTTCACGCGGCGTATACAGCGGGTTCACGCTGACCTGCGCGGCGCCAGCGCGAATGATGCCAAGGAAGGCAATCGGGAAAGCGAGCAGATTGGGCATCATGACGGCAACACGATCGCCCTTCTTCACTCCGAGTTTCTTCTGAAGATAGGCAGCAAAATTGCGCGATTGCCGATCGACGTCTGCATAGGTCAGTGTCTGCCCAAAAGAATGAAACGCCGGCCTACCGGCGTGCTTTGTCATCGCTTGTTCGAGCATTTCCAGGACCGAGCGGTAAGCGTTCGGGTCGATTTCTGCAGCAATGCCGTTTTCACGATACGTTTTCAACCAATGTTGCGAAGCCATTACGCGAGCCTTTCCCAAATTTCACGCCATAGTCTCCGTCAATCGAGTGAGATGTCGCTGATCGCTCCAGGTAGCTGTCCAAACTCGACACTTGGAAGACGTCGGTGTTCCGGTTTGCTGAAATATCATTGGGATGCACCTTCGACTTCCGAGTTGGGTTGTTCGCGGCACTTTTGTGATGTTCGTGTAGCGTGCGGTTAGCGGGTGCAAGCTCAACCGGTCGATGCAACACAGGTGTTAACTCTGGAGGCGCTCGGCGCCTAGCTCGCCTTCATCCAACCGTGAACCGGCGGGCACGTCTCGCGTCAGCCAGCAGCAGCCTTGCGCCGCGCGTTCAGCGATGGCGGGTTCAGAATGTCAGCGCCGCACAGCTGGGTGAATCGGTCGACGAAGCTCTGCTCATCGGGTTCCGCGTAGATTGAGATCCACTCATCGGGCGTTGCGCGCGCCCGCGCCACGACCAACACATCCGCATCGTCTCCCACAGGCACGTGGAGAGGCCCGTCCTTGGTGGCCGCCCGGTAGATTGCCTCGGCCACGACGTCGGGCGTCGTCCCGCCTTCCATCTGCGCCCCCAACGTGCGTGACAGCCGTGCCAGTCCCTGGCCGTAATCGGACACCTCGGGCACGGCCGGCTGGGGTTTGCCCCAGATCGGGGTGAGGATCACGCCGGGTTCAATGCTCGCGACACGGATGCCGAAAGGCCTCACTTCCATGGCCAGGGTCTCGCTGATGGCTGCGAGGGCGAACTTTGTGGCGGCATAGTAGCCGAAGCACGGAAGCGTGATGCGTCCCATTATCGACGTGACGTTGACGATCGCCCCGGCGCGACGTTCGCGCAGAGAAGGCAGCACGGCCTGTATCATGCGCACGGTACCGAAGACGTTGGTCTCGAACAGGGCGCGGATCTTCTCCATGGGCATCAGCTCCACCGCGGCGACCGAGCCGATGCCCGCGTTGTTTACCAGGACGTCCACGGGCCCCACCTGCGCCACGGCCTGGCGGACGCACTCGTCACGATCTACATCGAGCGCGATCGGCGTGAGCGACAGTCCTTCGGCGACGGCGCGCTGCAACCCCTCAGACGCGGCGGGGTTTCGCGCGCCAGCGTAGACGCGGTATCCACGTCGCGCGAACAGGAGCGCGGTCTCGAGGCCGATGCCCGTGCTCGTACCGGTTATCAATGCAGAAAGCATGTCCGTCCTCCATGTGTGTTGCGGCATCGGAAATTTTCAATAACTGGGTGGTCTTGTACCAGTCGAGAAATTGGTCTCCTCCTCGGAAACGGTACGGCCAGCAGTTGTTCGGTGCCGATGCCGGGGCCTCCGGGAGATGATAGCTTGGTGTTCAGTCCGCCATCGTTGCAGCGGGCGTTGCCATCCCCGCCACCCGTGGTGCCGGCCTTACAGCTGTAGAGCACCTTTTCGCGTTTGGTCATGTACCACCCCTCCTGGTTGCAGTAGCCGCCGTTGGGCGCGCGCGTGACGTCATGGCGATTAACTTGCAGCTTTGAACGGCGCTGCGCTTTGCCACGAATCCTGAACTTTCCGCCAACTGCTGCAATCAGCTATCGTCGAGAGCCGGGGCGCTCCTTTCCTGAAAGTTGATGATTGCCGCCACCACCGTATCCGGCGCTGCGCCGACCAGACGTCGTCGCTTCTTCGTCAGCCGACCGTTGGGCTGAGTCAGCGACGTAAACGCCTTCTAACACCGGAGAGATGTGATCGATTCGTCGCGGCCACGTGGCATCTGCTGTCCTGAAGTCGGCGAACTTCTTTGCCGGGTCACCGCTGCCTTCCGCATGAACCGCATGGACAAATGAAGCTGTGACAAGCATCTCGGCGTCGAGCGTCCGACAGCAGGCTTCGACGCGACTGGCAATGTTCGCCGTGTCACCGACAGCCGTGAGTTCCAGTCGATTCCTGCTGCCGACGTCACTTTGTACGATTTGTTCATAATGAATGCTGATGGAAACGCAAATCGCACCGTCACATCCGCGGCAGCAATCAATACAGCCCGGCGGTCGAGATAGGTTGCAGCAAGCAAGACGACGACGATACAGAGCACTGCGACATCGACTTCACCGCATACTGCTCGAAGATGACGCCGGGAGAAGTTATCGCGCTGCTGCGCGATCTGCTGGCGCTGTTGAGCAAGTGCGTCTTCTCCCAGCATGGAACCGTCGATAAATTCCTGGGCGACGGGTTTGCGGCGGCTTTCGGCCTACCCCTGCCGAGCCCGGCTGACGCTACCAATGCGACGCGTTGCGCACTCGAGATCTTGCGTTCGATCGATAGTTGGAATGAGCGATGCCATCGATCAGATGACGGAGCGATCCGCGTTGCCATCGGCATTCACTATGGGCCAATCGTCCAGGGCGATATTGGCAGTGATAGACGACCGGACTCACGGTAGTTGGCGATACAGTGAATATTGAATGCTGCGTCGAAGCGTATTGCCGAACGCCCGATGCTGCGTTGCTTGTCACTTCCTCGTTTGTCGACGCACTTTATGTGGAAGGCAGCGATGACCTGGCAAAAATGTTCGTAGACCTGGGGCACCACGTGTTGCACGGCCGCGTTGAGCCGCTCCAACTTTACGGCGTGAGAAGGCCGGTCCCCGGGGCGACATCCCCCTTGAAGCAGCGAGTCTGAATCATGTGTGCCGTCATGGCGCTCGGACAGTAACCACACGATGCGCTGAATACGGTAGTTGGTGGCAATCTTCGGCAGTCCTGGAAAAGTAAACCCGCAGTCTCGACGCTAGGTTCGTCGTCGTGGATGAAACCATGCATCCCCCGGGCCAAGCTCGCTCTTCCAGGGAAATTGATCATGTCCGCATTATCGTTAGCGCCCGATGAATGGACCCGGCGGAATCCTTACGCGGTGCCCATGCGCGCCACGCTTGGCCAGCTTCGCGGCCTGCCGCCGGCGCTGGTCATCACCGCCGAGAACGACCCGCTGCGCGTTGAAGGCGAAGCCTATGCGCGCCGGCTCAAGGAGCCCGGCGTCGCGGTAACCGCAACCCGCTATAACGACATGATTCACGACTTCGTGCTGCTCAACGCCCTGCACGACGTGTCGGGCACGCAGGCGGCGCTGCTCCAGGCGTGCGCGGCCATCCGCGCGGTGTTGAAGCCATGAAAATTCTCATCGCCTCGACGCCGGCCACGGGTCACATCGATCCCATGTTCTCGCTCGGACACCTGCTTGTCCGGGCGGGTCACGAGGTCGTCGGTTTGTCCGCGAACGCCATGCGCGACCGCATCGAGCGCGCCGGCGCAAGGTTTCGCGCCTTCCCGGCGCCGGCCGACTTCGACGGCCGCGACATCGCTGGCGCCTTTCCGGAATACCGGCACACGCCGCCGGGCCTGGAAATGTCGCGCTTCTACCTGGAGCGGGTGTTCATCGACTCCATTCCTGCCCAGCATCGGGGGTTGCAGGAGGCGTTGCGCGACTTTCCGGCGGATCTCGTGTTGGGCGACAACTTCTTTTTCGGTGCTTTGCCGATGCTGCTCGGACCCCGCTCGGAGCGCCCACCCATCGTCCTGTGCGGCACGATGTTCCTGCATTATCTGCGGGACGATGGCGCGCCTAACTTCGCCGGCCTTTCGCCCGCCCGCTGCGATGCCGAGCGCGGTACCTACGCAGCCATCGCCAAGCTGCACGAGGAGGCGCTCTATGCACCGGTCCGTGCGTATATGAATGCCTGCCTAGCGGGATTGGGCCTCGAGCCCCTGGCCCTCGATGCCCATGAAGCGGCCGTGGCGCTTCCCGACGCCTATCTGCAGCTCACGGTGCCCGGCTTCGAATTCCCCCATCGAAGCCTGCCGGCGTCGGTGCACTTCGTCGGCGCCCTGCCGATCATCCCGAACCAGGCGCCACATCCTCCATGGGCCCATGAATTGGACGGCTCACGCAAGGTCGTGCTGGTAACTCAAGGAACTGTATCGAATCACGACTTTGGTCAGCTCATTGTGCCTACTCTGGCGGCGCTTGGGGATGAGCCTGACGTACTCGTGATCGTGACAGCGGGCGGTCGTTCGGTTGACGCGATACCTGGCCCCATTCCAGGCAATGCGCGGCTCGCAAGTTATTTGCCCTTCGATTGGTTGCTTCCCAAGATCGATGCCTTCGTTACAAACGGGGGCTATGGCAGCGTGAACCAGGCCTTGAGCTTTGGTATTCCCCTCGTCACCGCGGGCTTGAGCGAAGACAAAGCGGACGGAAATGCGCGCGTAGCTTGGTCCGGTGTCGGCATAGACCTCAAGACCCAAGAGCCCACATCATCGGCGCTTCGTGAGGCGGTCCGGGCCGTGCTGGATAAACCGAATTATCGTTCGCGGGCATCATCCATGGCTGAGGAGTTCGCCAGGATCGACACGCGGTCCCAGATCTTGCGTATTCTCAATCAAGTATCTTGTGCTGGTGCCAAATAATCTTCCTCAAAGCGTCGACGAAAGCCAAAGCAGAAACCGTCGCACAAGACAGCAAGACATTACATGCCGACGTATCGAGTTTATCGACCAAGAAAAGATGGCTGCGTTGCCACACCTGTGGCTGCCGAAAATCTCATCCAGACGGTCAATCACCTTCCGATGTCCCCGTACTTGGGGCATTCGATGGGCTGCTCGGACATATGGGCCTACTGGGTGTTGTTCGGTGTTTGAACCCGATGAAGTTCAATCAGATTGTAGCGACATGTGTCGACCAAGTTGTCGCTGCACGTTGAGAGGGACGCGATGAGCTTGGACGCCATTTATGACGACGCCAACGCTTTCGCGAAGATATTGCGCCAGGAAGCGCCGGCAATCCGAGTCTACGAAGATTCGGATGTTCTTGCATTCATGGACCTGTTCCCACAGTCCACGGGACATGTACTGCTGATACCCAAGGCCAACAGGGCCCGAAATATCTTCGACGTAGATACCGCGACACTGGCGAAGCTGACGGTGATCGTGCAGAAAGTTGCGAAGGCTGTCCGAAAGGCGCTGCAGCCCGATGGCGTAATCGTGGCAGCATTTAATGGTGAGGCGGCGGGTCAGACGGTGTTCCATCTCCACTTTCACGTCATACCCTGTTGGGCCGGGCAGCCGTTGAAAGGGCACGGTCATGGTCAGAGAGCTGATGCTGACCAGTTGCGCGGGCTCGCGCAGGCGATATCGGCGGGCCTGGAAGGTTAGGGTCCCACGGGCTGGGCCGGCATTCTTGGTCGTCGCCGCCCAAGACGGCTGCATCGTTCGCCTTCTCCCAGGGAATCGGCACCAATCTTAACTTTAATAGGCATCACTCCGGTCCCGGTGGAAGCGCGCCAGCCTAGTGCAGCAGTGCAAGCGATCTGGTACGCCCCAGTGTTCAACCAGCCGTCCATTCTCGAAGCGGCAAACATCGAAAACATACATCACGATACTCAGCGAATTAGCTGCTTTGTTCCGAGCATGCGCCCCAATCAGATCCCCAGAGAACCTTGTCCTGGCTCCAACTGTTAATGAATCGAACCATTTCTGGTCTCCAATATTAGGTGCATACGCGGATGTGCCCAAACAGACCTTCGTATGCCTGTGCCTGCTCAAAACTCTGCAATGCTGAGATAGCCTAGAGATTGCCGCGTCACCGCCCCTACCCTCGTCAGCATGATAGCGGTTCTTTCTGCCGTCGGTCTCCCTCCTCTCGTTTCGCCTTCGTGGCCGCGCTTCGCTGGAACTGGAACTCGTCGCCCTTCGGCACCAAGTGGCCGTCCTGCGGCGCCAACACCCGGACCGTCCGAGGCTAGCGAGCAGATCGGCGTCGACCGCCGCGAATTTTGCAATCGAACCTCCCGCCGACACCACCGCCATGCCGCATGCGGGAAGCGACTCCCCCAGCCTCGCCGACGTTGCCGCCCAGGTGGCGGTCCAATGCAGCCAGACGCCGAGGCTAGGCCTGACGGCTTCTCGTTGAGCGGATGCTTCGCGCCTCAGCTTGATCATCGGTGAGGTTCCGCCGACGCCAAGCGTTTGGGGTCTCGCCCACTTCACGTCGGAAGAGCTTGGAGAGGTGCGACTGATCCGCCAGGCCGCATGCGAGCGCAATCTCGCTAAGCGGCATCTCTGTGGTCAACATCAGCTTTTGCGCCAATTCCAACCTCAGCCGTATGATGTACGCGTGTGGAGTGCTCCCGAACGTCTCTTTGAACACGCGGTAGAAATGGCTCACGCTTAGGGAAACCAGTTCCGCCAGCTCATCCACCCGCACCGGGTGCTCCAGGTGCTCTCTCAGGTACCGATCGACCTTGCGCGTCTGCCACGGCGCCAGGCCGCCGCGAGCGCCCGCCGATTCAGCCTCAGCCGGCAGCGTGAGGAGCGTCACCAACCGCAAAGCAGCCCCGCGCGCGGCTTCCGGGTTTCGCTCCACCGCGCCGCCGATGTCATCGAGGATCCGGGCCGCCTCGGCGGAAAACCTCGTGTGCCTGCTGCCGTCGGAGTATGAGCGCGGACGCCGAGCGACAGAGGGAGGTTCTTCGGCTGGCGATATGTGGTTCATCGTCGCTGCTCCCGCCGGCAGGGTTCGAGCACCCACAGTCGAGACAGCAAGGCGTGTTCCGTCCTCTGGCTTCGCGACCTCCACGCTATCCTCGACCACCACAGCAGGCCCCCGCACGTCATTGGAGCGAGCCTCCGCCGACCGCGGTTTCCGATGACATGTCTCCCGATTGAGAAGAGCCTGCGAAACCATCAGATGCATCTCCCATGTGCGGTGGCTGGGCGTGGCTCAGCCGCAATCCGCTTGCTGCCTCAAACATTTGGGCGGAAGTCGCGGGAAGTGCTTGTTATGCTTTGTGAACCCCTGTTAGCGGTTGCCAGTAGCGACAGCTTGTAGGGCACGGCCGCTGCCCCCGCTCCTCATCGGGGATCACCGCGTGGACGGCAAAACGAGTGAGCAGGGTCTCGATCGCGTCTAAGGCGAACCCGCCAAAGAACAGGCATCAGCGCCAATCCGCGTATCCCGCGAAGCGACACGGCCGAAGTTGCCGGGCGCAGTGGAGCCGGAACGCTAGGTTGGCTTGCCTTCGCTGCCCTGCCACTCGCGCGCCATCAAGCGGTTGCTCGGAAGCGTCCTGTCCCGGACCTTGCGCGCGATCTCGACACCGGCGATGGGGAGACCGGCTGGATCCAGTTTGCCGATCTGCACCAGTACCGAAGCCTGATCCCAGTAGAGATGCTCGCTCGCAAGCTTTCCGTCGTGGAACTGCGCGACCACGACGACTGGGATCTCGATCGGCCTGCCCGTCGGTGGAATGCCTGGGAGCAGATAGTCGATGACGCATGTATGGGTGAACTTGACGATCATCTCATCAACGATGCTATCTGTCCCAACGGTGCGGCTTACCGGAATGATCTCGATATCGGGTGGATTTGCGTTGACGAAATGATATTTGTAAAAGCGCTTCAGTTCATCGCGGCCCACGCCACCGGTCATCGTCGGGACATGGTTGACGCAGGGGTCGGGCACCATTGTGTCCGTCGGTGCGTCCACATCGCGCGCCACGAACTCCATGCGAAGATGCTCTTCCCAGACCGCGACCAGATCGTGCTTTGCCATTGGTGTTCTCCTATCAAATTCACAAGGCGCCGTGGATCATCACTACCTCGAAGCACTCCAGTTGGAGCCACTCATCCTTGTTCCTCTATAATCGTGCATACGCAGGTCGAGGCAGGCGTAACTGACAGAAATGATAATCGAATCGATGGGCCGTGGATTTGCGTCAGTTCCTACGGTTTGTCATTTTATGCTGGCGATGGAGACGCGCATTCGATCGCAAAACAAGTTTTTCGGCTTTCTCAAGTCAGGCCTGGCCTTGCGGCCGCTACAGCGGCGACAGCGCCATCCATTGCGTTTGCGTGGAGTGGCGTCACATGGCTGAAGCCATGGCCGCTAGCAAAGGCATATACAGCAAGCAGAAGAACGTGTGCGTCTGGAACAAGACCAATGGCGGGATGGAGGCCTTCTACCGCTAAAGCCCGAGCTGGTGTTCGTGTTCAAGGTCGGGACCGCACCGCACCGCCACAACCAACGTAACAGTGCGATCTGGAAAGA
>DATHHQ010000730.1:0-3758 GCA_035490095.1 Bradyrhizobium sp.
GATCTGGCGGATCGACTGGCCGGCTTGGCGAAGACGGGCAATCGTGCAGCGCTCTTCAAGCGTGACTTGGTCATAATGCTTGCCCATGGCAACACCTTAGTCTGGTGTTGCACTTCGTTTGTGAGTCTAGGGGGACCTTTCGCGACGCCCGATCAAGGGTCCCTCCCTTCGGCTTCGCTCAGGGCAGGCGCTGCGCTCGGGATGACACTGTTTTCTCAACTTCGGCAGTGCGAAGTATCGACCGCCATACGCCACAACATTGCTCAGTTCTGTCAAGAGCGAAACGTCAGGACGCCGCGCGAGGGAATACTTGCGTACCGGAGGGGCGCGAGATTCGCACGAGGACACCACGGGCTGTCGTGAAGCTGCGTGCGATGCCAGCAAAATGCCAGCACAGGACTCACAGTCGCGGCGCCTTGCGACGTGGACAGCCCTGGCACCGGCAATGCAAAGTAAATGATCGCGGGGCAGGGATCAGCCTATGCAGCTTCTTTACAGCGTTCGCGGGGCCGTCTGGATCATCGTCTATCTGCTGTTCATCCTGGCGCCCCTGTTCGCGCTGCTGGCAGGCTCGCATCCGCCGGCGCGCGATTTCTGGACGGAGTTCGCGGTCGCGATCGGCTATTCAGGCCTGGCGATGATGGGTCTACAGTTCGGCCTCACCGCACGCTTCCGCTACGTCACGGAGCCGTGGGGCGAAGACGTCATCTATCATTTTCATCGCCAGATCTCGCTGACAGCGGTCGGCCTGGTCATTGCGCACCCTCTCCTCCTGGTCGCCGTCCAGCCTGAATTGCGCGCGCCGTCTAGTTTCATTGGCGCGCCCTTGAGCGCCTATTTTGCCGTCCTGTCGATCTTCTCGTTGATCGCACTGGTGGTGATGGCGCTTTGGCGCGCGCGATTGAACATCAGCTACGAGGCATGGCACCTCAGCCATATCGTGCTCGCGGTTGTCGCCGTCACGGCGGGCCTGGCCCACATGGTGGCATCGGGCTTTTACATGCCTGACCCCTGGAAACGCGCGCTGTGGATCGGTCTCGTCATCTTCTGGATCGCGCTGTTGCTTTACGTGCGCATCGCCAAGCCGCTGTTCATCCTGCGCCGGCCGTACCGCGTTTCAGAAGTGCGCAAGGAACGCGGCGACACTTCGACGTTGGTGATGCAGCCGGATGGCCACGAGGGCTTCCGCTTCACCCCCGGCCAGTTCGGCTGGCTGACGATGTGGGGGAGCCCGTTCAAGATCACCGGGCACCCGTTCTCGTTCTCGTCCAGCGCCGAGGCCGCCGACGGAAGGGTCGAGATGACGATCAGGAACCTGGGCGACTTCACGAGCGCGATGGGGCACGTGCCGGCGGGACAGCGCGTCTACCTCGATGGGCCGTACGGCGCGTTCACCATCGGCAACCCGGCGGACATGCACGTGTTGATCGCCGGCGGAATCGGCATCACGCCGATGATGAGCATGATCCGCACGCTTGCCGACCGCGGCGACAGGCGGCCGGTGATCCTGCTCTACGGCAGCAAGGACCTGGAATCGATCACCTTCCGCGAAGAGCTGGAGGCGCTGAAGGCGCGGCTGAACCTCGTGGTCGTCCACGTGCTGAGCGATCCGCCGGACGGCTGGACGGGTGAACAGGGCTACATCAACGCCGCGGTGTTCCGGCGGTATCTGCCGCCGCCCTACGCCGACCACGAGTATTTCATCTGCGGACCCAACGTGATGATGGATGCCATCGAAAGGGCTCTCGGCGAGATGCACGTGCCGATGTCGAAGTACCATTCCGAACGCTACAGCTTCGTCTAGGGAGGCCCGATGCGCCGTTTGTTCGCCGACCGTCTGGTGCTTGCCACCGGTTTGATCGTGGTCCTGATGGCGGCCCTGTTCGCGTTCTGGCGCGTGGCTGGATAGACGGGCGCATCCTCAAGCTGACGGCTCGCCACTATGCCGATGTACCTCCCAAAGCTTCTTGGGCCGTCGGCTGTCCTGTCACGACGATTCGCTCGGGCTCGAGCAATACCAGTTCCCCTTTCGAGCCAATTGCGAGCGTATGCACGTAGAAGTGGGTTTCCCCACAATCGGATGCCTCCATGATGGGCGAGGGCGCCGATACGATCGGAATCTTCCCGCACTCCCCGATCCAATCGACGTGCCGATGGCCGTGCATGATCACGACGCGGCCCGCCAGGCGCTGCAGCCGGCGAAAGAACCAACTGCCGTTGATGAGGGCCGTGCCGATGCGCTCGGACAGCTCCTTTGTGGGATGTGGATACTCGATGACGTGGTGGTGCAGAGCCACGATCCAGCGGGCGCGTGGATATTGTTTGGCAGCAACCTCGAATGCGCGGACCTGTTCGGCCGATACCAAGCCGAGCGCGTTGGTAAACGAAAAGTGCGTTTCAGCGCTGGAGTTCAGCACGATGACCCCCAAGCCGTCGTCGCCGTCCGGCGGTAGCACCATTGGAAAGATCGTCGCCCACAGCCCGGCCAGGGACCTCGACAGCCGCGACGATCCCTGGTTTGCAAAGTCAATCATGTCGCTGGCATGCGGTTTCAGTGCATCGGCCAGGACGCCTCCAAGCCGACCAGCGTTGCGCGCGACGACCCGCAGCCGCTCTCCTTGCAGCACTCCCAGCGCGGACATGGTCCTGATCTGACGTAGACTTTTCATCGGACTGCCCGGCCGCTCGAGCCGGGCAGGGCTTGCTCGATCCACCACATTGAGATCGTGGTTGCCGGGCAGCGCTACCACCAACTCGGCAAGCCGAGGGTAGGAACTCAAGGCGGAGAAGAACTCGGCCCATTCGGCAGAACGACCGGCATCGGTGAGGTCGCCCGTAATCAGGATGAGGTCCAGCTTGCGCGTGGCGTGGATTTCATCCACCTGCGCCAGCGTCTGCCTGAACCGCTCGTTGCCGCGCGGGCCGGACCTTCCGCTTTCGACGCGAAATCCGTAACGCTCACCCACTGTGTGGATGTCCGACAGATGCGCGACGCGCCAGGTTCGGCTGCCGCTCGGCCGCGCAGGGAAGGCCCGGAAACTCTCCGGCTGGGCCATCGTCATATCGGCCAGACCCCAGACCAGGGCTGCCGCCGAGAAATACCCGGAAATGAGCACGATGCTGTTCGCCAGCACGACAGGCACCAGCCCGAGCGGTGAAGTCAGGTCTGCCAGGGTGCCGGTCCAACGCGAAGCCGGCCATGCCAGCACAAGGATGCCGAGCCCCAATCCGCAAATTGTCAATCCGGACCCGGCGGCGGTGCCAGCGCGTACGGAGGCGCGTTGCCTCTCATTCAGGCGAGGCGAAATCAACTTGTCGGCCAAATGCCGCAAGCCTTCGCGAATCATTATGTAGGCCGGTTGGACCGCCAAGGCATTGAGCGACCAGAAGCTGCTTTCCGCCAGCCGCAGCAACGGCCGGGCACCGAGCCAGCCCACTGCCGCCAGAGGCAGCAGCAACAGGGCCGGCCAGACCTCGGCGAACGCTATCGTCGCCTTGGACCATACCGAGGTGATCCAGATCGAAACGAGAAGCGGCGCCGCCCCAAGCAGCAGGCCCGGGAAGCCGATCAGCAGCATCCAGACGATGACGAGCTTCGGCAGGCTGATCTCCGCCAGCAAGCTGCCGGCCAGCGAGATCAACGATCGCCGTTTGGTGCTGGAAGAATCGTCCTCGATGTCGCCATTTCGCGGATCGACTATCGGCGTCATTATCGGGCTCCGACGCGCCATCGGCGCCCCATCAGCTTTGCCTGTCGG
>DATHHQ010000731.1:0-2416 GCA_035490095.1 Bradyrhizobium sp.
AACAGCTTCTCGGCAAAGCCAAAGGGCATCCGCACGCAGCCGTGCGAGGCTGCATAGCCGGGCAGCGGGCCGCCGTGCAACGCGACGCCGTTCCAGGTGATGCGTTGCATGTTCGGCATCCAGGCATCGTCATAGAGGCTCGAGTGGTGGTCCTTGTCCTTTTCGAGGAGGGCGAAGACGCCGGCCGGCGTCTCGCGTCCCGTGATGCCGGTCGACACCGGCGCGCGCAGGATCCAGCCGTCGGCGTCGTAGAACGTAACCTGCTGCGTCTTGATCGACACGATCGCCATGATCGGCTCGCCTGCAACGCGCGGCGCAACGGCCTCGATGGTCGGCGCAGGGCGCGCCTGTTTCGCCGCGGCGCCGGCAGTCAGCGCCGTCAGTGCGGCCATCGCCGCAAGCGTCACAATGGCGGGAGGTCCCAAGCGCCGCATGGCTACGGTGGATTGCTCCGTCGTAAATCGATTCACCATGCTATCCCCGGTCGAAATGCCTCTCCGCGCTTGCGTCGATCAAGTGTCAGATCGCGATTTTTGGAATAACTAACGGCCGTCACCATCCTGGGGTTATCGGCACGTTCCGGCGGCAAATCTCTCATATACGACAGCCTGCTTAGGAGGAAGGGTGGCTCGCATGTGTGTGCTCACCCTTTATGGTGATCATGGTGATCGTAGCCCATCGAGCGGGCGTTCGCAGACCTGCCGCCTGCCGTTGCACAAAGGCAACACTTCTGGGAAAAGCACATGACCTGCCCGTTTGCGCATTGCGCGGCTATTACCTTGTCCGAACAATCAGCGGCGTCCGCATGCTTGGCTGTGCAATCCGGTTCCGATGCAGCCTTTGGAGGCTGGGATGATGAACCCGCGGAGACTTTCGACAGTGCCGGCGCTTTTGTTGCGATCGGTCATTCTCGCGACCGGGTTTGTCGGCTTGCTCGCTGCCTTCGGGCCTGCAGGAATCCATAACTCCGGCGCGGTGCCACGCAAGGACATCAACGCTCCCTCTCTCTCCACCGAACAGGAACTCGCCGGGGCACGGCAGCCAAGCTCGATGCTCAATGACGATCTCGGTCAAACCGTTGTAGGGATGGCCGAGCTATCGCTTGCGGTAGCAATCGCCGACGCATCAATCGCTCGGAATAAGCCGGAGCCAGTTGTCGAAACGGCCTCGACCAATTCGCCGGATGTGCCGCCAACCGAACCAGCGCCTGTGCAAGTCGCAATGGCGAATCCGTCGGATCTCGAACCTGGCGGCGCCGGCAAGGCCGTGAGCTCCATCGAAGCCGTGAGCTCCATCGAAATCGTCGACGAGTGCCTGGTCGTGGACATCTGCATCGATCGATATCTGTGGGCGCTTTATCAACGGACGCCCAAGGAGGACACCATCAAGGAGCTTGAACGGAGGAACGTCACCGTCAAGCGGAAGCGCAAGATGGTGACTGTCACCAGAACCTTCACCAAGCTCGTCGATGAAGATTTTGGGTGGAAGGATCCGAAGGCGGCGGAACGAGCCGGCATCTCGATGATGGACTACGTGATCGGAGGCATGGATCGAAGCTTCAAGCTAAAACTGTTTCATACGCTTCACGCGACGGAGGCGGCGGGCCTTTCGCCCGGCATCACCAGCGCGTTCCGTGATAACTACCGCCAGTCGATCGCAAGCGGCCTCAAGGCGGCGAGCAACAGGTCGTATCATGGCGGGAGCTCCCGCGGTGGCTATGGGCATGGGCTTGCGGCCGATATCGTGAGTGTGCAGGGCGGAACTCGCGACCAGCGATGGGCTTCCTCCGAAAAGCTCTGGAAGTGGGTTGATGCGCATGGGAAGGAGTTCGGAATCGGGCGCCCATATCTCGGCAGGGACCCGCCGCATGTCGCACCGGTCGACGGCCAGGAATATGCCGCACACAACCGCGGCTCCAAACACGCGGGATCGGACGTGAAGAAGGTGAAACGCGTGGCCATACGGGATGATCCGAGTCTCGCGAAGCGCCCGAGAGCTGCAGCATCCTCAAAGATGAGAACGAGCTGAGCGCCCTGGCTCCGATATGAGGCTCGTAAAATAAAAATCCGGGAAGCCGTGACTTCCGTTGTTGGTACCTTTCGACCTGCCGACCGTTTTGACTAACGTCGGCTATCAGGGGAAAAGCGGAAGTGACTCAAACATCGTAAAACTGCAGGGAATGGCACGAGGCGACATCCATGCGTCGCGAATGACCGCTTTGCCAACGGCGGGCTTCGCAGATCCATGGTTATGGAATATCGTCCCCAAAGCGGGCACTCATCAGAGGGTGAGACACGAGATCTACGCCTACCTATGCGGCCGATCCTGTTGAGGCCAAGGCCGATCAAGGTTTCCCGCTGCCGGTGGCTGCGGCGTATCTGACTCTTGATCTGCTTGAGTTGTATGTTCGATAACG
>DATHHQ010000732.1:0-4782 GCA_035490095.1 Bradyrhizobium sp.
AGCTGGTGAAGACCGGAAAGAAGCCGCGCCGGCGAAAAGTCGAGGTCAACCAGCCCGAAGACAAAGATGCCAAATGCGCCGAACATCATGACCGGCGTCGCCAGCCGCGCCGAGACCGGCCTGTTGAACACAAGGGGATATCGCGCGCGCAGAGCTTCCGAATCCGGTGTCGGCAACTGAGTCATGCCCGCGCATCCTTGCCGAACAACCGGCCGCGCATCCAGCCGGTGCCGATATCGATGACGAACACGGTGAGAACAATCAACAGCAGGATCGCGCTGACATCGGAATAATAGAATTTCCTGACCGCGACGACCAGTTCCTGGCCGATGCCGCCGGCACCGACGAAGCCCATCACGGACGCTTCCCGGACATTGATTTCGAAGCGCAGCAAGGCGTAGCTGGCGTAGCCGGCCGCCACCTGCGGCAACACGGCGAACCGCATGCAGGATACCCAGCTCGCTCCGGTCGACCGCACGCCCTCAACCGGTTTCATGTCGGCGTTCTCGACGATCTCGGAAAACAGCTTGCCAAGCGCACCCGTCGAATGGATCGCAATCGCCAACACGCCTGCCATCGGTCCGAGACCAAAGGCGATGACGAAGATCAGCGCGAACACGATGCCGGGAACGGTGCGGGCGAATTCCAGGACACGGCGGATCACGAAACGCAGCCACAGCGCCGGCGAGGTATTTTCAGCTGCGAAAAAGTTGAGCAGAAAGGCGAGGATCGCGCCGAACAAGGTTCCGACATAGCTGATCAGGATGGTCTCGCCGAGCATCCAAAGCCATTTGCGCCAGCCCCAGAACCACTCGCCAATGTCGGTCCAGACCCTGGCGCCATTCTCCAGCGTGAAGATGCGATCGAAATAGCTGACGAAATTACCAAAATACGTGAAGAACGTCCTTAAGTTCACCTCGGCGCCGATCGAGGCGACGCCGAGGGCCGCGAAGAACACCGCCGTGGCCAGCGTAAGACGGAGGCGCTTGCGCGCGACGGCCCGGCGATAAGCCTCGTTCAGCACCGCCAGCTGTTGCTCCGGAAGGATGGAAACGGCGACGGTCATTGAGGTTGCTGCTTTGGTAAAATCCGGACGGAAAAAAGCCGGGTCATATCGACCCGGCTCTCGTTGTCCGATCTGCGATCAGGACGCCTTCTTCTTGCGAAGGTTGTCGACGAACTTGATCAAGTCGACGGTCGCATCCCAATCCTTGGTCGTCGCCGGATTGAAGCCCTTCTTCTGGCCATCGGACAGCCGGTCGAAAGCGGCCTTGTCCTTGGTCGGCGATTCCGTGAACGCCTTGGCGATGGCGGCTTTCAAATCATCCGGAAGCTCGGAATTGTACGCATAGGGTCCGTTGATGATCTGCGCCGATTTGTGAATGATCCTGAAATCGTCCTTCTTCATCGGCGTGCCGTCCGCGTTCTTCAGCATCCCCTTGTGGAGCATCTGCGCAAGAGTTGAGTCGTCATCGCTGGTCCATTGATTGGCCGCGACATCGACGGTGCCTTGCGCCAGCGCCAGCATCGCGTTTTCGTGACTGCCGGTGAAGACGACCTTGCCGAAATAGCTGTCGGCATCCGAGATGCCCATCTTGTCGAGCTCGAACCTTGGAACGTTGTTGCCGGAGGTCGAATTCGGATCGACAAGGCCGAGATTCTTGCCCTTCAACTGGTCGATGCTCTTGTACGCACTGGACGCCTTCACGAAGAACATCGAGTAATAGCCGGTGCTGCCGTCGGAATTGATGTCGTTGGCGAAAGCATCGGTCTTGACGCCGGTCAACCGTGCGCGCGCGAACGACGCCGAACCGTAGCTGGCGATCTGGATGTTGCCGGAACGCTGTCCTTCGATAACCGCGGCGTAATCGTTGGCAATGCGCAAGGTCACTTTCACGCCGAGTTCCTTGGACAGATAGGCCACGAACGGCGTCCAGCGCTCGGTGACGCCGGAGGCGTTCTCCGCGGGCACCACCGCGAAGGTCAATTCCGGATACTTCGTTTTCCAGTCTTGCGCCGATGCGGCGGAAGCCGTGAACGCCAGCGCGGCTGCGCCGGCGAGAATGATGCGACGATTGATCATGACGTTCCCTGTCTTGTTGTAACGAACTTGTTGTAACGAGTTGCAAGAAACCGGCCGATCGCAGCTTTGCAACATGCCGTCTTTACGCACGCGGTACTCAGGCTGCGGCAGCGGTGCCGAGAGCCGGAATCCTTGAATCGGCAGGATCTGGCTGGGCCGAACCACCCATCACTTCATCCGCCTCGAGATCGTACAGTTCGCGCGCGATATGCTCGGTCAGGGTCGCAGGTGCGCCGTCAAACACGATCCGGCCGGACGCCATGCCGATCAGACGGTCGCAATAGCTCCGCGCCAGATCGAGCGAGTGCAGGTTGCAGATCACGGTAATGCCGAAATGCTTGTTGATGCGCAGCAGCGCGTCCATCACGATTCTTGTATTGCGTGGGTCCAGCGACGCGATCGGTTCGTCGGCGAGGATGATGTCGGGCTCCTGAACCAGCGCGCGGGCAATCGCCACGCGCTGCTGCTGGCCACCGGACAGTTGGTCGGCGCGCTGGGCCGCGAGCGATGCCATGTCGAACTGTTCCAGCGCCGACATCGCCAGCGCCTTGTCCTCCTCCGGCCAAAGCTGCGTCAGCGAACGCCAGGACGGAATTCCGGCGAGCCGCCCCATCAGAACGTTGGTCAGCACATCAAGCCGGCCGACCAGATTGAACTGCTGAAAAATCATTGCCGACCGTGCGCGCCATTGCTGCAGATTCCTGCCACGCAGCGCTGTCACATCAAGACCTTGGTACAGGATTCGTCCTTCGGATGGGTCGGCGAGCCGATTGATCATTCGCAGCAAGGTCGACTTGCCGGCGCCGGAACGGCCGATCACGCCGACGAAGCCGCCCGGCGCGATTGAGAACGAGGCATTGTCGACCGCGGCCTTTGTGCCGAACCGGCACGTCAAACCTTCCACCACCAACATGCAATGCTCCAGCCGAATAAGCGCGAACCACCGCTAACGTCTGGATACGACAGTCGTGCGACAGTGCGCTGCAGTGCGGCAATCATCCACACCTCCGGTGACTGTCACGCATATGTCACGACCTTGTCATCAATGGCATCGATGACGTGCGGGCCTGATCGGTATCTTCGGATCGGCATCCATTGCTCGTGGAAATTCGCATGGCCGGCAAAATACTTTCCGTCGAACCGACCATCGATCCATCAGCCAAACTGTACGACACCAGGCTCGGTGCCTATTGCGAAGTCGGCGCGCGCACGATTTTGCACGAGGTCACACTGGACGATTATTCCTACGTCGTGAACGACGCCCAGATCACTTATACGACGATCGGAAAGTTCTGCTCGATCGCGGCGATGACACGGATCAACCCGGGCAATCATCCCATGCACCGAGCCTCGCAGGCGCACTTCACCTATCGCGCCAGCGCGTATTTTCCAGGCGAGAGCGACGAGGCTGAATTCTTCGAATGGCGGCGCGGGCATCACGTCCGCATCGGCCATGATGTCTGGATCGGGCACGGCGCCGTCGTATTGCCGGGCCGCAGCGTCGGCACCGGCGCCGTGGTCGCCGCAGGCGCGATCGTGACCAAGGACGTACCGGCCTACACCATCGTCGCCGGAAATCCGGCCCGCATGGTTAGGCGCCGGTTTTCCGAAGACATTGCCAATCGGCTGGCAGAACTGGCGTGGTGGGACTGGGACCATGAAACCCTCCGCGGCGCCCTGCCCGATTTCCGAAAGCTGGTTGTCGAGGATTTTCTGGCAAAATATGAACCGTCGACCATCGCCGATTGCCCACACTCCCCACGACGAAGTGCCATATCGTGACTGACATATTCATCGAAGGCGGCCGGGCTCTGCTCGGCGGAGAAATTCTTGAAACCTCGGTGCAGATCGCCGGCGGCAAAATCAGCGCCGTGGAATCAGGCCATGGGCGCGGATCGCTCGGTATCGATGCCCGCGACCTGATGGTGCTGCCTGGAATCGTCGACCTGCATGGCGACGCGTTCGAACGACAAATGATGCCTCGCCCCGGCGTCGATTTTCCGGTCGATGTGGCCCTGGTCGACAGCGACCGGCAGGCGATCGGAAACGGCATCACCACGGTTTTTCATGCCACGACATGGTCGTGGGAGCCGGGCCTGCGCAGCGCGGAGAATGCGCGGGATCTGCTGGAGGCCATCGAGACCTTGAGGCCGCAACTGGCGGCCGATACCCGCTTCCATCTGCGCCACGAAACCTACAATCTCGATGCCGTAACCGAGATCGAGCAGTGGCTGTCCGACGGACGCATCGATCTGTTCGCGTTCAATGACCACATGGATTCAACGATCGCCAGTCTTGCCAAGCCGCAGAAGCGCAGCCGTATGGTCGAGCGCACCGGTCTTTCGAGCGATGCGTTCGATTCCCTGGTGGAGCGCGTCGTTTCCCGAGGTGACGCCGTTCCCGCATCGATCGCGCGATTGGCCAAAGCTGCGCGGGACGCAAATGTTCGAATGCTGTCCCACGACGATGACAGCCCGGAGATGCGAAAGGCATTTCGCGCACAGGGCGTCGGCATCGCCGAATTTCCGGTCAACGAGGAAACCGCGCGCGAGGCCGCCAAAGCCGGTGACTTCATCGTGTTCGGCGCGCCCAACGTCGTGCGCGGCGGTAGCCATACCGGATGGACCAAGGCGGCCGACATGATTGCCAAAGGCTTATGCTCGGTCCTCGCGTCCGACTACTACTATCCGGCGCCGTTG
>DATHHQ010000733.1:0-2014 GCA_035490095.1 Bradyrhizobium sp.
ACATGTGCAGTTCGCCGCCCATGAACACCATCACCGCTACGACAATGATGCCGGACACGAGCCCAACGCTCGTCATGATATCCATGGGGAACTCCGACGCATACGCGAACAACCGGCCATCCTGGACGGTGACGCGACCCATCCCGAGCCGCGTAATAGGACCCTACGTCCCCGCAATTAAAGACGCGTAAAGGTTAAACCGCCCCGAACCGACCACCGGAGCGAACAGGCCGCCTCGTTGAGGCA
This sequence comes from Bradyrhizobium sp., assembly GCA_035490095.1. Classification (GTDB taxonomy): domain Bacteria; phylum Pseudomonadota; class Alphaproteobacteria; order Rhizobiales; family Xanthobacteraceae; genus Bradyrhizobium. The sequence goes on from DATHHQ010000733.1 coordinate 247, forward strand.
AACAAACGAGCAAACCGGCCAAAGGACAGATGGGGTGGTGGCGCCCTGACACAATCTCAACGTTCTGCTAACCATAATCGGCGCGCCTTTGCTGGCGCAACGCGTGCCCGCCGGCCAAGTCACCTGGGCGGCACGATCTTTGTATGCTGTACTGTCTTGCAGGAGAGCAGCACCCGCATCGGTTTGGTCAGGCGGCCGGCAGGCCGGTGAGTTCCAGACTGAGTTCGCGCAATCGTTGGCGGGCGGCATGATCGTAGGCCTGTGCATTGGCTTGCGATTGCTGCATGCCGTTGAAAAACAGCCCGCTCTTTCCGGCCACATCGTCGCCGGTGGCAAGGTGGAGGATCGCAGCACCACCCTGCTCCACCGTGCTAACAGGCGTTATGCCGCCTTCGCGCACCATCGTCGTATTCATGTAGGTCGCGGGGTGCAGTGCATTCACCGTCACGCCTGATCCCTCAAGTTCATGCGAAAGATCTGTCGTGAACATGATCTGCGCCAGCTTGCTCTGCGCGTAGGCCCGCGAACCACTATAGCCCTTGGTGATCATCACATCCTCGAAATCGATGGGATGCTGGCCGAGCGAGGCGACATTCACGATACGCGAGGGCGCGCTTGCCTTTAACAAGGGAAGCAGCAGGCGAGCGAGCAGAAATCCGGACAGGTAGTTCACGGCAAACCGTAATTCATGGCCGTCCGCACTGGTCTGTCGTTCAGGCCCTGACGTCCGCGATCCGATCCCGGCATTGCTGATGAAAACGTCGAGCCGCTTGTGCTCGGCGAGCACCGCTTCCGCGAGCTGCCGCGCCCCGGCCAACGACGACAAGTCGGCCTGATAGAACACCGGCTCGGTGTGCCCCCGGCCACGGATCTCGTCGGCAAGCGTTTTGGCCCGCGCTTTATCGCGGCCGTGGATCAGCACCTTTGCGCCGGCCGCAGCCAATTTGGCAGCGACATAGCGGCCGACACCATCGGTCGAGCCGGTCACCAGCACCGTCTTGCCGTCCATGTTCATACCCAAAGACCTCCGGTTCCGGCCATCACTGCGCCTGCGCGCCGATACCGGCAGCCTTGATGATCGGCCACCATTTGTCGATCTCGGCTTTTTGGAACGCGGCCAACCCTTCCGGGGTCTGCTGCTCGCGCGGCGCGACGTCGAGCCCCAATTCGACAAACCGCTTCTGAATGGCCGGGTCGGCCAGCGCTTCGACGGTCGCAGCGTTGAGCTTGGCGATGATATCCTTCGGCGTCCCCATCGGCGCGAAGAAGCCGAACCAGCCCGACATATAGAGTCCGGGTACCCCGGTCTCGTCGGCGGTCGGAATGTCCGGCATCGAGGCCGAGCGTTTCGTCGACAGGTTGGCGAGTGCCTTGATCTTGCCGCCGCGGATTTGCGGCAGCGCGACCGCGCCCTGTACCACAAGCAGGTCCACCGTGCCGGAGACGAGGTCGGTCATGGCCGGACCCGCGCCGCGATAGGGAATGAACTGGACTTTTTGCTGGGTGAGGTTCTCGAACAGCACGCCGCTGACATTCGCGGCCGCGTTCTGGTTGACGAAATTGATCTTGCCGGGGTTCGCCTTCATCCACGTCACGAGTTCGGCGAGGCTGTTGGCGGGAAGGTCATTCTTCGCGACCATGAGCTGGGGGTTGTTGGAGATCAGGCCGATCGGCTCGAAGTCCTTTTCGAGATCGTAATCGAGCTTGTAGATGATGCTTCCGACATGGGTGTCCCATTGGCCGATATCGAAGGTGTAGCCGTCCGGCG
>DATHHQ010000734.1:0-5852 GCA_035490095.1 Bradyrhizobium sp.
CGGCGCAACGTTTTCAGTATCGATCGGCCGCCCACGACGGTCACGATCAATTCGGTCGATCGAATGTCGGGATGAACGCGCCAACAGGATATCTCTCTGCCCTTAAGGACCATACTGCAGGGGCTGCAGACTGCCCGATGCGCCGAGCACGACGATCGGCGCGTCCTCCTTGTATTCGGGCGCCGCCCTCACCTGTTCCTTGGTCAATTCGAGCGAGATGCTGTCGCTCTTGTTGCCGATGCGCCAGAAACGCAACGCATTCCAGTCGACCACGATTTTCCGGCTGCCTACGCCCAGAAAACCGCCGAAATCGATGACGGCTGCGCGCACCTGGCCGGCGCGATCGACAACCACGTCCACGATCCGCCCCATATCCTCGTCCGCCGCGCTGCGGACATCCCGTCCAAGCACGCCATGCGCATCCGCAGCGCCAATGATCGTGACGGAAGGTGGCGGCACGCCGTCTTTCGGGGCCGCCACCGCGGGGGCGGTATTTGGCGGCGCGGCGTTGGGACTCCCTTGCGGCACAGCGGTGTCATCGGCTGCCCAGGATGCGACAGCCGACAACGATGCAAGAACGATCATCATCGACGCGAACGGACGTTTGGCGCGCATATGGCCTCCTGTTCATCGAAGGGGCATCAGTTCCGCGTGCAGTCCAGGCGAGCCAGGTGCAGCCAGTCGTCGACGGCTGGAGCCCGACGGCCCGCGGGTACCAACGGGGATCGGCAATCAAAGTTCGAATCTTCCACGCTTAGCGTCTCACGGAGACGGAAAAAGGTATCCCCGCGTTCAATGCGCGAGAACGATCGACACCTGAATCTGGCCGCGCGTACGTAAAACTTCCAGCGACACGTCATCGCCGTGGCGACGGACCCGCAGATCGACGCTCGAAGAACCCAGTTGCAGTTCGCGCAGGATCACTTCATTAAGGAACGCTGGCAGGCGCGGGTTGCGCAGCCGAATTTCGCCGCGCCGTGCGTCGAATTCGAGACCGAGTGCGGCTTCCAGCAGCGTAAACGGCGTCGCGCTCGCCCAGGCCTGCGGCGCGCAAGCAACCGGGTACAGCGTCGGGCCGCGGCGTCTTTCACGCTGAAACCCGCAGAACAATTCGGGGAGCCGCCGCAAATCCATATAGCTGGCGGCATCGAACAGGCCCTTGAACACATGTTCGACCGAATGCTTCAGCCCGTAGCGCGCGAGGCCGAGCGCGATCAACGCATTATCGTGCGGCCAGATCGATCCATTGTGATAGGACATCGGATTGTAGCGCGCTTCGCCACGCGCGACGGTGCGGATGCCCCATCCTGAAAAGAATTTATTGCTCATCAGATCGCTGGCGACCATGCGCGCCCGATCCGTCCGCGCAATCCCGGTAAACAGCAATTGCCCGGCATTCGACGTTCGCACCTTGCACGGCTGTTTGGCGCCGTCGAGCGCAAGCGCATAAGTTCCGAGGTCGGCGCACCAGAAAGCCTGTTCGAAGCGTTCGGCCAGCCGCTGCGCATCAGCTTCGAGTTGTCGCGCCCTGTCCACCAAGCCCAGCCGGAGCGCGCAGCGCGCTGCCAGGTGCTTGCCGGCAAACACATATCCCTGAACTTCCGATAGCGCGATGTAACCTTCGGCAAGCCGTCCGTCGGCATGAAAGATGGCGTCGTAGGAATCTTTCCAGCCCTGGTTGGCCAATCCCTGCTCGGAGGCGCGCTGATATTCGACAAATCCATCCTGATCGGGATCGCCCGCTCCGTCGATCCAGCGCAACGCCGCCTCGATCGCAGGCCACAACTCCGCCAGTGTCTCGTCGTCGCCGGTGCGTTCGACATAGAGCCCGGCCAGCAGCACGAACAACGGCGTCGCATCGACGCTGCCGTAATATTGCGCGAACGGCACTTCGCGCAGCGCCGCCATCTCGCCGCCGCGCATTTCATGCAGGATCTTCCCGGGCTCGGCGTCGGCCAGCGGATCGATCGATTTTGCCTGATAGAATGCGAGCCGCTTCAGCACACCACGCGCGACGCGCGGATCGATCCACAACATCTGCAGCGCCGTAATCAGGCCGTCGCGGCCGAACGTCGTCGAATACCAGGGAATGCCCGCATAGGGATAGCGGCCCTGCGGCGTTTCCGTCATCAGCATGTTGAGGTCAGCCATCGACTGGCACAGCACCTCGTTGAAGATATTGTTGGAAGTTTCGATGCTGGTTGCACCCGATGTCGATTGGCGCATCTCGCGGCGGTGCGCCAGCAGTCCACGAAAGAATGGCGACGGCTTGAGCGCGGCCGGCTTGTTGCAGGCAACCGACACGAACAGCGAACTTGCCTGTTGCGGCGCCAGATCGAGATGAAAGGTGGCGGCATTCACCGCAAGCCGCGTCGGGCGCGGATCGAACTGAAGCGCCGTACTGCGCGGCTTGCCGTCCAGCCCGTTGTATTCCAGCGCAACGTCGGCTGGGCCGAGCAGCTTGCTTGAGCCGATGCCCCGGCGCGCGCGGCGCTCGCCGCGCACTTCAAACAAGTCGGCGAAGTCATTATCGAACAGAAGCGTCAGGTCGAAGCTCGCGGTGTTCTCGCCGTGATTCTGCAGGCCGATCCGCTGATAGGCGGTACCACGCCACAGAAAGATCGTGCGTACAATGTGCAGCATGTCCTTCTGCAGCACGATGCGCTCGTTACGATAGACGTCGGGATTGGTGAGATCGACCGTCAGCGCCGAGTTATCATCGCGCAGGTTAGATCCGAGCAGCAGCGGCTGGACGCCGTCCAGCACCAGTTCAAGCCGCGCGAGATAGCGGGTATCGGCATTGAACAGACCATCGGGCCCGCCGGCGGAGGCGCCGATGTCGCCGTGACTGTCCAGCACGACGAAGGTGTCGTCATGCTTGAGTGCGCGGCGCGGCCTTGCCGCGGGCCCGGTCATCGGAATGTAGAACGGCGATTCCTCGACGACTTCGATCTCGCGAATAGCGCTTTGCGTCATAGCTTCGATTGCCATTGGGTGACCTTAGCCGGTTTGCTTGCAGCACGTTCCGCGCGACGGTACGCAAGTCAAAACAATCTTGACGGACGCTTAGGCCGCATGGGTTGCGTGGGTAGCAAGCCGGCCCATTTCCCGCGCTACCAGTTCCCGGTACGGACCCCTGCCCTGCATCAGGATATCTGGTGGTCCGTCTTCGATGATTCGACCACCTTGTAGCATGATCACGCGGTCAAAATTACGCAGCGTCGCAAGACGGTGGGCGATTGCGATGACGGTACGCCCGCGCATCAGGCGGCCGAGCGCCTCGCGTATCGCCTCCTCGGATTCGCTGTCGAGCGCCGCCGTGGCCTCGTCCAGCAGCAGGATCGGCGCATCCTTCAGGAACGCGCGCGCGATCGCGATGCGCTGGCGCTGCCCGCCGGACAGCTTGACACCGCGATCCCCGACCATGGTCTCCAAGCCCTCCGGCAATGTCTCGACAAAGTCGCAGCGCGCCGCGATGGCCGCGCGCAGCACCTCATCGTCAGTCGCGCTTGGCCGTCCGTAGCGGACATTTTCCATGATCGAACGATGGAACATTGAGATGTCCTGCGGAACCACCGAAATCGCCGCCCGAAGGCTCTCCTGGGTGACCTTGGAGATGTTCTGGCCATCGATCGCGATGTGGCCCTGGTTCACATCGTAAAATCTCTGCAGCAAGGTGAACACAGTGGATTTCCCGCCCCCGGATTGTCCAACCAGCCCAACCCTTTGGCCTGCATTGAGGCGGAGGCTGAACTTGTCGAATACCTGCGTGCCCCCGGGATAGTGGAACGACACCTTGTTGAACACGATTGCCGCCCCAGCCTTCACCAGCGGTTCGGCTTTAGGGTGGTCGCGCAGTTCATGGGGAAGCAACAGGGTGGCAATCGCCTCGGTCAAGCGGGCGACGTGCTGGGTGACATCGACCAGCGCCACTGCGAGATCTCGGGTGGCATTCAGAATCGAAAGCCCCAAGGTGCAGACCAGCACGACGTCGCCGGTGCTGGCGCCGCCGCGCTGCCAAAGCACGATAGCCCAGGCCAGCAACGCGATCGTCAGCACGACGGTAACCGCAGCGTGGGTGAGCCGCAACTTTTCGAGGTAACGAAGGCTGCGTCCGCGCGCCGTCACTTCCCGGTTGACGGTGGCATCGAACCGGTCGTGCTCGAGGCTGAGACCACAGAACGCCCGCACCAGCGGCATGTTGTTGATGACATCGACCATTTCACCATCGACCGCGGCGGCCTTGTCCGCGAACTCGTCATGCAAGGGTTTACCTTTGGCGGCCAGGTGAAACATCGCAACCACCATTCCACCTGCGATCACGATCAGACCTGCCGCCATCGGCAGGCTCACGGTTCCGATCAGCGCGATCGCCGCGACGGTCGCAATGCAGGGCGGTAGTACATTCCAGACGAACATATTTTCGACGGTGAAGACGGCATTCGATGTCGCGGTAATGCGGCTTGTCAGCATTCCCGGCAGCCGATCGGAAAAATAGCTCGGCGCGTGGCCGGTCAGGTGACGGAAAATATCGCGGCGCAAATCGCCGGTTACCCGCACGAAGGTAAAGCTCGCGGTCCAGCTGGCGATCCGCCACAGAAAATTATCCGCCGCAATCAGTGACATGAGAAAAACGAATGCCAGCCATACGCGGCCTGCACTGCCCGGCCCTGCCGACAAGCCATCGACCAGATACTTTACGCCATATTGTGTGCCTACGGAACAAGCAACCGCTGCAACAACAGCAGTCACAATGACGACGTGCGAAGCAAGACGCTGGCGAAGGTAGCGCAGCACAAATGGCAGCGGACGATTTGCATATCCTGAAAGAACGTCCATGTAGCTGCAAACTCCTTGTAATAGAAGGAAAACTCAATCGGGCATAGGTCATACGATCGAATGGTGGAGCCTGCTTCGCAATTGCCTTCGCGACGCCATGGCTCCGCAACATTTGTCCCGCATCGACAGTGAATGAGATCTGACCGGGCGTGATGGCATCAGCAAGACCGTGATGTGGAAGAACTACGCTAGCTCTAAGGAACTTCGCAGATGCGAGAACGTTCCAGTTTCGGTGTGTCGGTGCCAACGTGGCCAAAGAGCATTTTGGTCATTCACAATGACAAGAGGAGATATGTAAAATGCGCATCGCGCAGGTTGCTCCGCTGACGGAGGCTGTACCCCCTAAACTGTATGGTGGCACCGAACGGGTGGTACACTGGCTGACCGAGGAACTGGTAGCGCTGGGAAACGACGTCACGCTGTTCGCCAGCGGCGATTCCCAGACCTCGGCGAAACTCGACGCGACCTGGCCGAAGGCGCTGCGCCTCGACGGATCCGTTCGCGATCCCAACGCGCTGCATATGGTGATGCTGGAGCGCGTACGACAAAAATGCGACGATGAAGAGTTCGACTTTCTGCACTTCCATCTCGACTACTATCCGTTCTCGCTGTTCTACCGGCAGCCAACTCCGTTTCTGACCACCCTGCATGGCAGGCTCGATCTGCCCGAGCACCAGCCGGTGTTCACGACATTTTCATCGGTCCCGGTGATTTCGATTTCCAACGCGCAGCGGCGGCCGGTGCCGCAAGCCAACTGGGTCCGCACGATCCACCACGGCCTGCCGGAAAAATTGCTGATGCCGCGGCCGGTGACCCCGAGCTACCTCGCCGTGCTGGGCCGGATTGCGCCCGAAAAGGGGGTCGACCGCGCCATCAAGATCGCGATCCGATGCGGCATCCCGCTCAAGATCGCCGCCAAGGTCGATCGGGCCGACCAGGACTATTATGATGAACTCATTCGCCCGCTGATGGATCACCCTCTGGTCGAATATATCGGGGAGATCAGCGACCAC
>DATHHQ010000735.1:0-3147 GCA_035490095.1 Bradyrhizobium sp.
GCTGGCGTAACAGTTCGATCGGGTCCGCCGGCGCACGGCTGGTGTGCGGGGTGTTGATTCCGACGACGCCGGCGACGCGGTCGATGTGCCGCAGCGGCATCTGCCAGACGATAAAGCCGCCCCAGTCGTGGCCGACGAAGACCGCCTTGTCGATTCCGAGGTGATCGAGCAGCCCGACGAGATCGCCGGTCAGATGCTCGATGTCGTAGGACTCGACGGCTTCGGGCCGCTCGGTTGCGCCATAGCCGCGCTGATCCGGCGCGATCACCCGAATTCCGGCGTCGCCCAGCGCCTTGATCTGGTGACGCCACGAAAATGCGATCTCCGGCCAGCCGTGGCAGAGAATGACCGGCGGCGCATCCGCTTTCGGGCCCGCTTCGTAGTATCCCATACGAATGCCGTTGGTCTGGGCGAACTGTAGCGGCGGCATTTCTATCATGGTCGCCTCACTTGTTGATCTCCGCGCATGATCTGATCGGAAAGCCGCTGCCCACCCTCCCCGATCATGCGCTAGCTTGCCGCGCTCTTCAGGTCGGCCGGTGGCGCAAAGGCGGCTTCAAGTGCGGCGAATTCTCCGGGCAGCATGTCGCACAGACCCTGCACATGGGGAATGATGTTGGCGCCGGCGATAAAACCGAAGTCCAGTTGATCGCGGTAGCTCTGCACGGTGATGTTGAGCGCGAGCCCGTGGGTCGAGATCGAGACCGGGAATATGTGCAGCAACTCCGCGCCCGCGGCATACAGCGTCTGGCGCGGACCGGGAACATTGGACACCGTGATGTTCGCCGCCGGAGGCAGCACATCGGACAGGTTTGAGCGGCTGTACAGCAGCGCCAGAATTTGAACCAGTATCGGCGCGCCCAGCATTGACAGATTGGAGACCTGTGGCATCAAGGCCCGCATCGGATGCGACATCTCCTTTGACTTGGTGGATTGCGCGATGATCGCCTCGAGCCGAGCCTTGGGATCCTCGATGTCGGTTGCAATCGAGCAGATCATGCCGAACACCTGATTGTTGGCATCGGTATTGCCCTCTTCGCGCAACGAGATCGGTACCGCGGCCGTCATCGATTTCGCCGGCAGCGCGCCGCGCTCCAGGAGATAGCGTCTGACCACGCCGCTCGAAATCGCCAGTACCACGTCATTGAGCTTGCCGCCGGCCTGCTTGGCCAGCGCCTTGGCACGGCTCAGCGGGATCGATACCCCGGCAAAGCTGCGCTCCGACGAAATCGATTTGTTCAGAATCGTCGACGGCGACACCATGCTGGCGATGCTGTCGCGCGATTTCGGATCGGAAATCTTGCCAACCACATCCGAGACGCTCTTGAGCATCGAGGGAATGCTGCCGGCAAACTTCACCGCGGATTCGATCTGGAACATCGCATTGTCGAACAGGATCGACCCGAGATCGCTCTTGCCGGTGCGCGGCAGATCGATGCCCTTGGCGGCCATCGAACTGCCGAACGGCTGACTCCAGAGCTGCTGATAGGAATCGATGAAATTGGCGGCGATGTCGCGCGGCTCCTGCGCGACCTTCGCCTTCGCCGCCGGCGGCTCGACTTTCCTTGGAACCGGCGTCACATCGTAGATCATGCTGGTGAGCGCGGCCCCCGCGCCGCCATCGATGCAGGCGTGATGCATCTTGGAATAAAGCCCGATCTCGTTGTCTTTCATGCCTTCGAAGACGTAGAACTCCCAAAGCGGGCGGGCGCGATTGAGAAGTTTGGCATGCATCCAGCCGACGATCCGCTCCAGGGTCGCGCGATCATGGGGAGCAGGCAGGCTGCCGCGGAAGATGTGACGGTCGATGTCGAACTGGTCGTCCTCGACCCAGGAAGGATGATCGATGTCGAGCGGCGCCTTTTCCAGGCGCGCTTTAAGGATCGGCGCGACGTGCAGCCGCGAGGCGATCATCGCCTTGAAGTCCTCGAAGAAGTCACCCTTGTAATCGTCGGGCAGACGGAAGATCGCCATGCTGCCGACATGCATCGGCATTTCCGGCGTTTCCAGATACAGAAACGACGCGTCCATCGAGGACAGCTTCCTGGCGTCACTCATATTTCCCTCCCGGCACAAATCACGCGGCGCCTTGGTGGCGCTTCTGGCGTTCCGACCGTCCTGGGGTTCAGGACATGGTCAGGATTGTGCAGTCTCCGGAGGCGCATATGCAATGGCAAACGGCCCCGATCGGTCAAATTGCTTAAATTCGCCCTCGGTCTGGGCCAGACGATCCGCCACCGCCCACAAAGCGGCGGCGTTGACGCCCAGTCCGACATGACTGGCGAGGTGGACCTCGATATTTTCAGCGGTATCGGAGGGGCGCAGCAGGCACGTTCGCCAGTTCACGATGCCGTCGGCGCGCGAATAGATCGACGTGGTCGGAACGGGCAGATCGCCCGAGATCGCCGCTCGAAGCTCCGGGTTGTCCTCGACCGCTTCGCCCGACAGCGCCTCGTAAAGCCGCGTGGCGTTGGTCGCTCGCACGTCGTTCGCGAACGGGCTTCCCAGCGTGACGACATACCGCACCATGTCCGGCGCCTGCAGCGCCAAATCGCGCGCATAGACGCCGCCGAGGCTCCACCCGACGATACTGACCTTGCGACCGGTAGCGCCGTAAATCTCGGCGAGCCGATCCCGCAGTGCGGCGCGCATGCGTGAAACGCCACCGACGTTGCGGCCCATTTTCCACGCGTAGGTGTCGTATCCGAGTTCCTTCAGATATCTCCGCATCGGCACCATCGACAAATCGCTGGCAAGAAAGCCCGGCAAGGTCAGGACCGGATGACCGTCGCCCTTCGGCGCGCGCATCAGCAGCGGCGAAAACAACAGGCTGGCGTTGAATTCGAATATCCCCCTCACCTCGGCCAGCAGCAGACCGAGCCCCGGTGGACGCAGCCGGCCCGCCCGCGGCGGTTCGCTTCGATCAATCGGCATCGCTATTTCTTGTCGCTGGCGCGCGCGCCGCCGAGGCCCGCCATGGTCACGAACATGTCCCCAAACCGCTCCGCGATCTTCGGATCGAACGTGAACCAGCTCTGCATCAGAGCTTCCGGCGAAACCTTTTCGATGTTGGCCAGCATCTGCTTCTGGAGGTTGTCCATCACTGCCGTCTGCATCGGCTGCACATCCGGGAGTCCGAAAAACTGC
>DATHHQ010000736.1:0-3270 GCA_035490095.1 Bradyrhizobium sp.
CTTCAACTCGGCGCTGTATTCGAAGCTGGGTTATGATCCGCTGCGGGATTTCGTGCCGGTCGCGCTGGTCTACAAGTTTGGCTATGTGATGGTCGGCCGCAAGGATATGCCGCAGGCGAAGCTGCAGGACATCGTCGCGGCTGCGAAAGCCAACCCGGGCTCCATATCCGTGGCGACCGCAGGCGTCGGAACCGGTCAGCACCTGGTGGCGGCTGCGTTCATGAAGGCCGCGGGCGTGAAGCTGCTGGAAGTGCCTTACAAGGGCTCGCCGCCGGCTTTCACCGATCTGCTCGCCGGCCGCATCGATCTGTTCTTCGACTCCGTTGCAGCGGGTCTGCCGTATGTGCAGTCGGGGCAGGCAAAAGGCATCGCCGTGCTGTCGTCCAGGCGCAGTCCGCTTGCGCCTGACGTGCCGACCCTATCGGAGGCTGGCGTGCCCGGTCTCGACGTCGATTCCTGGCTCGGAATCTTCGCGCCCGCCAGAACGCCGCCGGAGGTGATCGCAAAGTTGCGCCGGGATATCCGCGCCTCGCTGCCCGACCTGAAGGAGCGGTTCGAGAAGAGTGGCGGCGAAGCATGGGATCTGCCGGATGACAAGCTCGACGCCTTCGTCGCATCCGAACACCAGAGCTGGACAAAACTGATCCAGGAGGCCGGCATCAAGCTGGATTGAAGAGCCGATTGTTTACGCAGCCGGATGGTTCGAGACGCGCGGCGTTGCCGCGCTCCTCACCATGAGGGGTCTCAGACCTCATCCCTGCGCAACGGCTTCGCCGTTGTCGCTGGAGGAGCGGCGTAAGCCGCGTCTCGAAGGATGGAGCCGCGCATTACTTCACGCGTTCGATCAGTTCCATGGCGCCGGCGGGCGCGCGCACCTTACCTTCGTGGATCACATAGGCGAAGACGTCGCGCGGCGCCTTGTTCGCCTTGCCCGGATCGACGCGCGTCAGGTCGTCCGGCTCGCCGCCGCCGGCCCAGGTTTGAAACCGCTTCGCCCAGGCATCGAGTTGCTTTGGCGGATAGCAGGTCTTGAGCTCGTCGTTGCCCTTCTGCAGCCGCGCATAGACGAAGTCGCCGACGACGTCCGCGATCGCCGGATACTTGCCGTGCTCCGCGAACACCACGGGTGTTTCGAATTGGCGCAGCAGCGCGATGAAGTCAGGCACGCAGAAACTGTCATGGCGCACCTCGACCACATGGCGCAGCGCGCGCCCCTCGAGCTTGCGCGGCAGCAGCTCGAGAAATTTGCCGAAGTCTGCGTCGTCGAATTTCTTGGTCGGCGCGAATTGCCACAGCACCGGACCCAATCGGTCACCCAGTTCGAGCACGCCTGAATCATAGAACCGCTTCACGGAATCGCCGGCCTCCGCCAGCACCCGGCGGTTGGTGGCAAAGCGCGGCCCCTTCAACGAGAACACAAAGCCGTCGGGCACCTCGCGCGCCCATTTGCGAAAACTCTCCGGCTTCTGCGAGCCGTAATAGGTGCCGTTGATCTCGATCGAGGTCAGCTTGGAGGCCGCGTATTCGAGCTCCTTCGCCTGCGTCAGCTTCTCGGGGTAGAACACCCCGCGCCACGGCGCGAAGGTCCAGCCGCCGATGCCGATGTAGATTTTTCCTGAAGTTTTGGATGCGGTCTGGGGGGGCTTGCTCACCGGCTGGTCTCGTCGAGGAAGGACTTTGTCGGGCCGAGCCTAATCAAATCAATCGTGATTGGCCAGTTCGCCGAAACGGGGCGCCAGCGCTTAACCAGGCCGCGGGTTCAAGCTAGGATCAGGAAAAAAGGAGAACAAGATGCGGATGGTTATTGTGGCGGCGTTGGCGATGACGACGTCAGTGGCGACCGCCGACGACACCGAGGACGCACACCGGCAAGCCATATCGGGACGTGACTCATACTGGAATTGCCTCGCGCGGGAATATGCCCGGGACAGCAACAAGGCCATGTCGTAACCGGATTTCACGCAGCATATCGCGAGCGTGTGTCCGTCCGAACGGCAGAATTTTCGGGTGACGCTGGTGGATTACCTGGCGATGCAGTTCCCGGGCGTTGATTCGGGCGCCCATATGACGACCGCGAACAACGCCATCGCATTGGCGCAAAAGGACATCGTGACGACCTTCGTCAAGCACAAGACGGCGCCGAAGTAGCTATTCACGTCGTCTGGACTGGCCGCGCTGTTCGGGCAGTGCAACAACGGCGGGATGGTTCCGGAAACCGGAGCCTCTCCCTCATACCCAGCCTGCACCGAAACATGTTTGCTGCTTCGGCAAGCGCCGCCAGATTTAGCGCGTCGGCTGGCTCTTCTTGGCAACCAGGCCCTCGAAAGGCTTCAAGCTCTGCTTGGCAAGGCCGCTGTAGAGTTCGCGAATCTTCTGCGACTCGGTGACGAAGGTCTCGTAAGCCTGCTTGGCGAATTCGGTCTGGATCTCAACGGCCTTCTCGAGCGACCGCACGCCCGAGAGCTTCTCGACAAAGGCCTTGGTGTCTTCAAAAGACTTCTTGGTGTAGTTGCCGTAGGCCGTCGCGAGCGTTTGAAAGTCGACCGAGAGGCAGTTCGCTGCCGCAAGGGCTGCGTCGACCTGCGGCTGCTTGCTCTGCAGCGGCTCCGGCTTCTGGCTCTGCGCAGGCTCCGGCTTCTTGCTTAGCAGTGGCTCCGGCTTCGCGCTCAAAAGTTGCTCCGGCTTCTGATTCTGCGGTTGCTCCGGCTTACGGCTTTTCTTGCCGTGCTTCTTTCCGCCCGGCTTGTTCTGGTTTGGGCCCGACATCTTTTGAATCTCCGTTGTTCACTACTTAGACGCGAGACTCCGCCCTAGCTGCGAAGAAATCGCGGCTCTGACTTGTTTCTTGCGTGGCGCTCATGTGATGGCATCAAGAATTCGGAACTCCCACCGCTGCGGTATTGATATGCCGCCAAAGGTTGGGCGATTCATCAAGAGTAACACGACAATAGCCCGAGTGAGCCATATTCTGCACATTCGCGCCTAAGTAATTGAGAGCACGAACCGATCAACCGGATGTTGAGGCAGCTCAAGCTTCAAAATATGGCCGCCGCCACGCGCATGGTCGACGATCAGGCGAGGAAAGGCAGCGCGTGTTTGAGGTTGGCGATGGGATCGCCGACCAGCCCGAAAGCATGCAATATTTCGGCAAACGCAAGGCCGACGAAGGCAGCCCTGCTGGAAACGATCAGGCAAAATCGAATCGGGTTGGCGTAGATGGTGCAAGTCCAGCCGCGGCTCGTGGCCGTACCCGACCTGATATTGTTCCTG
>DATHHQ010000737.1:0-3795 GCA_035490095.1 Bradyrhizobium sp.
GATGACGTTGCGCCAGGCTTGCTCGCATTGCGCCTCAAAACCCTCGGGCACACTGCCGTCCGATCGTTCCGGTACCTGGCCGCTGATGAACAGCAGCCGGCGATGCTGGCCAAGTTCCAGTCCCATGCTGTAGCCGCTGGACGGCGCGTGGACGGCTGCGGGATTATGCCGCGTGATGTGGGCCATGTCAGATTGTCCCTTGTCCGACGAACTCCAGGGCCAGACCATGCGACGCTGCCGGGGGGATCAGCAGGACGCCCTCGGTGACCTGGAAGTCGACACCGTTGCTCTTTAATGCTCGCTTTGTCGCATTCAAATCGGCGACGGCCAACCGCGCCGCGCAAAAATGCGGCGAACCGCCGACGGCCAAACCCGGCAGCCGACGCGCGATCTCGAGCGGGCTGAGCACGGTGACCCGATCGCCTGTCCTGCCAACCGTCAGTCGCCCGGGCGCAAGCTCGGCCGTGGTTTCCGTGATGCGCTCGAGGAAATCGCGGTGCGCCGCCGGCTCCGGTGCTGACATCACGACCTCAACCACGCGCAAGGCGCCGTTGGGGTGGCGCTGGTATTCCGGTTTCCAGAACATTTCCGGCGGATGACGCTGTTGGCAGGTGAAGAAAGCGATCCCGGGCATGGTGGGGTCGGTGGCGAAGGCGAGCGAAAACTCAACCCGGGCCGTCCCTCCGGCCGGAAGCACCGCGTCACGGCCGAAGTCATACGGCGAATATGCGCCCATGCCATTTGCCGCGAAGCGGGCGGCGTCGGCATGCGCGTCGGCGCTGTGCCAGGCCAGCATCGACATCCCTTCCGCGGTCGCCAGAAAATTCTGGTGGTGGGCAGCGAAACTGAAACGGCCCGGCGCGGCCGCGGGGACGGCGGCTGCGTCGGTCACCGCCAGCAGCTCCAGGAAGTTGTTCCCGAACATGGCCAGGTGGTTGCTGGTTCCGAACGGATGGACGCCAGCCGGCGTCGGGGTAAAGCCGAGGGATCGGAAGTTGAGCGCAGCCTGCGCAAGATCGCGGACGCAAATGATGAGGTGATCGATGCGGCGGGGCATGGGATTCTCCGGGTGCTTCCGAACCGGAACCTAACGTGTGCCATAAACGCCGGGCAAAGCATTGTTACTGGCGCCTTGCTCAAGAAAATCTATTGCAAGGCCGTGGCACATCGGTGACAGAATGGAAGGCGATGACCTACATCCTCCCACCGCTCAATGCTTTGCGCGCATTCGAAGCCGCGGCGCGGCATCTGAGTTTCAAACTGGCCGCGCATGAGCTGCATGTGACGCCTGCCGCCGTCGGGCAGCAGGTGAAAGCGCTGGAGGTGCGCCTGGGCGTGCGCCTGTTCGAGCGGCTGCATAAGCAGCTCATTCTGACGGCAGCCGGCCAAGTCTACCTGCCCGAGATTTCCCGCGGCTTTCGTCGCATCGCCAATGCGACCGCACAATTGAAGCCTGCGGGTGGTGGGGTGCTGCTGCAGTTGGGTCTGCACGCCAGCTTCGACTTGCGCCGCCTGGCGCTTGCCGAGTTCCGTGCGACGCATGCTGGAGTAGGCTTGCGGGTGCTGCAACCGGCGGGCCTGCACGAGCTCGTCGAGGGCAAGGTCGACTTGCTCATCAGCCGCGGTCTCGGCCACCACCCGGGCTATCGTTGCGACCGCGTGAACGAGGGATCCGGACTCGGCGACTGGCTGATTGCGCCTGCGGGGACGGCAGACTGTCCCGAGATCGTCAGCTTCCGCGACTGGCTGCGCCGTCTGCAGGCCGAGAACCCGGCCGCAATGCATCGCCGCCATGCGCTGGTAAACGTCAGCCAGGGTTGATCGAGTCCCGCGCCGTGCCAAGCTGTGCAAGTGTCGCAATCGACGGCAAACCATGACCATGAAATCTCGGCCGTTCGGCAGCAGCAAATGCGAGGTGTCTGTGATCGGGCAGGGCACCTGGTATATCGACCGTGGCGATCGTAAGGACGCCATGGCCGCGCTGCGCCGCGGCGTCGATCTCGGCATGACCCACATCGATACCGCCGAGATGTATGGCGATGCGGAACTGGTGATCGCCGAGGCGATCGCCGGACGGCGCGACGATATTTTCCTGGTCTCGAAGGTTTTGCCGAGCAACGCCTCGCGGCGCGGCACCATCACCGCGTGCGAACGCTCATTGGCGCGGCTGAACACCGACCGGCTCGATTGTTATCTGCTGCATTGGCGCGGCTCGTATCCGCTTGATGAAACCGTCGCCGCGTTCGAGGAACTGGCCCGCGCCGGAAAAATCCGCAGCTGGGGCGTCAGCAATTTCGATACCGACGATCTCAATGAACTGCTGGCGGTCGCCGGCAAGGGCAAGATCGCCTGTAACCAGGTACTCTACCATTTGCAGGAGCGCGCGATCGAGCACGCGGTGATTCCGTGGTGCGAGCAGCACGGCGTCGCCGTGGTCGCCTATTCGCCGTTCGGTCACAATGATTTTCCGTCACCGCGCAGCAAGGCGGGGCCGTTGTTGCAGACCATCGCCGACGCGCATGGCGCATCGCCGCGCCAGGTCGCGCTGAGCTTTCTGACGCGCCAGGCTTGCGAGTTCACGATCCCAAAAGCCGCGAGTCAGGAGCACGCCGCCGACAACGCGGCGGCGGCAAATCTGACGCTCAGCGAAAACGAGATCGCCGCGCTGGACCAGGCGTTTCCGCGCGGCCCAAAGCCGCGTGGCTTGCCGATGCTGTAGCGGACACGAAATTTAACGAAGTGTTTCAGCGGCTGCGTGGCGGGCCGCCGCACGCGATCATGCATATCGGCGTCCTGTTTTCAGACCTTGCGAACGACACGCAATTGTCGTTTTTTGGATACTCGCCCGATTCGATCATCGCCCACGAGCTTTCAATTGTGACTCCGCCACCCGCCGCAGCCGCCAGGCTGGACAGCGCACCACTGCCGTTGCCCGAAAAGAAGTCCGCCACCCGCACCGCACCGGCGCGCGCCGACCGGCCGTTCCGGGGCATCGCGCTGATCCTCGCTTCGACGGTATTTCTTGGCGCCTCCGATGTCACCGCGAAGTACCTGTCGGCGACACTGCCATCGATCGAGATTGCGTGGATTCGATTCCTGGTATTCGCGTTGATCATGTCGCCGGCGATGGTGCCGGGTTCGCCGCTGTATGCCTTGCGCTCGCAGCGGCCCGGATTGCAGGCGATGCGCGGCGTCGCGCTGCTGGGGTCTTCGCTGTTTTTCATCTCCGGCTTGCGGTTTCTTCCGATCGCGGAGGCGTCCGCCACCGGTTTCGTCGCGCCGCTGTTTGTCACGGCGCTGTCGATTGTTTTTCTCGGCGAGACCGTCGGCGTACGGCGTTGGCTTGCGACCGCGGTCGGGTTGATCGGCGTGCTGATCATCCTGCGGCCGGGCACCGGCGCATTTCATCCCGCCGCGTTTTTCCCGATCGTCTCGGCGCTGGCCTGGGCGTGCACATTGATCATGACGCGAATGATGAGCGGAAGGGATCACGCCATCACCACCATGACCTATTCGTCGATCGTGGGTGTTTGCATCTTGTCGGCGCTTGTCCCGTTGGTTTGGGTCGCGCCAAGCTGGCACGATATTATGTTCGGCATCTTCATCGGCCTTGCCTCGACCGCCGGGCAGTGGATCGTCGTTCTCGCCTTTCGCTACGCCGACGCCTCCGTGCTCGCACCGTTTTCGTATACCCAATTGCTGTGGGTCAGCATCCTCGGTTTCGTGATCTTCGGTGAAGTGCCTGACGTCTGGACCGTGACCGGCGCGGTATTCATCGTCGGCAGCGGTCTCTAT
>DATHHQ010000738.1:0-9744 GCA_035490095.1 Bradyrhizobium sp.
CGCCTAGTGCGCAATTGCGCACGAGGGCGGCGCGGCTCACGCCGCTGATGTCAAAGGTCGCGCGCGTTCGATCCGCTTGCGTTCGCGCGGTGAATGCATCGCTTCCCACAGGTCGCTTCGCCGCTGCACATTGAGCCAGAAATCCGGGCTGTTGCCGAACACCCGGGCGAGAATGAGCGCTGTCGCCGCGGTCACATTGCGGCGATCGTTGCACAGCTCATTGACGTGCTTGCGTTGCACGCCCATGGCTTCCGCCAGCGCGCCTTGCGTCAGGCCGATCGGCTTCATGAATTCCTCGACCAGAATTTCGCCAGTCGTCGCCGGTTTGCGTTTCGTCATCAACATCGCTTGCCTCACGACGGCCTAATCCGATGGCGGTTCGGACTTAGTATTCGTCTGGGTCCAAAAGCGCTGCGAAGGCGACCGTCAACAGGTAGAGGACCTCAAGTCCCACTGCGTACAGGATGCCGACGGGACCAAGCAGCAAACACAATACTGTCGCGATCAGCACGAACCCAATCGTGCTTCTGACGATGGGACGCTGTTCTCGAAACCAATGCTGTTGAACTATCATGTAAGTCGCCTCGGTTGATGCCCGCGCCCGGAGTGATGGTGCAAGAGATGTCGGTATGAACCGTATTGCGCGTCCGCGCGGCTGACCGACGCCTAGGGACCGCGCACATACGCCGCGCCCAGCCCCTCGCGTTCGTGATGGGGCGATGACGGCCAAGAGGAAAAACCGCCGTCAGCGATATTGTTCCTTCACTTTATGCCCGCCCGATCAGGCTGCCAAGAAGCGGGCTTGACTTTTGGAGAACAAAAGCAGAACATCTGGCATCACCGTTCAGCACGGAACAACGTCATGCGCCCTCGTTCGCAGCCGAGTGAGAAGGGGGCCGACGAGTTGGAGATCGCTGTGGATGAGGCCATCGCTGCTTGCGGCGGCGACATGAGGTCCACCATCCGCTCGTTGATTGTGGCGAACCAATACCTGGAGTCCGAGGCTTGTGAACTGATGGCGGCGGTGTCGCACGCGTATGTCCGCGGCCGATTTCGCACCTATTCAGGCTAGGAGCGCGTGATGGCGGACGTGACCTACTTCGTCGCTCTGCCCTTTGTTGCTGCTGACGAGGGCGTCACGCCGGGGGAGCCGGTCGAATGCTTCAATCCGACCGCTGCCGTGATGCGTGCCGAGGCGCTCTCGCGCAAGCAGGGGCATGTCGGCGCCGTCGCATTCAGTCGCACCGGTGATCCGGCCACCGGAGTTTTCAATGATGCCGAGGTGATCAGGAAGTTCGGCGACGTCCCGGATGATCTCAGCGCGTTGTGATGAGCGTGCGTGCCGACGCATTGCGCCACCGACCGGAAGGCCGCCGAGCCGCTGCGCCGCTTTGCGACCGAGTCGGCGCGGGAAGAAGCCCGCATGTTCTGCGACGAACTGATGGCAGAAGAAGCCACAGCACCCCACGACCTGATCGCGGCCTGATCGCATCACCCTCAACGTCGTTCCCACGAGGAATCCATCGAGCAATGTCCGAGTTTGAGGTGCCAGCGCAAAGCGGAAAACATAGGCTCGCGTCATTTTTCACTTTCGCCCGATTATCGTTGCCGCCCTCTGTTGGCTGTATTGATGACGCGATAGACATGAAGCCCACCTGCTTCAGGCTACGCATCGCGATCAAATCAACTGACGTTCACACAGCCAACGGAGACTATCGTGACCAAACCAAGCATCGTTTTCGCACATGGCCTCTGGGCTGATGGATCATGCTTCAGCAAGCTGATCCCAACGCTCCAAGCCGAGGGCCATGAAGTGATGGCCAGTCAGCACGGCCTCGATTCACTCGCGACTGACGTCGCCGCCGTGAAGGCGTGCCTTGCTCGGGTCCCTGGCCCGGCGATCCTCGTCGGTCATTCTTATGGCGGAACACTGATCACGCACGCAGGGACCGATGCGCGGGTAGCCGGGCTCGTCTATATCGCGGCCCTCGCGCCGGATGCCGACGAAACCTCTCAGAGCCTGCTTGACAAGTTTCCAACGACCCCCGTGTTCGACCACATCGAGGTGCCGGACGGGCGCGTCTGGCTCAAACAAAGCGGCGTCAAGCACTTCGCGGGAGACCTGCCCGAGGCGGAGCAAAAGCTGGTGTATGCCACGCAGGAGGCGCCGGTGGCAGACCTCTTCAACCAAAAGGTCGAGGGCACGGCGTGGAAATCCAAGCCGAGCTGGTATGTCCTCGCCACCCAGGACCAGACGGTTCACCCGGACCTGCAACACTTTGTCTCGAAACGCATGAAAGCCGCCACGACCGAAGTCACGGCGTCCCACGTTCCCATGTTATCGAAGCCGGATGTGGTACTCGATGTCATCCGCAAGGCCGCGAGCGCAGTCTCAGCGCCCTGATGTCGGTCTGCAATGGCGGCTTTGGCACTTTTCGGACCTGGCTTGATGTCCGAGTTAAGTCCGTAATGCGCTCCATAGCTGCTCGTCACCGCACCGAGATCGCGCCTGTCGGGCCAGCCTTCAAGGAAGTGAAATGAATCGTGGATGGCGGCACGGGCGGATTACCCCGCGCGCCGTGTAAGGATCGGCCTCTGATTTTTTTGATCCGTGGTTCCACGGGAGGCGATTGAGTGACACTTCCCACGGCACCATGGGAAGTATAGAGCGGTGGCAAGACTTAGGGCATGATCCGGAAAAGCATGCCCTCGGACTTGATCCGAGGGTGGGTACCGGTTTTCCCTCGCGACAAACGCGAAGCGTTTGCGCGGAGATCATGCTCAAACAAAAAGATAGAGCGGGACGACGATTCGAAGAAAAGTCATCCCGCTCTAGGGGACTTAAAGATGCCGGCGATCATGTCACTCGAAGAACCGAGACCACGCGGGACGGTGCTCGGCGAGCGCGCCGACAGGCTTCGCGTCAGCGAGGCCGAAAACTTTTTCCGATGCAACATTTGCGGCGGCTATCTCGACGCGCGGGATTACGTATGGGTTCTGGATCATGAAGGCCCGTTGCCGCACCCGCCGCAAGATCAAGTGCAGTAGCGCGACAGGATCATCAGCGCGCGACGGCGGCGCGTGCGGGCCACGAACGACGATGATGAGCAATATTGCTTCGCCGTGGCACTATGACACTGCAGCCTTCCGCTGCTGGCTCTGGCATCACGGGTCGGTCACGGGTTCGTCACAAACCCGCGATGCAAAGTTTACCGGGGCGGAGTCTCAACTTTTTGTGCAGCGTGGTGTAATTTGTAATTGTTGAGGTGTTCTAAGCTCAACTTTCAAAAACAAGAAACGGAGGATCCTAATCATGCGACTTCTTATTTTGGCCGCTGCGGCCACTCTCGTCGTCAGTGGTGCTGCCATGGCTCGCGAGTCAGCCCACCACCACCACCACCACCACGTCATGCACCACCACTCCCACAACGCCAGCGCTCCGATTGCCGAGGGTTCCGCCCCCGCCGATACCCTCAGTGCTCACGACGCGTACATGCAGAACCTGCACGACTCGGGATACAACGCTCACGGCGATCGCGATGCCTTCGGCAACGTAAGGCAAAACTGATACCGACGCGCCAAAAGAAAACCGGGGCCGTACCCCGGTTTTCTTCATTCATGCGCGACTCGGTCGGAAAGTACGCATCCGGTGAAGGCCGCGGACGTGAGAGTTGACAGCGCGACATGTGGGTATGCATCCGGCCAGGTCCGTACATGAATGCGGTCCCGTTTGGTCAGCCTGCTTCGTCATGGCTAGATGCAGGCTCGCTGGTGTGGCGCAGACGACGTGGCGGGGGCTATGGAACCAGAGATCATCTGGCTTGACGTGCAACGTACTGGAATGGAGAAGATCAGCCTCCAGGCAAAACTGAGCGATCTAAGCCAAGACGTCTGTCGGCTGGTGATTGCGTGGCCTGTCGGTGGTGAGGAGCGTCGTTTCGATGCGTCTGACTTTTACGAGTGCCTCCGCGCATTTCGCCGGGTGATCGAACCCGAAGGATTCCGCGTTCTCTGTCAGGGAGCGCGGCCAAACGTTTGCCCTTCTGGGATGTCACGTGATGCCGGCGCTTGGAAGAGCTACGTGCACACACACGGTCAGCCCGCTTTGAT
Organism: Bradyrhizobium sp.; assembly: GCA_035490095.1. Classification (GTDB taxonomy): domain Bacteria; phylum Pseudomonadota; class Alphaproteobacteria; order Rhizobiales; family Xanthobacteraceae; genus Bradyrhizobium. The sequence goes on from DATHHQ010000738.1 coordinate 4,111, forward strand.
GAAGGATCTGGTCGGGACATTTGATCCCGTCGACGACATTGCATCGGTAGGCACAGTGGCGGAGCAGGACGAGTTCATGAGGCGCCACTGGGAGGAGTTCAAGAAGCGCTCTTCTTCGTGATGACCGCGTGTGGATCCAAGCCGCGGTTGACCACCTCGGAGTTACGGTGACAGTGCACTTAACTCGCCGCGCATCGCGCACAACACTGCGCATTAAATGCACTGTCATCGTAATTCCGTAATTCAGAGGCGGCTGTTCGCCCTCGCGCTGGACCGCCTCGGCGACCGCGAACCCATCAACGAATTGCTGGAGATCACCCTCGACGAACGCAGGGGCGTCCACGTCGAGCGCTATTATTTTCCCGCTACCTCAACGAACAAGACGCTCTCGCGATGGCCGCGACGGAATTCAAAACACCCGCGAACAGGCTGATTGCGAAGCCGCGCGGGCGGTGGCACCTTCCAGGCGCCCCCGAATCTCAAGAACGCAATTGCGCCTTGGTTGCGTCTATAAGATGGAAGCTTCAGAAGAGAGGGGGCAAGGAAATGCACTTTTCACGGCTTCTGTTGATCGTGGCAGCCGCGCTTCCATTGGGCGCCTGCTTCACGACCGCCGAGCAGATTGCAGCCAATGACGACGCGGCCTGCCGCAGCGCGGGGCTGAAACCGGGAACGCCGGCTTATGTCCAATGCCTGGATGATAATAGAAGGATGCGGCTATCACAGGAGGCGGCCATGCAGCAGCAGATGTGGGCGATGGAACAGTCGAATAGGCAGCTGATGCAGATGAACACACAGACGATGATGCGGCGCTGAATCCGGCGAACTCCCTGGAAAATAAAGCGCCACAGACGTAGTTCCATAAGAGTCTCAATTTTGGGCAGCGACAGCCGCATACGCTGCCGCCCGCTCGCGATTCTGCCGCGCGTCTGGTCGACCGCGCACGCGATTGGCGCTGGTCGAGCAGCCGCGCCCACCTCACAGGCAAGAACGACGGCATCACGGCGCTGACGCCCGTCCGCGATCGCATTCCCGATTTCATCGCGCAACGTGCGCAGCGGCTGCTTTCGGCCCGGCAATATGATCGGATCAAAAAACTCCTGATCCCAGGACACCTAGCGCGTAGGATGGGTGGAGCGAAGCGATACCCATCAATTGCATCTTATGGAGATGATGGGTTTCGCAGGCTTAGCCCATCCTACGTGCTACTGCCGATCGCGGCGTAATCCGGATGAAACACAAGCGGCGAGATGTTCGGGCACGCTTGCGGCTCGGAGGGCAGGGCGTCGTCTCGAAGCGGCGCGATGGATAACCAAGTGATGTCTTGGAGCCGGCCGTTGCGCTGATTTGCCCGTCAGGCATTTTTGTGTCGAGTCTTTTTTCTGGTTTTCCGAAAAATATTTCTGTAGCCGCGCACCCCAAATCAGATCTAGAACGTTTCGCATCCCACCCCACCCCACTAGAGGGGCGTATCGCGATCGTCACGGACGCGGGGTGGGTGGCGGTGGACGCGGCAGCGTCAGGCGCGCAACGTGATGGCAGGGCGGGTTGGCGAAAGGCCCGTGAGCGATCAAACGGCGAGCTGACGAACGATGCTGTTGCGTACGGCGAAGTCGTGTGGTCCTGACACCCCGACGCTAGCGTCAAGTTTGCGGAGTCGCGTCGGCCCAACCGGGCTTAGACAAGACCTATCCGCTGGCGACGGTGGCAAACAAGCCCGATCACCGGGGAGAGCACGAAGGAAACCGTTAAAACCATTGCGTGCGGGAACGTCGCGTGATTCCGGTGTACTCGTTTACTCGTGTGCGTTCTACCAATACAAAGTGCACGCGAGGCTGCGGGTGCAACGGGCATCCGGCGTTCCCCACGCCCTCTATCGGGCGGAAGATTTCATGCAAGGCCTCGGACGCTTCGCATCGCGAGGTCGCGAACGTGTGTTTGGAGTCATTGCGAGCCAACGGGTCGCGCGAATGCGCGACCGATGACAGGCTCCGCGAAGCAATCCGTACTCCGTCATTCCGGGGCGATGCGGAGCATCGAACCCGGAATCTCGAGATTCCCCGATGTGCAATTGCACATCTGAGGTCTGGTCCTGCGGACCATCCCGGAATGACGGGTATGGATTGCTTCGCTGCTCGCAATGACGGGCGCAGGAGGCCATTCGTTGAATGCGAACGCGCCACACGCCCAGCCGTCATCATCCGCGAACGCGGGTGAACCAGTATTCCAGGGCGTCGGTGATGGAGCCGATGGGTCGCGGCGTACTGGGTCCCCGCGTTCGCGGGGACGACGCAAACGTTTACGCCTCAATCCCCCGGCACGAGGCTCGGGCCGAGGATGGCTTCGAGGTGCTCGGGGCGGTCGCGATTGGCGTAGGTGAGGTATTCGTCGGCGACGCCGCGCAATTGCCGGCTCAGTTCGCTGGCGGTGCTGACGGTGTCGAGCCTGGTGCGCTCGCGCACGATGGCCTGAATGGCGTTGATATGATGCGCGATCAGGTCGGACGGCACCTCGTCAAGATCGGGCGCGTGTTCGATGATCCGGCACAGGCTCTCGGCGGCAGCACCGGCGGAAGGAAATCCGAACGTGGCGGCATCGCCCTTGATGTCATGGGCGGCGCGAAACAGCTCCTGGCGGGTGAAGTCCGTAAAACCGTCCCTCAGAATGGTGGCGTGGGCCGCCGCGAGCCGGTCGGTTTCGATCCCCATCCAGTTCTTGAATTCGCCCGACAGGCCGGCGAGCGCCTTTTCCGCGCGCGCGATCGGATCGTCGGGATCTTTATCGAGCACACGCCGCAGCACCTTGCGCAAGGGATTGGGCTGCGTGATCACTTTATGATCGGCGAAGGTCGCGATCTGCAGCGTCGGGGACTTGTCTTTCGCCATCATGGTTTCCTGAGGTCTCGCGCGCTAAACAGCAGTTCTGGCCTTGTCGAGCAGCGAAGGCTGCTGCAGCACTTCCGCGTCGCCGCCGACGCGGCGCTCGGGGCCGATATAGGCGTTGCTGGTGTTGCGCCGGCGGTCGGGGCCGAAATAGGTCTTGGTCTTGATGAACGGACGCGGATTGGCGACGACGTTCAGAATGCGCTGGTACAGCCCCTTGGCCGAGATCGGCTTGGCGAGGAATTCGGTGACGCCGGCGTCGCGCGCCACGGTGACGCGCCGCTTCTCGGAATGGCCGGTCAGCATGATGATGGGGGCGTAGGGATTGCCCTTCGATTCCGGCTGCCGGATCATCTGCGCGAGCTCGAGGCCGTCGAAAATCGGCATCGACCAGTCGGTGATGACGATATCGGGAACGTAGTGGCTGTACATTTCGAGCGCGGTGGCGCCGTCCTCGGACTCATACACCTCGCGCGCGCCGAACGAATGCAGCAGCGTCCGCAGGATGCGGCGCATATGCGGATTGTCGTCGCAGACAAGAAATCGCAGCTTGTTGAAGTCGATGCGAAACATGGTCAGGCTCTAGGGGTGACCGAAGAGTTCGGTATACTCCGCGTTAACCATATCCCGCCCGCGTTAACGAATGGTTGCGAAGGGGGGAGGGAACGACGTTCGTGCAACGGGTTTGGCGTCGTCCCGGCGTTCGAGGTTGTGCGGCCCTCATCCCCGCGTAACGGCTTCGCCGTTATCGCTGGAGGAGCTTGCGAAGCAAGCGTCTCGAAGGATGGACGCAAAGCGCGGACTCGCGGCCATCCTTCGAGACGCGCGCAAGGGCGCGCTCCTCAGGATGAGGTCGGAAATATATTTCACAACCGCGTTCGCCGTGTCCGACGATGGAGCCCTAATACCCGAATTGCTCGCTCAGGATGCGCTCTTCCAGGCTGTGGCCGGGGTCGAACAGCATCCGCATCGAGATGGTTTTGTCGGAAAGCACCTCGACGCGGCAGACATCGCGGGCTTCGTCGTGATCGGCCACCGCCGCGACCGGCCGCTTGTCGCTCTCGAGCACTTCGATGACGACGAAGGCGGTGTTCGGGAGCAGGGCGCCGCGCCAGCGCCGCGGGCGGAACGCGCAGATCGGGGTCAGCGCCAGCAGCGCCGCGTTGATCGGCAGGATCGGTCCCTGCGCGGAAAGATTATAGGCGGTGGATCCCGCCGGTGTCGCCACCATGATGCCGTCGGCGATCAGCTCCGACATGCGCTCGCGCTCGTCGATCAGGATCCGCAGGCGCGCCGCCTGATGGGTCTGGCGAAACAGCGCCACTTCGTTGATGGCATGATGAAGATGCACCACGCCATGCACGTCGGTGGCCCGCATCAGCAAGGGATGGATCACCGATTCCCGCGCGGCGGCAAGCCGCGCATGCAGATCGCGCGGGCTGAACTCGTTCATCAGAAAACCGACGGTGCCGCGATGCATGCCGTAGATCGGCTTGCCGGAACGCATATGCTGATGCAGCGTTTGCAGCATCAATCCGTCGCCGCCGAGCGCCACCACGACGTCGGCATCGGCGGGATCCTGATTGCCGTAAAGCTGCGTCAGCTGCTTAAGCGCCTGCTGCGCCTCCGTGCCCGCGCTGGCAAGGAAGGCAATCCGGTCATATCGCTTGGGCGTGGTCATGTGGGCTTAGTGGTCATGTGGGCTTAGCCTTGGGATTGCCGGCTCATAGGGGCGCTGGAAAAGGATCGGGTGCGCGCGAACGTCGTCTATACGACCTTGGCCGGGCTTGTCGAGATCGGCTCGCCGGCTTGGAATGTCACGAGATCGCGTAATGCGCGGGAAAGCAAAGCTGGCTATCACTGCGCGGTCGCGAACCATGCCAACTTGGCACGATTTTGGGCCGGAACCCGCATCATCCAGGAAATCCTGGCGGTTAGGATTAATGCGGCCGTGGCGGGCCAATGGCGGGAAGCCGGGAGGAGAACCGATATGACTGCCGCTTTCGCCGCGCTGCGCCGCGCGCGCCTCGTGCTTGCGCTGGTCGCGTTTTCGCTTCCAGCGGTCGCGCGCGCCGACGATGCGCCACCGCCGCAACCTGCCGCAACCCCGTCGGGTCAGAAGGCGGGCACGGGCGGGCGCGGCGACGCGGCCACTCCGCCTGCCGCCGCCGAACAACATCGCCTCCCGCCCGACTCGACAACCAAACAAACGCTGGCACTCCCCGGGCGCACGCTCGACTTCACGGCAACGGCGGGTTCGATCCGCCTGTTCAACGACAAGGGCGAGCCGCAGGCCGATATCGCCTATACCGCCTACCAGCTTGATGGCGCGGACCAGCGTAACCGGCCGGTGACCTTCGTCTTCAATGGCGGCCCGGGTGCGTCCTCGGCATGGCTGCAATTCGGCAATGTCGGCCCCTGGCGGCTGCCCATCAACGCAGACGCAGTGACGTCCTCCACGGCGCCCGATCTCATGCCCAACGCCGAGACCTGGCTCGACTTCACCGATCTCGTCTTCATCGATCCGGTCGGTACCGGCTACAGCCGCTTCGTCGCGACCGGCGAGGATGTCCGCAAGCGATTTTTTTCGATCGATGGCGACGTCAACTCAATCGCGTTGACGATCCGCCGCTGGCTTGAAAAGTTCGACCGCCTGCTGTCACCCAAATTTGTCGCCGGCGAAAGCTATGGCGGCATCCGCGGGCCGAAGATCGTTCGCGAATTGCAGACCGAGCAGGGCGTCGGGGTGAAG
>DATHHQ010000739.1:0-22843 GCA_035490095.1 Bradyrhizobium sp.
CGGAGCCTCCTAGTCGTTCCTCATTTCTTCGCCCCTCAGCCCGAGCTCGACAGGTTCATTTCGATGGTGCACCGCAGGTGGCAAGTAGATAACGGACCAGCGCGTTCTGCACCGAGCCAGTTTGCAACGTGGGCTTGTCCTGGGCGAAATTCAACACATTCGCGGCAAGCTGGCCGGTCTGCGTTTTGGCCCTCACAAGGCAAGTCTCGTAATGCAACCCGGCGTCAGGCACGAACACCAGCAAGGAGTCGAAAACGCCGGAGAGATATGCGATCCGAGAATCCTCGGTCAGGGCTGACCAAGTTTGATAAGTGAAATAGTTTGCCTGGGCGGCGGTCGAAAACAAGAGCGCAGCCAAGATGACAGCGGTCCTGATCATTTCGCCTTCGCCTTAAGCCCGAGCTCGACCATTCGCCTTCGCCCTTCGATCGGGACGGGCGACTTCTTCGCCTCCAATCCCCTTTCGGTTAACCGAAAGAAGACCTCATTCTTCGGCCCTTGATGTTGTTTTTCGATCCACCCCTTTTGTAGCAGGCTTTTCACAGTTCGCACGCTCCGAGGTAAGATACGCGCCTTGATCCAGCCCGCTCCTCGCAAGTGCTGCATGAACTGGCGCTCGGGGTGAGTGGCAAACGTCATTTCTTCACTTTAAGCCTCGACTCGACAAGCCGGCGGATGGCTTCGGTGGCGACGGTTCGCGCTCCAAAATTCCCGTTTGCTCGACCACGCGCGTGAAGTCCGCGATCGTCTTTTCGTTGACGATCGACGGCTCAGGCTCTCTCGACTGCCGGATTTCGGCAGGTTGCGGCCGGTCAAGATCGTCAGGATACGAGGTGCCATGCGCGCATCAAAGCGCGATCCAGGCGCGCACGCAAACCGCCCCAGATATTGGCGTAGAGTCCCGGTTTGGCTTCTGCCCCGTCGCTATATCGATGATCGACTTAGCGAGCTGGTTGGGGTCGCTAGGGCGTTTGGGGGTCATGACAATACCATGATGGAAAAGACGTCATCGTCCACCTGAAGCCAGTCAAGAAGGTCCGTACTGGCCTCGCCCTTGACCTCGCAGCGGGCGTCCAAAAGATCGGTCCGGACTGTCTGCAAAGTCGCTATGGCGGCGTGCGGGTTAAGCTCCCTAACAACGAAATATTCTTGGGAACCCGGCCCTCCACCGAGCCGTTCCGTGTACGCAATTATCTTCCAAGGCTTTTTCTGCATCCCGCCAATATGCCCTGCGGACTGTCCGTTTTCCAGTGGGACAATCCGCGTTTATGCTGCCTTATTCAAACTGACCCACTACCCCAGGTGTTGCGCCTGGCGCGGTCGATCGCTACCGCAGATCGGGCTAAGGTGTTTGGTACGGCGCCCCCGTCCACATTATCATGCTCACTCGAAAGCGTCCCCGCTAAGCCCTATGATTGGTGAGCCCGCCACACACCGGATGCGAGCAAGGGAACCCGATGGCAGAAGACGAAGAAACGGCAACGGCGAGGTACGTCGCCAGCAACATATCCACGCAACTGATGCTGAAAACGATCATCGAGATCATCAGCACAATGTCGGATGACCCCGACAAATATCGAACGCGTCTCGAGACGAAATTGTTTGAGCTGGCCGACACCATGCCGTTGGCTGCGATGACCCCGACGCGAGAGGACAAGGTTCGCGCGTTCGTGCGCGAGACCATCAATACGGTGCTGACCAACTCTCGGCCGAATTAGGCCGTGTACTCATAAATCCGGAACGCTCATGGACTTGGCGATGTCCGCATTACCCCCTCGGTAGCCGACATCTGGGCTGGCCTTCAGGACGTCTGCCTTGTGCCAATTGCTGCCGTTCCTCGCGTGCAGAATTGGTCTCGATTTACCTGCCTGCGTCCAATTTTTGCTAGCTGCGCGCTTAAGGCGCGTTGAAGACGGGTACTACCTGGTGCATACTTCGCACCTAGGGATTGTCTTCATTGGAGTATGCCCGAGACGTGCAAATGCACGACGCGAGGCGAGATATGACACAAGCTATGGGCCAGGCTGAGATCGGCTCCCCATCGTTCCTCAACAAGGCCGAGCAGGTCGCGAAAATCTTTGCGACGGCGGCAATTCCGGTCATCATCGGGGTTGGCGGCTGGATAATTCAGACGACAATTGAGCACGACAAGCAGGAAGCTGCGAAAATTCAACAGGAGCAGCAGAGAGCAGTCGACAAAGACAAGATCTCGCTTGAATATGTGAAGATAGCTAAAATATCCTGACATCCACGGAAAAGGATATCCCTCAGGAATTGATGGTCGTGGCGGTTGATCGACGGGGTCTCGCCGGTCAAATTTGCTAAAGAAGACCTCGACCGACTGATAGCACGCAGGGAACGAATTCCCACTCCGGCAACCTCTTTAGATTTCCTCTCTCTGGCACCCGAATACGGTCAGATGTTCACCAACATGAGTCTGGCGGGCGGGAATCAGAAAGTAGACGGCATCGTTGATAAGCTTCTTGAAGGCAAAGCTCGATACTCTGAGCTTGAGAAAAGAACGGGCGTGCCATGGTTTGTTGTCGGTGTGCTGCACTATGCAGAGACGGGATTGAATTTCCAGACGCACCTACACAACAATGATCCTCTTACCGCCCGAACGGTGAGTGTACCCGCCGGAAGACCAACAACAGGGCAACCGCCGTTTACTTGGGAAGATAGCGCTTTGGATGCGCTCGAGTTCAGCGGGGTCACGCGCACACAGGATTGGAGCATTACCCGAATTCTGTATGTACTGGAAAGGTATAACGGATTTGGATATCGGAGACGCCAACTCAACAGCCCGTTTCTTTGGAACTGCACGTCGCATTACTCGAAGGGGATTTATGTTAGCGGGGTATTTGATCCCGAGTCCATGCCGAAACATTGCGGTGGGGCAGCCATACTCAAACGCTTGGTGGATCGCCAGCTCATCGCGCTTAAGTAACTCCGCTTCAACCGCAATAGAGCGAAAATTTGACAACAGCTTGCCGTGGTCTTCGCGATTTCAGCTTTGGGTCCAAAGGCGAAATTCCGGGGTGACCAGCGCATGTCTGCTTTTGCCTCAAAAGCCGACGTGATGTCCTTCGAATCGGATGTCTGTATCACCCCCGAAAGCAGACATCACCGGTCATCATTCATCCTCTGGATCGAGCATGAACCCTTGGCTGTTGACCACCTTGCCGCTCTGCGTGATCGGCACGTAGATGCAGGGAGCGGCCCTCGGCGTCGATCAGCTTGATCGCTTGCGGCATCGTGTCGGGATATTCCCCGCCGTGCTTCATGGTTTCGAAGCGCAGGCCGGTGCCGTCCCAATGCGGGTCTTGCGGACGCTTGTCGGGCGTCATCACCGCAAATTTACGGGTGCAGCGGAACCGGGGTTCAACCCCGATTGGTGGCGATGGAACGGCGGAATCCCGCTATCCACCAAGGTGTCTTCAATATAGTCTAACCAGATTCGACCGTCGATTGCGGGGCTAATGGCTGTTTTTCGTTCATTTTTCTTGGCGGTGGCCGTGTTGGCCGCCACCGCCGTCGCCGCACATGCCGAGAAGCGCGTGGCGCTCGTGATCGGCAATTCTGCGTACAAGAATGTAAATCGGCTCAAAAACCCAGCCAACGACGCCGCGGCTGTTGTCGCCATGCTCAAGACGGCGGGCTTTGATTCGGTAGATTTGCGACAAGACCTAAACGTCGTCGAAATGCGACGCGCGTTGCGCGAGTTTGGCAACAAGACGCGCGATGCCGATGTGGCAGTGATCTACTATGCCGGACACGGCATCGAATTGGACGGCACCAACTATCTGATTCCCGTGGATGCGACGCTTGAGACCGACACCGACGTTTACGACGAAACCTTTGCGCTGGACCGCGTGTTGGTTGCTGTAGAACCAGCTAAACAACTTCGGCTTGTCATTCTGGACGCGTGCCGTGATAACCCTTTCGCCAAGACCATGAAGCGGACCATCGGATCAAGGGCCATCGGACGCGGGCTTGCCAAGGTCGAACCTTCCAGTCCTAACACGATGATCGCTTTTGCCGCTAAGGCGGGATCGACGGCATCGGACGGCGATGGCAAAAACAGCCCATTTGCTTTGGCGCTGGTAGATCACCTTACGAAACCCGGTCTCGATCTTCGCAAGGCTTTCGGTTTCGTGCGGGACGATGTCTTAAAGGCCACGAGCAATGCGCAGGAGCCGTTTGTCTACGGTTCGCTGGGCGGAAACGACGTGACGCTGGTGCCAGCCGCGCCTGCGCCGGCTGCCGCCGCGCCGGTCGATCAAGATGCCGCCATGCAGCGCAATTATGAGTTCGCATTGCAGGTCAGCAGTAAGCCGGTTTGGGATGCCTTCGTCAGCAAGTATCCATCAGGGTTCTACACCGAGCTGGCGAAAGCTCATCGCGACAAGGTCGCGGCGGAAGCCGCGAGAATCGAAGCCACCAATAAAGCCAAGGCCGCGCAGGAAGAACAAACCCGGCTTGCGATCGAAGGCGCTAAAGCTGCCGAGCAGGCAAAGGCAGCCGAGCAAGCCAAAGCAGCCGAAAAGGCGCGCGTCGCCGCCGAACTGGCCAAGAAGGCCGAGGACGCAAAGGTCGCCGAAGCCGAACGTGCAAAGACAGCCGCCATGGCGAAGGCCGCCGAAGAGGCGAAAGTTGCAGAAGCCGCACGCGTGAAGACCGCCGAAGCGGCCAAAGCTACCGCAGATGCAAAGATTGCCCCTGAACAAAGGGCCATCAACGACAAGGTCGCGGCGTTAACGCCGCCGGCCGACAAATCCGATCAACCAACGACGGCCGATCTTCCACGCTCGCTGCAATCCGAATTGCGACGGGTGGGATGCCACACCAGCTCAATCGACAGCAATTGGAATGCGGCGTCGCAAAGGTCTCTTGATCTGTTCAACAAGCACGCTGGCATGAAGCTCGATGTGAAGGTCGCCAGTGTCGATGCGCTCGATGCCGTCAAGAGTAAATCGACGCGCGTGTGTCCGCTGATTTGCGATCACGGCTTTAAGGCCGATGGCGACCTTTGCACGAAGATCACTTGCCGAGCGGGTTATGAGATTGGCGACGACAATACCTGCGAAAAGATTGAGGTGAAGAAGCCAACCGCAAAACGGGAAGAGCCGAAACCGGGGCGTGACTTGCCGGGACGCGCAAAGACGGCATCAGAACCTGCGAAACCACAGGCGTCGTCTGGGCAGGTATTATGCAATCAGCAAGGATGCCGACCTGTTGGGAAAGGTTGCCGTATGGTCTATGGTGAGGTCACCACCGGTAGTGGCCGGATGATGGCCAATAAAGAAGTTTGCGACTAATGAGTCGCCGCGATACATCGCGTCCAGCTCTGAATGAATCCACAAACGCCACAAGCCATTATCGCAAACCCTTCGCCCGTAGCGTCGGACGTAATGCTATTGACATTGCACGGTGCGTCAATTCGCACGCGCCCGCCATCAAATCCCGAGATACCGATGCTGCAGCTCCGGCTCGGCGATCAATTGCTCCGACGTGCCGCTCCACATCGTGCGGCCGCGCTCGATGATGTAATGGCGATCGGCGATACGTGAGAGATTCCCGACGTTCTTGTCGATCACCAGAACCGATTGACATCCGAACGTTCCTGGAGGAGTCGTTTTGGTTTTTGACGGCACTGTGGGATCTGCGAACAGTAAATACCTAGGCGTTATCAAGGCAGAAAAGCAGTCCGGATTCGGCAACCCAAGATCATTGGATGAAATGATCCCTATTTTGACCAAGCCCACCCTGTCCGGACCGGAGCGGCTCAAGGGTTCTAACCACCGATTGACCACCGAAACACCGTGAACAAACGGCGAGAATGGTGATCAAAGCTGTTCAAAAATCATTGGTTTTGTTGGTATTCCCCAATAGATAATAACGTTCGGGACGCAGGGGACTGTCCGCTTCAGACGGCCACGATCAGCGAATGTCGGTATCGGCGTTTGCGAGCCCCCGCAATCAACATCAAATCCTCCCAAGTCGAAGACTTGGGAGGATTTTGTTATGGGCAGTGTGGATGAGCGGACCTTCTCCGCGGCATGACCAACAAGGCGACAAGGCGCGCGGCCAACCGAGCGGAGCGCGCGCGGTGATGAAAAGGGCCGGATACGATTGGCTAAAGAAGGTACTGAGGAATACCTCAAATTCGCCGCTGGGAAATAGACGCTATCCCGCCCGCGGGCAGCATCAACTATCACGAGCGTGTCGTGGAGGCGATGGGCGGAGATGCCGAGGCGCAGAAGTTCATGCGGATGTACCTTCTCCCGGGGGCGGCCCACAGCTCGCAGGGCCGGGCCTACACGGTCGGCGGCCAAAACAACTCTGTGCCGCTGCCGAAACTTCCCGGTAATGCCAACCAGACACCGACGCGCGAGCAGGACCAGTTCTTCACCGCGTTGGTCGATTGGGTAGAGAAGGGGGTGGCTCCCGGGGAAATCATGCTCACGTCGCGCGATAATAGCGTAAGCTTTCCAGTCTGCGTCTATCCGCAAATGACGACATGGAACGGCAGCGGACCGGCGACGCAGGTATCTAGTTTCAGTTGTCGATAGCTCGTCGAACGTAGCCACAAGCAACAGTGTCTATCGTTTGCCGCGCGCAGCAGTTTGGAAAATCGCAGAACGACCGCTTTGCGCGGAGCGGCCGTTCGCACGTAAACGGCCGCCGCGGACCTGCTCAACATAGCGAAACCGCTTTCTTCAATTCAATTTCTCGCGCCGGGTCGCCTTGACGCAGTAATCCATTTCCCCGAGGCGGACCTCGCGGTTGGGCATGCCGTCTGCTTTGCTCATCAAGAACAGCCCTTGTCGGGGGCGCGTGTTGAGGTTTCGCGCACACCAGCATCCCAGCGCGCTAATCGACCGCACCTTCAGTACGTTGCTCGGCCGCCGGATAGATCGAATGTCGCACCGGTTGAAAACGAACATTCTGCCGAAGCGAGCCAGGCGATCATGGCGGCGACTTCTTCCGGCAGACCCGGCCGGCCGACTGGAATTTTTCGCCATTACCGTTCTGTACGTCTCCTCCGACATCTGTTTGGTCAGTTCGGTGGCGATGATCGCCGGTGCAATCGCGTTGACGCGAATCTCGGTATCGGCTAGTTCCTTGCCGAGCGCCTTGGTCAGGGCGATGACGGCGGCCTTTGCAGCGGAGTAGCCCGTCATCGCCGCATTGCCTTCCTTGCCGGCGATGGAAGCCAGATTGACAATCCGCCCGACGTTCTGCTTTCGCATCTGAGGGACCACTGCCTTGCAGCACAGGAAGGTGCTGGTCAGGTTCACGTCGAGCGTCCGTCGCCAGTCGGCCAGACTGTATTGTTCGATCGGTACCGTCGGGCCAGTGATGCCAGCGGCGTTGACCAGGATATCGATCCGCCCGAACTGCGCGACGACGCGCTCGATCCCCTTAATCACGGCAGCCTCGTCGGTGACATCGACCCGGTCGTCGGCGGTCTCGTGCAAATCCCAGATCATTACCGTCGCGCCGGAATCGAGAAAGCGTTGTCGAACGGCCTGGCCGATACCGCCGCAGCCGCCGCCGATGAGTGCAATGCGCCCGGATAGGTCGATTTTGTTCATGCTGCGCCTTGCGGGCAAGTCGAGGATGCGATGATGCGTTTGGCGGCTGCGAGCGCTTGTCGCGCCCATTCCTGCGCGCCAAGCTTTGGCAGTCGCTCGTCATTGGGAATCTCGAGGCTGAGCGGCAGATCGCTGGGCAATTGCCTGACGATGCCGACGAGATCGATGCCTCCTTCGCCGGGAAGCAGGCGCGCGCAACGCGCAGTGTGGATCAGGCCCTCCTGGGTAGTCGGGACTTCTCCTGGCGCATCGCATAGCTGCGCGTAGCTCAGCCGGCTGCCCGGGATGGCGGCGAGATCGGCCAGCGTCGTGGTCGAACGGCCGGCGTGAAGCGAGTCGACAAGGACGCGGCCGTTGGGCCGGTCGGCATTGGTGATGATCCGCAGCGCACTCCTGGCATCGCGAACCGCGGTCCCACGGCATGAATTCGAGGTCCGCAGTGAGGTTGAACGGCGCGGCGGCATCGCAGAACGCGGCATAGGATGCCGTCAGCCGCCCTTCGTCCGGATCGTCGCCGGCGACCAGGATCGCCCGTGCGCCGAGGGTTCCGGCTGTCTCCAGAAAGCGTTTGAACTGATCGGCGTGAAAATTTTCGTTCAGGCGGGCAATCTCCACATCGAACACCGGCACGCCGGTATCCTGGATGCGCGCCACGGTATCGCGCAGCATGGCGGGATCCTCGGTCAGCGGCGAAAAGTCGCCGCCGGGAGCCGCAGGCGCGATACGCACGCCGATTGCCTGGTAGCCGAGCTTTTGCGCCAGCACCAGTGCGTCGGGCGGCGCCATCGGCGCGCTGGTCAGATAGGCGAGGGAATAGATGCGCTGCATGAATGACTGCCGTGTTGCTGTCAGGCCAATGGTGAGATCGCCGTCGGCAGAGCGATGGTCGATCGCATCTCGCCGGTCAGCCAGGCGGGCCCGCCCTTCGGCGGCCAGATGCCCTTGGCGACGGAATCCGCACGCACCGCAGCGCGAGCATCGAGGCTGGCGAATGGCCAGATATGAGTGAATCGCGGCGGTCCATCGAGCGCGTACATCGCGATCACCAGCGGGGAAAATTTAATGCGCTCCGGGACGGCGGCCTCCCAGGCGGCAATGGTGTTCGGCACGCCGCCATGTTTGAGCTTGTAGGTGCGGGTTTCGTAGACGGCGCCATATTTGCCCGGCTTCACCGGCGGCAGAAATGGAAATGGCGCGTAGCTGTCGAAATCCATCGCGGCGATGGCGTCCCCGGCGCCAAACGGTTCGGTGGTCTGCAGGATGCGTTCGCGCTCCTTGAGCAGTTCGGCAGAATCGGCGAAGCCGCGCAGCACCATGAGCTGGTTGAGATCGCCGATTTCGGTTGCCCAGCAACCGAGCAGGGTGCCCTTGGCGGTGGGCGCCTTCACATAGTCGCCGATGCCGGCGATGGCCTTCGGGGCGGTGCCGAGCTTGATGGTCAGGGTCGCGATTTCGTAAATCATGTGGATCTCCGTTCGATCAGGCGGCCGATCGATTGTTGTCCAGCGGAATACCGCCGGCGTGGTGCGCGGCGACATAGCCGAAGGTCATGGCGGGGCCGAGCGTGATCCCGCCAGCGGGGTAGCGGCCGGCCATGATGCTGGCCATGTCGTTGCCGACGGCGTACAGGCCGGCGATCGCCTGCGCATTGCTGTCGAGTACGCGCGCATACTCATCGGTGCGCAGGCCGGCGAAGGTGCCGAGACTACCGGCGACGATCTTGACTGCGTAAAATGGTCTGGCGACGATCGGCGCCAAACAGGGATTGGGTTTATGGCCCATGTCGCCCTGGATGCGGTTATAGGGCGTTCCGCCGCGGTCAAAAGCGGGATCCTTGCCGTCGACGGCAAAGCGATTGTAGTCGCGCAGCGTGGCCGTAAGTGCCTCCCGATCGATGCCGCATTGTGCCGCAAGCGCTTCGATAGTATCGCCGCGCTTGAGGTAGCCATTGCGGAGCCAAGGTTGGACCGGAAAAGGCCGCGGCCGCACTCGACCCAGACCATAATGGCGCAGAAACGCGTGATCACAGATCGCCCAGGCTTCCGCGGCGGTGCCGGCCGGGGTTGCCGCGAACAACGCCTTCATGACGTCGTGATAGGAATCCGCCTCGTTGGTGAAGCGGCGGCCGTTGCTTCGGATCATGATCAGTCCGGGCTTGGCGCGCTCGACCAGATGCGGAAAACGCCCGACCGTACCGTCGCGGTGCGGCACCAGCGATACCGGCGCCCAGGCGCCCGCGTCGGAGAGGTCCTGGCGCATCTGCCCGCCGGCTCGCTCACCGAGGCGAATGCCGTCGCCGGTATTGCTCTGCGGCGCCGCCGACCAATGTTCATTGCCGGTCGGCGCATGAGGAAACATCGCGGCTTTGCGCGCGACATCGTGGGGAAAGCCGCCGGCGGCGAGAATGACGCCACGCCTTGCACGAATTTCGGTCGGCTTTTCCCGCACCAGCACGGTGGCGCCGACGACACGGCCGGAATCGACCAGAAGTTCCTGCGCCGGGGTCGCCGTCAGGATACGTACGCCGAGTTCGTCGGCGGATTTCAGCAACCGGGCGACCAGCGCGTTGCCGTTGAGCAGGCGCATGCCCTGGCCATGGCGCAGCCTGTCGAGCCAATGCCGAACGACGCGCTTCGTCGCGTGGCGAAACGAGGCCCAGGAGAATGTCGCGTTGAGGAAATGATTGATGTCGCTGCCTGCGGCGATGCCCATGCCGAACGGCGAGATTTCGTCGAGCGGCGGCTTCATGTCCTTGAGGCGCTCGCCCAACTCCCGGCCATCGAACGGCGCGGCGCACACGGACCGGCCGCCGGTGCCGGCGCCCGGAGAATGGCCGTGAAAATCCGGCATCGCGTTGCCGTCAATGAAGGCAAGCTTAGTCTCGCGTTCGAAGAACGTCATCATGCGCGGCCCTTGCTCCAGGAAGATGGCCACGCGTGCTTCGTCGTAACCCTCGCCGAGTTCGTGCCGCAGATAGGTGCGGGGTGTTTCAGGATCTTCCTCGATGCCGGCCGCCTTCGCCAGCGGATTGCGCGGGATCCAAAGCCAGCCGCCCGACCATGCGGTGGTACCTCCGAGCTGTCGTTCCTTCTCGACGACGATGACGTCCAGGCCCAACGACGCAGCCGTGACCGCGGTCGAGAGTCCGGCGGCGCCGGAACCGATCACCAGCAGGTCACAAACGAGGGCGACACCATGCGTCATATTATTTTCTTGCTTCTCGCTGGGCTGCTTACGCCGCCTGGCGGGCATCAGCCTCATTGAGAGCATGGCGGACGGCGCGATAGGCGAACGTGATCGCGGGTCCAATGGTAATTCCCGGTCCCGGATAGACGCCGCCCATGATCGAGTTTGCCTCGTTGCCGCAGGCATAGAGCCCCGGTATCGGCCGGTCGTCGGCCCTGGTCACTTGCGCCCATTCATTGATCACCAATCCGGTCGCGGCTCCGATATCGCCGGGGTAGAGACGGACCGCGTAAAACGGCGCCGTCGCGATCGGGCCGAGCGTCGGATTGCGGCCGCCGGCCGAGGCATCGCCGTTGGCCCGGTGATAGGGCGTGGCGCCGCGGCGCGACGGAGCCGACATTCGCCGCGGCAACGTGCCATGCCGATTGCTACTGGCTCTAGAATCTGACCTACCGCAGATGTGCGGAAGCCGTGGCGCTCCGGCTGCGTCAAGCGGCAGAGCGCCTAAGGGCAGCCTGACTAGTTGGACGCGCTATCCGGTCTCGGCACGGTTACCGGACGGGCCTGTCTTGTTTGAGCTGCGAGCCGCACTGAGGCATTGGGAGCGCCAAAGCCCTGGTAACCGCGTCGCTGCACGATTTCAAAGAAAAAGCGTTCATCAAAGGCGGGCGTGTAGGCTTGAAAGAATTCACCGGTATCATCGCGATCATACAAAATCTGGTTTTCTCTCATGCGTGTTGCGACGGCGGGATCGAGCTCAAACCTGCTTTCAACGTCGTCATAATAATTGTCCGGGATTTTCAGAAAAGATGCTCCTGCGGAACGCATCCCTGCAACCGTCTCGAAAATGTCATCGCATTCGAAAGCGATGTGTTGAACTCCCGCGCCAAAAAACTCCGTCAGGAAGCGCGCAGACATGGTCCGCGTCGCCACCGATCCATTAAGTACGATGCGGAATGTCTTGTCAGGGTTCAGAATTGCCTGGCTCTGTACAAGCCCGAGAGGGTCCGCAATTTCAAGCTGCGGCGACCTTTGAAGGTGAAAAATGCCGGTGTAGAATTGTTGCCAGGACAGCATCTGTTCGTAGGGCATCGACTGCGAAATATGATCGACGGTGTTGAGATGATTTGAGCCGACATCATCGACGATAGGCGAAAAATCCTGATCCCAATTCGACGTGTCCGGGTCCAGAAAATACAATAGACTTCCGCCAACACCCCGGATCGCCGGAATTTTCATTTCGTCCGTGCCAACCGGCTGGTGAAACGGCGTTGTATCAAGCGCCTCCGCCCGCGCCATCGTGCGGTTGATATCATCGACCCTTAAAGCGATAGCGCAAACGCCGGAACCGTGCGCCATGTAGTGGGATCGCGCGAAACCTTCTTCCGAACAGTTAATCAAAAGGTTGATGGCTCCTTGCGACCATCGCTCCACTGGCTTGCTGCGATGCCGCCCGCTTAGGCGGAAACCAAGCTGGCGAAAGACGCTTGCAAGATCGGCTGCATGGTTCTTGTCGACCGCGAATTCGACAAAAGCTACGTCTCTAATCTCCGATCTTGGGCCAAGTGCTTTCGATTTTGTGCTTCTTCCGGTTTTGGCTTGATCTTCCAGCAAAACCAGGGAACGCATCCCATCAATTGCTACTTCTTTGGCTGATCTGGATCGAAATTGATCATTGAATATCTCGAGCGACAATGGGCCCGAGTATCCGGTAGCAACAACGGATTGCATAAAGTCGTTGATATCAAGATTTCCCTGGCCGGGCATGCAACGAAAATGTCTGCTCCAGGACAGCACGTCCAGATCCAGTTGGGGCGCGTCCGCCAACTGAACGAGGAATATGCGGTCTCCGGGAATAGCGCCAATGGCTGAGACAGGCAGAGACGGCGCAAGCGTATGAAAGCTGTCGAGAATGATCCCGATGGATTTGTGGTCGGCGCGGCGGACGATCTCCCACGCGTCGCGATAGTCGTTAACGTGACGCCCCCACGCCAATGCTTCGAATCCGACGCGCAGACCTTGGGCTCTGGCCCGCTCGCCGAGTTCACGAAGGTCCTCAGCCGCGCGATCAATGCCTCCGAGTGAGGCAGGCGACACGTTGCTGCAGATGAGCAATAAATCAGTGCCGAGTTTGTGCATAAGGTCGAATTTTCGCTCGGCTCTCCTGAAGTTCTGTGTGCGTTGCGGTTCCGGCATTCCCTCGAAATCCCGGAAGGGCTGAAACGCGCAGATGCTGAGACCGAGATCTCGACAGATCTTTGCGACATCGCTTGCGCTGCCGTCAAAAGATAAAAAATCGCTTTCGAATATCTCGACCGCGTCGAAGCCGGCTGCCGCGATGGCTTGCAGCTTCTTATCCAAGGTGCCACTAACGGAAACGGTCGCTATCGAGTATTTCATGGCCGGACTCATCCCAATTTATTATTCGCTCTCGTCTGCATCGTCTCTCGGTTAGTTCAGTAATTGATTTGCGCCACAGCCCGCAGTTCATCTGGCGTCGTGGTTCGAAACCCGAAAAACTCCAGATAAGCGGGGATCTGTTCGAACAGCATGTCGGTGCCGATCTGAAATTCGCAGCCGCGCGCGCGCACCGCGGCAAGGAAGGGCGTAATCTCGTGCTTCATCACCACTTCGCCGACGAATGTTGACGGTGCAATGCGGGTGACGTCCATCGGCAGCGGGTCGCCGTCTTTCATACCGAGTGGCGTGGCATTGACCACGACATCGTAACCGGAGGGGTCGATCGAGCCGGTCGTAACCTTCAGTTTCGGATAGTTGGCGCGCAAACGTTCGGCGAGACCGTTCATCATCGGCGCGTAGGCATCGAACAACGCAAGCTCCGCCACGCCAGCCTTGGCGAACGACGCTGCAATCGCGGATCCCACACCACCGTTGCCCGCCACGAGGACGCGCGCGCCGGTCAGTACGCGGCCCTTGCGCAGGACGCCGCGCACGAAACCCTCACCGTCGAACATGTCGCCAATCAGCGTACCGCCTGCTCCGAGAAGGACTGCATTGCAGGCGCCCGCGACCCTTGCAGAGATCGACACCTCATCCAGGAGCGCGACCGTCGTGACCTTGTGCGGCATCGTGACAAGTGCGCCGTGGATATTGGATAGCTTGAACACCAGCTTGAGAAATGCCGGATATTCTTCCGGCTTGCAGCCCATCGGCACGACGACGGCATCGATGCCGTATTTTTCAAAGTAGGGGTTGTATATCATCGGCGCCTTGAAGGATTCGGTCGGATAGCCGAGATGGGCGATGAGTTTTGTTGTGCCGCTTATCATGGTCAGGATCCCAAATCTGTTGCCGCCCCGCCCTGGTCCTTCTTGGCGGCAGTTTCGTCGATCAGGTACGCAAGTCGCTGCAAGGCCAGCGTATAGCCCTGGGTGCCGAACCCGGCGATGAAGCCGTCGGCACGGCTTGAAACATAGGAATGATGCCGGAAGCCCTCCCGCTTGTGAACGTTCGAAATGTGAATTTCGAACACCGGACCGTCGAACGCATTCAGTGCGTCGAGGATGGCAACCGACGTGTGCGTGAATGCCGCGGGATTGATCGCAATGCCGGCGGCGGTCTCGCGGGCCTCATGAATCCAATCGATGATTTCATATTCCCGATTGCTCTGATGGAACTTTAGTTCCAGCTTGCTTTCGGTGGCGACACGCCGACAGGCAGCTTCCACGTCGGCGAGCGTTTCATGCCCGTAGATTGCGGGTTGGCGCTTGCCGAGCAAATTGAGGTTAGGTCCGTTGATGACGTAGACAAGTCGTTTCATACTCAAATCCTACGAAACAGGTGGGCTAGGGCCGATCGAGCAGCGCGATGCGAGCGGCCACACGCGCGAACTGAGACGATGGGCCATGATGAGAACAGGGGCTGGACTGGAACCAATCGGACTTGCACCTCGCTTTCATAGTTCGCCTGCCTGATCGCGGAGCACGAACTTCTGGATCTTCCCGGTCGATGTCTTGGGCAGCGAGCCGTAGACCAGGGTTTTTGGGACTTTAAAGCGCGCTAAGCGTTCCCGGCAAAAGGCGATAACCTCTTTGTCGTCTGGCTGCGCGGCGCCGGGCTTGAGTTCGAGGAACGCGCAAGGTGTCTCGCCCCATGTCGGGTCGGGACGGGCGACGACTGCCGCCAGCATGACAGCCGGGTGCTGCGTGAGGACTTCTTCCACCTCCAGGCTCGAAATATTCTCGCCGCCTGAGATGATGATATCCTTGGAGCGATCCTTGATCTCGATTGCCCCATCCGGATGCCAAACGGCAAGGTCGCCTGAGAGGCACCAGTTTCCGACGAGCGTTTTCGCCGTTGCGGCCTCGTTCTTGAGGTAACCTTTCATGACGGTATTGCTGCGCACCATGATCTCGCCGACGGATGTGCCATCTCGCGGCACCGGGATCATGGTCTTGGGGTCAGCGACCGTGACCGCTTCGACCATGGGGTAGGCGACACCTTGGCGTGCCATCTTGGCAAAGCGTTGGTCGGCCGGCAGCGCGTTCCATTCCGGCAGGAAGACGCCGGAGGTCGCGGGTCCGTAGGTTTCCGTCGCCCCATAGAGATGCGTGACTCGAAAGCCGAGAGCCTCCATGGACCGGAAGACGGTAGACGGGGGCGCCGCGCCGCCGGTCGCAACGGTGACGGTGTGATCGAACGGCACCCGCTGGTCAGCGGGCGCATGAGCCAGCATATTGAGCACGATTGGCGCACCGCAGAGATGCGTGACCCGATGATGGGCAATCAGCCGGAAGATTGCTGCCGGCTCTACCTTGCGAAGGCATATCTGTGTCCCGCCGGCGGCGACGACGGCCCACGGATAGGACCAACCCGAACAATGGAACATCGGCAACGTCCAAAGATAGATGCTGTCGAAACCAAGTCCGAAGCTGAAGCCGTTACCCAGCGCCGCGAGGTAGGCGCCTCGGTGGCTGTAGACGACGCCTTTCGGATCTCCCGTGGTGCCGGAGGTGTAGAGCAGGCAAAGCGACTGCCATTCGTCCACGATTCCCGGCCAAGCGAACGCCGGATCGGCGCCAGCAAGAAGCGCTTCATAATTGCACGGACCCAACGGTGCCGCGGAAGAACCGGGAGAATCGATGTCGATGACGGCGATCTCGTGATCGACCTGCTCCAGCGCCTGCCGCACCAGCGGCGCATAGTCCCCATCGACCATCAGAACTTTGGCGCCCCCATGCGTGAGCGAGAAGGCGATATTTGCTGCATCAAGCCGTGTGTTGAGCGGATTGAGTACAGCGCCGAGCATCGGAACGGCAAAATGCGCTTCGATCATTTCAGGAATGTTTGACGCGATGATCGCCACGGTATCAAGCCGGCCGACCCCGAGATTCGCCAGCGCGGAGGCGAGGCGCACGCAGCGATCAAGCAGTTGCGCATAAGTATAGCTGCGCGCATCATCGATCACCGCGACCTTATCCGCGAACGCGCTCGCAGCGCGGTTGAGAAAGCTGACGGGAGACAGCGGCACGTAGTTGGCTGGATGTGGGCCGAGGCCCGCCTCGAATGGGTGCACGTCTTTCAACGTCATCGGTGTTCCCCCATCATGTTCTGCGCCGACGGGCGCTCCTCTGCGACAAGTTCGCGTACGCTCAGGATCACAGTGTCGACGCTCACAGGCTTGAGACCAGGTGACCGCCGTCGACGACGATCACGCTTCCGGTCATGTAAGAGCCAGCTTCCGAAGCCAACAGGAGAAGGGGTCCTTCAAGCTCTCTCAATTCGCCGAGCCGTCTTTGCGGGACCCGCTTGATGAGCGCCTGACCGGCATCACTCCCGAAAAAATCATCGTTGAGCTCGGTCTCGAAATATCCCGGCGCAAGCGCGTTGACACGAATGCCATAACGCGCCCATTCAAGCGCCAGCACCTTGGTCATCTGCACAACGCCAGCTTTCGAGATCGCATACGGTGCGACGGAACTGGCAACCCGCAGACCGAGAATCGAGGCGATATTGATGATGGAGCCTTTGCGCTTGTGCGCGACCATTCGCCGCCCTGCGGCCTGCGCGACCAGCCAAACGCCCTTCAGGTTGGTGTCGACAACGTTGTCCCAATCTGTCTCATCTTGATCAAAGGCTGGCCGCGTTGCCGTCACGCCGGCGTTGTTGACGACGATGTCGATGGGACCGAAGCGTCCTTCTGCAGCGTCCAGTGCGCCCTCGATGCTCGCCGCTGCGGTGACGTCCATCACGACGCTCTGGGCTCGACCGTTCGCGGTTCCGATATCATCGACGGTTTTGGCGAGCGCTTCAGCGCGGCGCGCAGCGACCGTCACCTGAGCACCACGCGCCGCCAGGAACGCCGCAAAAAAGCGCCCAAGACCGCTCGAACCGCCGGTGACAAGAACATGTTTGCCGTCGAGCGAAAACAGATCACTCATGGCTCACCTCTTGCAAACACGCTTCGCATGATCATCGCACCTTGTTCCAGACCAGGATCGACCGACCCATCGTGCCGTCGAGATAACTCCGGTAGGGCGCGGTCGTGATCGTCAGCACGTCTCCCTCCAGCACGAAGTGGCGGATTTGGTCGGTTCCGGTCCAGGCCTGGTTCCACGAGGTGTCGATGTGGTGTACCACGACGTTCTCGCCCAACGAGAACGTGCCTGCATAAGCCACCATGGTGCCCAGCAGTTGCACGCCTTCTTCGTCCGTTGGCACCGCGTCGCGCGGCGCGATGCGGTCATCGCGCGTGAAGATGGCGTACATGCGGCCGTCCGGCGCGTAGCCGATGTAGCCGACCGGAGCGTCGCCGAATTGATTGTGTCGCTGCCCGTCGGACAAGCGTTCACGAACATAGGATCGCAGACTCCACGTTCCGATCACGGCACAATCGGCAGGCGGCTTGCCCCGCTTCACAGATGCCAGGACTTTTTCGTCTGTCGTCATGTGAGCCTCCCGTTGCCAAAGGTCAGGCCGACCGAAGTGTGGCCGCGTCGCAAAAGCCCTGGTTAAACATCGAAGAAAACGGTCTCGCGATCGCCCTGCAGATGGATGTCGAATGTGTAGACTGTAGCGCCGTCGCGTTCTGATCGCGGAGCGATCAGGGTTTTGCGGCGCTCGGGTTGCTCGATAATATTCAGTACCGGGTCTTCGGAATTTGCGGCCTCTTCGTCACCGAAATACATGCGTGTGGCGAGGCCAATGTTGATGCCGCGGGACGCGAGCCAGAAATTGACGTGCGGCGCCATTATCTTGCGGCCCTTGCGACCTGCCACACTTCCCGGTTTGATGGTGCGGATCGTGTATAGTCCGGTGACGAAATCCGTCCCGGTCCGCGCCCAGCCGCGAAAACCCTGGTCGAGCGCCTTATCCTGCTTGTCAGACGGATGCTTGTAACGGCCGGCGGCATTGGCCTGCCACGTCTCAACCAGCACGTCCTTGGTAATGTGGCCCGCGCCGTCGAAGATGCGCCCTTCGATGACAATACGCTCGCCAGCCACGCCGGGACCTGCGATGTCGCCGCTGAAATTATTCTCGAAGATTTCAAAGCCGGCTTGCTTGGGTATGAGACCGATGTGGACGTAGGGGCCGGCCGTCTGCGATGGCGTCTCCGGGAGATAAGTCGGAATGAAAGGCGTCGGTGTCATGTCAGCTCCCCTGCAGCTTGTTCTCGAACAGGGTCTGGCGGCGTCCGCGCAGTACGATGTCGAAGCGATAGGCGAGGCATTCCAGCGGCCGCGATGCATTGAGGTCGAGCCTGGCGGTCAAGCGGTCCGCAGCCGACTTGTCGGGGATGGTTGCAATGATCGAATCGTGAGGGATGAGCGGGTCGCCTTCGAAATACATCTGCGTGATTAACCGCTGCGCAAAGCCTGTCCCAAAAACAGAAAAATGAATGTGGGCCGGCCGCCAGCTGTTGACCCGATTTCGAAAGGGATAAGCGCCCGGTTTGACCGTTCGAAAAAAGTAATAGCCGTGCACGTCGGTCAACATCCGCCCGCAGCCGCCGAAGTTGGGGTCGATGGGGGCGATATAAGTGTCGTTGCGATGGCGATAGCGTCCACCCGCATTCGCCTGCCACACCTCGACCAGCGTGTTGGACACCGGTTGACCGTTGCCATCGAGAACATAGCCGTGGACGATGGTCTGTTCTCCGATCGCTTCACCGGTCTTGGCGTAATTATTGATCAGATCATTATCGAGCGGACCAAGTTCTTCGGGCGTAAATGTCGGACCGGTCACCTCCGACAGCGAGTTCTGTAGCGACCACAGCGGGATGCGCGGCGAACGCAGCACGCTCGTCTTGTAGATGGGCGTATGCGCCGGCGGATGGAGATCGCGGTTGCGTTGGTGAAATTCGGCTTCAGGCGTCATGCCTTCGCCCCCTTGCGTGCGCTTAACCGAGACGGTCCGGAGGTCCCGCCGTCGCCTTTGTTGATAAAACCAGGTGGACGCTAGAGATCACCATGGGACGAACTCATGCTCTGGCCAGCCGGGCGTCTGCTGAGCCCGCCGCCCGCATGCGGTCGTAATCATCCTTGTCGACGGGAACAGCGTCTGCTTGACCGAGATCCTTGATTTGGATTCGATAGGTCTCGCGGGCGCTCCAGGCCGCAGCCGCCGCGATCGCCGTGATAGCAAAGGTAATCGCCCCAATGGTAAGCGGGATGTTGGTCGAGCCAGGCGGCGCCACGGTTGCGAAAAGCGCCGGGAGCAGGGCGGTGATCGTTGTGCCAACATTCTGCGAGATAGCCATCGCCGAGACTCGGGTGCGGGTCTGGAAGAGTTCGGGGTAAAAGCTCGGGAAAGTGGCATTATAGCCTTGGTAGACGACGCCCCACATGAGCAGCGACATGACGATCGCCAGCGATACGCTATGGATGCTGATGGCGTAGAGGTAGCCGAACGCGAGCAGCCCCGAACCGAGCGCACCGACGATGATCGGAGGCCTGCGGCCGATCTTGTCGGACAGGTTGCCGACATAGGGAATGACGAGCACCGCCAGGATATTGCCCAGAACCGGAATCCAAAGGTAAACGTCTTTTGGGAAGCCGATGCCATACGCAGCCTGGACCGCGTAGGCTGCACCGAATATCGAGGCGACCACCGGGATGACATTCATCAGGGCCATGCAGACGACCCGCAACATGTCCCTCCAGCTAAGCTTGAAAGCTTGGATAATTGGCGCCTTTGGAACCTCACCGTGCTCACTTTCTTCGGCGAATACCGGAGTCTCGTCGACGTTGCGGCGAATGACGTAGCCCGCAATGATGACGAAGAAGCTGAGCAGGAAGGGAATCCGCCAGCCCCAAGTGTTGAACGCTTCCTCAGGCATGTAATGCGCGAGCGGCAGGAACACCGCCGCGGCGAGGATCTGCCCGGCCTGCACGCCCTGGAGGGTGAAGCTGGCGTAGAAGCCGCGCCGCCCAAACGGAGCATGCTCGAGAATCATGGAACTGGCGCCGGAGATTTCGCCGGCGACAGCGAAGCCCTGTATGAGCCTCAGTATCACGAGAAGCACTGGAGCGAGTACGCCGACCTGCTGATATGTTGGCAGAAGGCCGACGGCCATCGTTGAAAAACCCATGAGGAACATGCACACGATCAGCACTGTCTTTCGACCATGCGTGTCGCCCCAGTGTCCAAGAACAAAAGCTCCAATGGGCCGAGCAACGTAACCGACGCCATAGGTCGCGAGTGACGCGACGATGGCGGTGGTGGGATTTTCCGATGGAAAGAAGATCTGCGGAAAAATCAGAGATGCCGCTGTCGCGTAGATGAAGAAGTCGTAGTACTCCAGCGCCGAGCCGATCCAGCCGCTTGCAGCAGCCTTTTTGGACTGACTCATGCCGTGAGGTTCGTCATATGTGGCGTTTGCCATCTCCGTCCCCTCCGAAATTGCTTTGATCGCGTCCCGTCGACGGGCTTCTTTGCACTGTGTTGATCGTTTTTGTCGTGCGTCCCTCGTTCTAGATTCCGGGTTCAGTATTGGTGGATATGCATTCCACCATCGACCTGAATTGCGGTGCCGTTGTGAAGGGAAGTTCACCCGCGGCCATGGTCGCGACCGTGCGTCCGACATCCTCGGACCTGCACCAGCGGTTGATGAAGTAAATCCCTCCGCAAGCAGCATGTCAAAACGCGATTTGAGCCACTTCGGTCGGCGGCGTGTGAATCAGACCGGGCCGGAACCCCGTACACGGCGTTACCGTTCGGCGCTAGGCGAATGGCAAACAGCTTAGTCGTCCGGCGACCGTCGCTTTGGACATCGCACGCGCTCCGGGGCTGCGATGACAGCATTCGAGGAGGATATGAACACGACCGAACGCGCGCTTTCGGGAAAGGCACCCTCGGCCGCGAGCATCTTCTTGCAGACGGCCCGGGTAGGGAGAACGCACCGCGCGCATTCACGGCGAAGTTCAGGTCATAGCTCTCGGCGGAGACGTCGCACAGGTCGCTGGCAGACGCTTGTTTGCTACCCGCCTGGATGGGCGATAGAACGACCAGGGATTTTTGCTCTCACCGTTATGTTGGGTAAGTCCTTGCCCCCTTCAAGATTGTCCGATGTTTCATCAAGCTACGACGTCGTTGTCATCGGCGCGGGAGCCGCGGGCATGTCGGCCGCGCTTTTCGCGGCCATTCGCGGCGCCAGAACGCTGCTCGTGGAGAAAACCGCCTTTGTTGGCGGCACGTCGGCGCTATCGGCGGGATCAATCTGGATACCGAACACACACCATGCGTCCACGATAGGGGCCTGCGACAGCGCTGCGAACGTCGAAAGGTATCTGCAACAGATCATAGGAAACCGGGCGGACGCGGCACTGCGCACAAGCTTCCTGAAAGCCGGTCCCGAAGCAGTGGAGATCCTGGAAAAACATTCCGAGGTCCGGCTGCGGGCTTATGCGCGTCATCCGGACTATCGCTCGGAACTTGAGGGCGCGGCGGTGGCGGGCCGCGCGCTGGAGCCGCTGCCGTTCGATGGACGATTGCTCGGCCAGGCGTTCCAGCTGCTTCGTCCGCCGCTTCCGGAGTTCACGCTGCTTGGCGGAATGATGGTCGACCGGACCGATATCGGTCACATGTTGTCGTCAACGAAATCCATCAAATCGTTCCTGCATTCCGCCCAACTTCTGGCGCGCTATGCGCGCG
The DNA here is from genome assembly GCA_035490095.1 of Bradyrhizobium sp. GTDB lineage: Bacteria > Pseudomonadota > Alphaproteobacteria > Rhizobiales > Xanthobacteraceae > Bradyrhizobium. The sequence continues at coordinate 21,897 of DATHHQ010000739.1, forward strand.
ACAGATTGAGCCAGAGCAGGGGTACCCGGCTTGTGATGGGCAACGCGCTCGTCGGCCGGCTGCTCTATTCGCTGATCCGTCGCGATGTCGACATCCTCACCGGCGCCGCGCTTGCAAGGATTGTGCGGGATGCTGACGGCCCCGTTACCGGCGCGCGTCTGGTCGCGGACGGCGCCTCGCGCGACATCTGTATCAATGCCGGGCTGATTTTGGCGGGTGGTGGCTTCAGTCGTCACCCCGAGCGGCGTCTGGCGGCGCTGGGAACCGACGAGGTATGGTCCTCCGTCGCAGCCGGCTCGAATGGTGACGCGCAGGACAAGGCGCTTGAGATCGGCGCACGCATGAGCGACAGGGACCTTAGCGCCGCATTCTGGGCGCCCGCGTCAATCCGGCGTCGCGCAAATGGATCGAGCGCGGTGTTTCCGCATTTTGTGCTCGACCGCGGCAAACCGGGGACGTTGGTCGTCGACAGCAACGGGCGCCGTTTCCTCAACGAAGCGATCTCCTATCATGAGTTTGCGCTGGAGATGTTGGCGCACGGCGCGTCGGCCGTCCCGGCGTTTCTGATCGCGGATGCTGTGGCGCTCCGGAAATACGGTCTCGGCATGGTGCGCCCGGGCGGTTGGGGGACGAGAGCCGCCATCGCCGACGGATATCTCACGGCGGGAGACACCATCGACCACCTTGCACAGCGACTGAACATCGATCCCGGCAATTTGCGCGAAACGGTCGACAGGATGAATGGCTTTGCGCAAACGGGCCGCGATCTCGAATTTGGCAGGGGAAGCACGATCTATCAAAACCATAATGGTGATGCGGCTGCCGGCGTGGCCAATCCCAATCTTGGTCCGATCGTGACGGCTCCCTTCTATGCGCTCCGGCTTTATCCTTCCGATATCGGCACCTCGGCGGGGTTGGTCACCGATGACATGGCCCGCGTGCTGGAT
>DATHHQ010000740.1:0-5240 GCA_035490095.1 Bradyrhizobium sp.
GCCGAACATGTCAGCGGCGAAGGCGACATAGCCAAGTTCGACCAGCATCTTTGCCCGGTCCATCGCATGCTTGCCGAGGCCGAAAGCCTCGTGCACGACCAGTACGCCGGGGCGGCGCCCGGTCTTCGTCTCGTCATAGGCAAGAAAGCCGCGGCAGGTCAGGGCGCCGTCGCGGTATTCAATATCGGCGGTCTTCATCGGGTGTTCTCCTTTGCGTCGACAGATCGTGCTCCGGCTAGAGCGTGACGACGATCTTACCGAATGGCCGTCGGTCTCGTTTCGTCGTGTCGCCCCATCGCGCGATTACGGTACGTTGGTGGATCACCATGACTGCGGTCAAGTGAAGTCGAGCCGACTTCTCCTGCACTTCCGCGAGCAGAGCCGGCGACCACCCCAACTCGGCCGGCGGGCCACCACCCCATTGCGATCTAAGGAAATCTGTCTTGGGCCGCGACGTTGCCAACGAAGGCATGCAAAACGGCAGTCGCAACGGATAGCCCACGGCCGGCTTCGACATGCTTTGCAGCAGAGGCGCTCGCCGCGCTATCGCCCTACTCTCTTGCTAATCAGCACCGATGAAACTGTCCGTTCTGGCCGCTTTCCTCACGCTTGCGGCCCTGCCGGCTTTTGCCGAGTCCCTCCGCGTGGTTGATGGCGATACGCTCAAGATCGACGGCGTGACCTATCGACTATGGGGAATCGACGCGCCTGAGTCGGGCCACCTGTGCGTTGACGGATGGCCAGCAGGACAGACGGCCACCGAGCATCTGCGCGCCCTCATCCGCAACCGCCAAGTTTCCTGTGAAGCTCGGACTCTCGACGGCTACGGCCGCACCGTCGCGATCTGCCACGCCGATGGCCGTGACTTAGGAGCTGACATGGTAGCCGATGTTCATGCCTGGGCCTTCGTCCGATATAGCCGCGACTACGTCGAGGAAGAACGCGAGGCTGCAGCGGCCCGGGCCGGCATCCATGCGCACACCTGCGAACCCGTGTGGCGCGCCGAGAGGCGATAGTCCGGCCCGGAGCTGACCGGGCTGAGACATTTTATGCCCTTGTACGAATGGGAGGTCTGGCTACCGTGGTCCGACGGGGCCGGCGTGTTGGGACGCGCCGGACGGGGAGTACAGCGGGCCGGTTCCGGTTGTGGTGTGCCGGAATGGCCCGCTGCCGCTCCAGCCGGCGGCGCATCTGATCTTCGCGCGGTCGGGCGCCTAAGACCTCGAATACGTGGGCCCCCATGCTGGGCCATGGATTTGCCAGTCGACGCGACCGCGACAGGCTGGACAGCAGAAGCGGTCGTCAGGCGCGAGGCGCGTCGCCGACCACGGCGGCTGATCGAGCTGGGCGTGGTCGATCTGCCAGCCGTACGGCGCGCATCGCCTGCAGAACAGGAAGGCTAGGGCGACCGGCCCGCCGACTTGGGGTCGTTCACGCGGCCGGATGTAGACGTTGCCGGGCTGGCCGCAGGTATGCGGAGGATGGGCGGTGTAGCGTTCGATGATCGCCGTGCAACGAAATGGAGCGGCGGCAAAGCGGCGGTTTCGAAGCTGCTCGTTGGCAGGGTCGATCTTGACCTGGTGATTGCAGCCAGCACAGCGAACCTCGACCTCGAGGCCGGCGTCGGCGACCTCGCCGAACGTCGTGACGGGCAGAGCGTGGAGCATGGCGGAAGCTAGACTGTCGACCTCGCATGAGTCTGCCAGCAGTGCTGATGCTGGCAGTGCAGGCAGCACTAGCCCTTGTGGCTTGCGCCTGCTTTTTCGGCATGTCAGGTCTTCGCCGATGAACTCTCAGGTTCCTACACGTGATCGACGGGCCGCGATCATGAGCGGCGAGTTCGTGCCGCTTACCGTCGAGGAATTTCGGAATGGCTACGCAACGTTTAGCGATGGCCTCGATGGCAAGTTACCGCGCGATCCGGACTTTCCCACCGAATACCATGACGCCGTGACCGGCGGCGTCAGGCCTGTGGAGGATACCCCCTTCAACCGTGCCTGGATCGCCGCGGGCAAGCTGTTCACCGATGAGGCCAAGAGGATCAGTTTTTATCAGCGCGTCGAGAAGGTGATGCCGATCGCGGCGGACAAGAAATACAGCAAGTATGTCGACCGCGAGGCCGGGTCCTTCCATATCGCGCTCCTGGCCGCCGTCGCGGCCGTGCGCTTCAGTTTCAGGACGACGCCGAAGGCGCTGCGGGCCGCGTTCGATGCCGAGTTCCGACGCCGCCTCGCGACTGCCGTCGATCGTGGCGAGCCCAACAAGCCTCAGTGAGAACGTGCCATGTGCAACCTCTACACTCTCGCGCCTTGGGAAGTCCGCAACCTGATCCGGCACTACAGACTCATCGGCCACGACTTCGAAGAGGTAATGCGCGTCCGAAACGAAACCCTGGACGTGTATCCGGCGCCGGTGGTGATCGAGCAGGCCGGCCAGCTCGTCGTGCGCCAGGACATGCTGTGGGGTTTCCCGCCGTTTAAGGTGGGCGCCGGCTACGGCACCAACTTCCGGAGCCTGAAGAACCACCTGTGGCGCGGCAGCCGCACATCGCGGTTGTCGAATGGCGGGATGGCACGATTGATGAGGAGGTGGCGGTTGACGGGGCCCGGCGTGATTTCGCACACCGCCGATGGCATCTGCCGCTTGATGTCCTTCATGATCGGGATCGTCACGTTGTAGGGAAACATCAAGTCGAACGTGCCCGAGGTGAAGCCCATCGTCGCCGTCGCCACGCTCTTCAGGATGGTGTACTCGATGCCGTCGAGATAGGGCCGGCCCGGCTTCCAGTAGTTCAGGTTGCGCACCACCTTGATGAACTGGTTGGCCTTGTAGTCGACGAACTTGAAGGGTCCGGTGCCGATCGGCTGGTGGCGCATCTTCTCGGGCGAGACATGGCAAGGATAGATCGCCCCGGGGCCGCCGGAGATCAGCATCAGGAAGGCCGGCTGCGGGCGCTTCAGATGGAAGGTCACCTCGAAGTCGCCGTTGGACGGGAAATGGTCGAGGTTCTTGAAGGCCGAAAGCCCTGGATTGACGCGCAGCTTCTCTGGCGCTTTGTCCATCCGCAGATCGTAGGTGCATACAACGTCCTTGGCGGTGAACGGCTGGCCGTCATGCCACTCGACGCCGTGGCGCAGCTGGAAGGTGAGCCGCATGCCGTCCTCGCTCCACGCCCACGCGGTCGCGAGATCGGGGACGATCGATTGGAGGCTGGCCTGTTTAACGCTCTGGTCAAACAGCGTCAGATTATTGAACACCCCCATCATCGGCCCGACGGCGAAGATGGTTCCTCCAAGATGGACATGGTGGCCGGGCTGTCCGGCGAGGAGACCCTGAGCGTGCCACCGGCCTTTTGCGCCAGGACCGTGCTGCCGGCAGCCATGCCGGCCAGAAGCCCAACGACTGACGCCAACACCCGCACGCATCGGATCATCGCGCCCCCCATTGCTGGGTTGTCGCCCTCTACTATATCTCAAGCCCTGGCCGATGAATAGCGGGCTATGGCAGCCGCATCATGACGGTCCTCATCAAAGGGAGCTATGGCGCCAGTAATGCTCCACTAGCGGAGTTACGTGCGCCCTGCTCCACCATCTCATTGTCTACCAGTCCGAAGCTTTTTTCCCATGGCCCGTGAGCGGCGAAAGTTGGCGGGATCCGCGCTGCCGACGTTGTCGGCTACTCCCGCCTGATGGGGCGCGACGAGAGCGGCACGCTGGCGCGCCTGGCCGCCATCTCATCGCGGATCGTAGCAGCCTGATTGAGGAGCGGCAGCGGCTACATCGCGCGGTTCTCCCGTTGTCCGCGTGCCCCTTCTACACGGCCCTCGCCAACGCCCGACGAGCGCGCTTTACTCACTGGCTATGATCAACGTAGGGGCAACCGAATGAGCGTGAATCGACTGCCGCCCGTGGGACGAATTCGGGCAGTCCACCTACCTGAAGGCGGTCCGCGTGTGCCGAAATCACTGACGATTGAGTATTCTGACCGTAGCAACGCCAGTAAGTGGTACCAACTCGAGGTTCCCTTCGTCGACGCGATGCACCTCCTCGCCCTGCTACAGGGAGCGAAGGACGACGTCGGCTATAAAGAGCCCGTTGACGCACCAACGCCCGAGAAAGACTGACGCGCGCGCCCATTGCGACCGCCTTCATGAGTCGCTCCCGCGCGCGATAGTCCTGTAGTCGCATAGCACCGAGGCTTCACCTTCGCGCCGGTGCAGGTCCAACATCCAGATTAAATATTCATTCGGTCGCGCCGACCAGGGGTTCGTGGACATCAACGCGATTGCATTGAACGCTGCCATCAGCGGATCGATCTTGGCCGAACCTGAGGCTGGGGTTTACTCTTTTGGCCCAAATGCGAAGTGCCGACCGGGTCCGGAAATGTCTGCTGTTTGGGGTAGACCGGACATATCGCGGACATCACGAAGCCGACGCGTTTGTCCTCGAACTTCCACCCGCTTTCGTTAGAGCCAGTGGATTTGCCATAGCCTATGGGATAGGCGCTTCTTTGTTTGGCGGCACGACTCAACTCATCGTTACATATCTCATTGGTGCCATCGGCGATCCAAATTCTCCCGCTTGGTATGTGACTGCCACCACCCTGGTGAGCATCGTCGCCATCTTGGCGTTGCTAAAAGCCGAAATTGGCTTCGTCGAAAATCACGACGTAATGCCAAAAACGCCGATGTGGAGGTCGCAGGCCGCTTCCCGGTATCGTCGTTGCCGAAGCAAAGTGCCTGCCCCGGTAGTCACCCAAGACAGGCGGTGCCAGCCTGCGAACAATCGCCGCAGAGCTGGCCGCGCTCGGGCATCTCGCGCCGTCCGGGCAACCCTAGGAGGCCAGCAGCAAGCCGCCACATGTTGGCGGCCTGAGCGCGCGTTGGCGTCAGTTGGCGGCCCATACTTTGCGGACACATGGTGCCGCCTATGACCCTTGAAATTGAAAAAGCTGACATGCGTGCGGTCTCGGGAGACGATGCGAGTTCGACTGCACTTTCAAGATATTCGTTTTTAAATAGCAGAACCAAGAACGGCTCAGAAATTGGCGGCAGTCGTCAGAGCAGATATGCGACATTGCACGTCCCGGAGCACGTTGCGCATGCTATGAGGAGGGCACCCAAAGTCCGCCAACGGTTCCCAAGCCGTTCGTTGAAGCCCCTTCCCACACACACCCAAGGCTTCGACTACACTCCCACGCGGACTGATTAAGATAGGCCGGTCGTTCCCAGCGATCGGCCT
>DATHHQ010000741.1:0-7595 GCA_035490095.1 Bradyrhizobium sp.
GCAGCGAGCGAGCCTTGCGAAGATTAAACCGGATGTTTGGCGCCATCAGCGCTACCAACGACGCAAGTCTTCGCGCCAAGACGGCGCAGGAACTTTACCAGCTTGTTTGCGATGCCGCCGTTCACAGCGGAGAATCCATTGCCACGGTGGTCTTGCTGGCCGAGCCGGGTTCGATCTGGTTGAAGCCGGTCGCAGGAACGGGTGAGATCGTCGAACAGATCACGCAGACGCGCTTTTCGATCGATCCGGATAATGTCTATGGGACCGGCGTTTGCGGCAAGGCGTTTCGAACGCAGAAGCCTTGCATCAATCACGATATCCTCAATTCGGTGCAGGGACGGCCGTGGCAGCAGGCGGGACTCAAGACCGGTGTTGTCGCCTGCGTCGCGTTTCCGCTGATCAAGGCCGGCAACAGCGTCGGTGTATTGATGTTCTTTGTCAGCAAATCCTGGGCGGCGGACAATGAGATCATCGAGCTCCTGGCGCGAATGGCGGAGAACGTCTCGTTCGCTCTCGATAATTTCGAACGCGCCGACGAAAAGGCGAAAGCCGATGAACAAAAAGAACGCCTGACGCGAATGTTCGCGGCTCTCAGTGAGACCAACGAAGCGATCATGCGGGCAAGGTCGCGGGCGGAGCTGTTCGATCTGGTCTGCGAGGCCGCGGTGCAAGGTGCGAAGTTCAGCTCTACGACCATTGCCCTCGCCGAACCCGACTCGGACTTTCTTCGTGTCATTGCTTCGAACGGGCCAAATGCAGGCGAGATGAGGAATCTGGAATTCGCGATTGCGGATCGGCTGCCTCAAGGACGCGGTCTGACCGGGACTGCATTTCGAACAGGCGAGCCCTGCATCACCAACGACTTTCTGGCCGATGAACGAACCATGCTTTGGCACGACAGCGCGCGTCGTTGCGGCGTAGCATCGTCCGCGGTGTTGCCATTGCTCAATGGCGACCGCGCGGAGGGTGTGGTCATCTTCAATTCCCAGGAGCGAGGAACGTTCACGCCGGAGTTGGTCAAACTTCTGCAGCGCCTTGCGGAAAATGTCGCCTTCGCCCTGGTAAATTTCGACCGTGCGGACGAAAAAGCGAAGGCAGAGAAGCAAAAGGATCGCCTGACAGGGATGTTCGAAGCCCTCAGTTCGACCAATGAAGCGATCATGCGGGCCAAGACGCGGGTGCAGTTGTTCGAACTGGTGTGCGAAGCGGCTGTCCTGGAAGGCACATTCACCTCCGCAACCATTGCGCTTGCAGATCCGGACGGGGAGTTCCTTCGAATTGCTGCGTCGAAAGGGATAAATTACGACCGCATGAGAAACCGCCGCTTTGCGGTCTCGGCTGCGGACCCCGAAGGCCGGGGTTTGACCGGAACGTCGTTTCGGACAAAAAAACCCTGCATCATGAACGATTTCCTGGCCGATGAGCGAACCACTCATTGGCATGCCCTTGCGAGGGAAGACGGGACACGATCCGGAGCAAGCTTTCCCCTGCTGGAAAACGGCGGCAGAGCCGTCGGTGTGCTGCTGTTTCTTTCCCGTGAAGAAGGCGCTTTTTCGGATGATCTGGTGGAGCTCCTTGGAAGGCTGGCAGAAAACGTTTCATTCGCCCTCGATAACTTCGATCGAGCCGAGGAAAAGGCAAAGACCGAGGAGCAGAAGGAGCGGCTAACGCGAATGTTCGCGGCCCTCAGCGCAACCAACGAAGCGATCATGCGGGCCAAATCGCGGACACAACTGTTCGAAATGGTGTGCGAGGCCGCGGCGAATGGCGGCAAATTCACCTCGACCACCATCAGTCTTGCCAATCCCGACAGCGATTTCCTCGACATCGCGGCGGTGGCGGGGCCGACCGCGGAGACCACACGAAACGTAAAGGTCTCGATCAGCGCCGCGCGCCCGGAGGGGCACGGGCTTAGCGGCACCGCGTTCCGTTCCGGGCAGGCTCGCATCAGCAACGATTATCTGGCTGACCAGCAAGCCAGTGCTTTCCACGCCATCATTCGCAGCGATGGGGCAAAGTCGGGCGCGGCATTTCCGCTGCTGATCCATGGGCAGCCAGTCGGCGTCATGCTGTTTCTTTCCGCCGAACAAGACACCTTTACCACCGAATTCGTCGAACTCCTGCAACGGCTGGCTGATAATGTGTCGTTTGCGCTTGAGAACTTCGACCGTGCGGACGAAAAAACCAGGGCGGACGCGCGGATCGAATACCTCGCGTCGCACGACAGCCTGACCAGTCTGCCCAATCGGGAAACGTTCAACGGATTGCTTCACTACGCGATCGAAGCCGCGCGTCGCCACCAGCGGCGGTTTGCGGTATTGTTCATCGATCTCGACAGGTTCAAGGTCATCAACGACTCGCTGGGCCATGAAGCGGGCGATATGTTGCTGGTGGAAATCGCCAACCGGCTGCGACAAGGCTTGCGTTCAAGCGACGTGGTGGCGAGGCTGGGCGGCGATGAATTCGTCGTCATCCTGGAGGAGGCCGCCGAAAGTCATGACGTCGAACGCATTACCCGCGACTTGTTGTCGGTGCTGAGCGAACCTTTGCAATTGAGCGGCCACGAATGTCATACCACGGCCAGCATCGGCATCGCCATGTACCCCTCGGATGGCGCCGATGTTCAGACGCTGACGAAAAACGCCGACATGGCGATGTACCTTGCCAAGGAAGATGGCAAGAACGGCTTCCGCTTCTTCACCAAGGAGATCAAGACCCAGTCGATTGAGCGCCTGACGCTGGAATCGGCGCTGCGTCGTGCCCTCGATCGCGATCAGTTCGCGCTGCATTATCAGCCGAAGGTGGACATGGCGAGCGGACAAATAACCGGCGTCGAGGCGCTGTTGCGCTGGACCCATCCCGATCTCGGCGTGTTGCCGCCCGCACAGTTCATACCGCTTGCCGAGGAAACCGGCTTGATCGTCCCGATCGGCCGCTGGGTCCTGAGGGAAGCCTGCGCGCAAAACACGGCCTGGCAGCGCCGCGGATTGCGGCCGGTATCGATGGCGGTCAATCTCTCGCCGAGGCAGTTCCTCGATGAGGACTTGTTGCAGGATATCGACGAGGCGCTGGCGGCGAGCGGCATGCCGCCGGTGCTGCTGCAGCTCGAGGTCACCGAAAGCATGGTGATGCGAAACGTGTCCCGGGCGGTCAAAGTGCTGGACGCCATCCAGGCCCGTGGCATTCGTCTTGCGATCGACGATTTCGGAACCGGCTATTCGTCAATGTCCCTGATGAAGCAATTTCCGATCGACACCATCAAGATCGACCGTTCCTTTGTTCGCGATCTTCCCGATGACTCCGAGGACAAGGCCATTACCCAGGCGATCATCAGCATGGGCAAGGCGCTCGGGATGACGATCGTTGCCGAAGGCGTGGAAACCGCCGAGCAGGAAGCTTTCTTGCGCGATCACGCTTGCGATGAAATGCAGGGTTTTCTGTTCAGCAAACCACTGCCATCCCAGCAGTTGGCAGAACTGCTTCGCTCCGCGCCTCTGCTGATATCTCCGCCTCTTCAGCCTGCAGCAGGGGCCGCACTCGAGAACTCAACTCCGCGGCCAGGACGGAGAAGTGCAGCCGTCTAGCCAACACCCGAATGTCCGGCCTTGCGCGGAAATTCGCCGGGCCAGGGCAGCGACGTCTGGCCGGCGAGTGCATTGAGAAAAATTGCCGCGCCCGCGGCGTAGGTGGCGCTATCCGGCAATTCCAGACTTGCACACCACGCCGCCGGCATCGGTTGCGGCACGCCAAGGACCTCGAACGCCGACGCCCACCACCATGCCGGAGCCGGCGATCTCGCGTCTTCGGGGACCGCGCGCCATCGGGCGAATTCGTGCACGGCGCGTTCAAATTGCACATTTGCGGCCTGATGCATCGAAATCTCCCTGATCCGCCGAGATGATACGCGTATCTGCAACGGGCGCAACGCGCCGATGCGTTTACTGTTGTCCGTGCTGCCAGTGCGACGTCACATCCGCGCCAGCGGCCGGATCCACAGCCAGCCCGCGACACCGGCAAGCGCGGCGCAGAGTGCGGCCACCAGCATCACCGTCCGCAGCGCGCGATCGAATGCGGCGGTTGCGCCGCCGGTGACGTCGGCCCGGCCGGCCAGAACCGCATTCAATGCTTCGTTGGCGTGCGCGGGTGGTGTTCCGGCAAGGTGATGCGAAAAGCTCGCGAACAGCAGTGCGCCGAGCGCCGCGACGGCAAACAGGCTGGCCACGCGCGCAACGGCATTGTTGACGCCGGAAGCAACGCCGGCGTGAGCTTCACCCACCGATGCCATCACCGTCGATGTCAGCGGTGGCACGGTGATGGTCATGCCGATCGCAAGCACGCCGATCGCCGGAAACACGCCGACCCAATAGGATTTTCCGAGGTCGGCAAAGGCGAGCAGCGCCAATCCGCAGGCAGCGATGATGGGCCCGGTGGCCAGCGACAGCCGCGGCCCGAAACGGTCGGAGACGGCACCCGCGAACGATGCTCCGAACCCCATGATCAATGCGAACGGCAGCAGCGCTGCGCCGGCCTGCGTCGCGGAATAACCGCCGAGCCGGATCAGGCCGAAGGGGAGAAAATACATCACGCCGCCGAGGGCGAAGTAGAGCAGCAGCGTCACGGTGTTGGTTGCGGAAAAATTGCGCGAGCGGTACAGCGACAGCGGCATCATCGCTCGTTCGCGGGAGCGGGCCTCGATCGCGACGAACAATATCAGGAACGCCATTCCCGCTCCCAGCGCGCCGAGCACGGCTTTGTCCTGAAATCCCGACGCCGGAATGGCGCCCAGTCCCCAGGTGATCGCGGCAAGGCCGATGGCGACCGCGACCGCGCCTTTCCAGTCGAGCGGCTTGGCCTTTTCATCGCGGCTTTCGCTGGCAAAGAAGACCGCAAGTCCGGCCGCAGCAACCGCCAGCGGAACATTCAGCAGGAAGATCGCACGCCACGACACCTGATCGACCAGCCAGCCGCCGAGCACGGGACCAGCCGCTGCCGTCAGCGCGCCGACACCCGCCCATGTCCCGATCGCATGGCTGCGCTCATGCTCGTCGAAAGTGGCACCGAGCATCGCGAGGCTGGCCGGTATCAGTAGTGCGGCGCCCAGTCCTTGAACCGCGCGGCTGACAACGAGCACCGTGATGTCGGGCGAGAGTCCGCAGGCAATGGAGGCCGCGGTAAATATTGCAATGCCGACCAGGAAAATCCGCCGGCGGCCATAAAGATCGGCAGCCGAGCCTCCGACCAGCACCAGCGCGCCGAGCAGCAACAGGTAGCCGTTCACGATCCACTGCGTGGAAGCCGCGTTCGCCTGCAGCGCCTGCTGGATGGCGGGCAGGGCAATATTCACGACCGAGCCGTCGATAAACGCCATGCTCGACCCGAGGATCGTCGCCGCCAGCGTCAGTTGCTTGCGCCGTCGCGACAACGCCGCGGCAGCAGCCGGCGTCGCGCGGATGATTCCGACGTCGCAGGGCGGCCGTGTGAAACCAATCATCGGGGCCTCGGGAGAGGATGACTAACAAGTTGCAAGGGTGCGCCTCATACGCCCCATTGGCAACGCGGCGGCAGCCGCTCTGCGTATGCTTGCCAGCTTCCTACTTCTCCTCCGCGGCGGTCGATGTCGCCGGCCCTTCGCCCATGATCAAAAGCACGGCGTCCTCGTCCTTGGCGCCATCCCAATGCACCTGCTTGCCGAAATGCGTGACGAAACTTCCCGCCGGCATTGCGGTCGTGTTGGCGGGGTCGAATTTCGAGCCGGAGCCCACCCACCAGGTCCCCTGCAATACGGCGATGTAACGGTCGTTGGGATGGAAATGCGGCCGGCTGAAATGGTTGCCCTTGGTCCACTTGGTGTACACGACATAAAAACCCGGCTTGGCCGGATCGCCGACGACGACAGCGTTCTGCGCGCCGCGGGCGTCGACCGGGCTCCACGGAATCTGATCCGGTAATTTGTAGATCACCGCGGCGGGATTGAGTTCGGCCGCCGAGCTTAGGCTCAGCATGCCGATGAGAGCGATCGGCGTCGCGAGGTATCGCCAAAACCGTTTTGTGGCCTTCATGGTTTCCTCCGTTGAATTTCCCGCGAACTGAAGCGCCGCCGCCAGCTCATCTTTTCATTGCGTTCATGCTAGCCGGTCTCATTCCCGCGGTGCAAGACGCGTAGAAGGTCGATCCGATGCCGAAGGCCGCCGGCAAATGGAATGTCCATGAAATCGCGGCGAAGGGTCCGCATCTTGTTGTCGTGCTGAACGGTGAAAAAACCGCCGACGTGCAGGACAGCAAACATTTAGGCGGATCGTTCGCGCTCCAATGCGGCTCCGGCGTGGTCAAATTCCGCAAGGTACAGATCAAGGAGCTGTAGAGCGCTGAAGGCCCGCTCGACGATGAAAAGGGGCCGCCAGGAGTATGACCAGCGGCCCGCCGGGCTCAAAATACTTTGGAACTGAAACCGCACCCTCAGCCCCGGTGTTTTCAGATTACGCCGCTCGCTGGTGGTGTGGAGTCAAAAGTCCTGTTCCATGCGAGAAACAAGAAAGCTGTTGCGATCGGGACACACGCGGCCTGGGAAGTTGAACATCGCGGCGGCCTGGACGCCGCGCCGACGGCAGGGCGCCCCGAGCCTGGCCGCGCCGAAAATTTTGCGCGGCTGCGCAGTCGACCTGCGACGATACGGGAGGTCCCCGTTCAATCGACCAGCCGCTGAACTCTGCATCGTTTCATTCGGTCGAGGGCGTGCACAACATCGCTCTTGTCGAGCGCGGTGAGCAGGCGCTCGACAGTGCGCATCGCGTCGTGCTGGCCAGGTGCGATATATTCCGCCAGGATGCGACGTGCATCCTCCATCGCGCGCAATACCGTTTCTTGATCCGGCGTGTTCAAACGAAACTCCTTGCGCAACAAAACCGAGAGATCAAGCAGAGGCCGTCGGATTCGTTCCGGTCACTCTGGTGCGTGGTGAAGGGCGGTTCATCGCCGGTACAACGCGTTACCTCAGCTGCGGCCTCGTTGCGCGACAAGGACGTGCCGTTGTATGGGGCGGGTCAGCAAGCCCATGTGTTTGCCGATCGACCGCGTCAAGGTTAACCCGGGCCCGCGCGCGAGGTCTGAAGCCATTGTGCAGTGCGGGTGCCGTGCCGTTTTCGAAAACCCTCGCGTTAGCCATACATCCCGGACATTATCTTCGGGCTAGCGGTTTTGTCTGTCGTGCGGCACCCTTCTTGCCAAATAGCAGGTGAAGGTCGGCCAGCCGTCTCATATCGAGACAGCTGACGATGCCGCGAGGCGACGGCAGAACGTTTTCAGGACAGCGCGGAAAAAAAGCGCCCCGGGACGGTCGTCACCGAGCCAACGAAAAACAGAAAGTCGGAGGAGCGCGACCATGACGACGGGCCAGATCTTCAGCAAATGGGACGAGACGCACTCCGAATTGTGGAGTCACCAGCCGATCCGCCTCGAGCATGAGATGCACAACTCGCCGGCGTTCTCGATGGACGATCTCGCCAGGCTGATCGAGGGCTATCCGCGCCAGCACTACAGCATCGTGCAGACCGGCGCTCGTGGCTCCAGCCGCGTATGGCGCGAGGGCGACATCGGCA
>DATHHQ010000742.1:0-3663 GCA_035490095.1 Bradyrhizobium sp.
CGTAAGGTCGAGAGAATGAAAGACGTGCAGCCCGGGAAAAACTCCCGGGCGCGACGAGTGCAAGGGAGACGAACCATGAAACGATCCGACCTCACCGAAAAGCTGCTCGATATCAAGCGCGAGAAGGAATGGAGCTGGAAACATATCTGCCAACAGATCGGGGGCTACTCCGAAGTGCTGATCGTCGGCGCGATTCTCGGCCAGATGAAACTGACAAAACCGCAGGCGGCCAATGCGGCGGAGTTGTTCGGGCTGTCCAAATCCGAGACCGCAATGATCAACGAGACGCCGATGCGCGGCGAGGGCACGCCGATGCCGCCAACCGATCCACTGATCTATCGCTTCTACGAACTGGTGATGGTCAACGGCCCGGCCTGGAAGGCGCTGATCGAGGAGGAATATGGCGACGGCATCATGTCGGCGATCGATTTCGACATGGTGATGGAACGCCTGCCCAATCCCAAGGGCGACCGGGTCAAGATCACGATGTCGGGCAAATTCCTGCCGTACAAATATTATGGCGCCAGCGGCAACATCCCGGAATATGGATTCAAGGAGGGGTGAAGTTAGCCACGCAACGAACCTCATGGTGAGGAGCGCGCTCTTGCGCGCGCCTCGAACCATGAGGATGTTTCTCATCCTTCGAGACGCGCGCGAAGAGCGCGCTCCTCAGGATGAGGAGATGCGGAAATACTCATCCTTCGAGACGCGGCGAAGACGCCGCTCCTCAGGCGACAACGGCGAAGCCGTTGCGCAGGGATGAGGGCTTACGTGCCACCTTCCACAGCGGCGAACGCGTCCCGAAGATCCTTGATCGGGGCCATCTCGCGAACATAGGTGAAGGATCCCTTGTCCTTCATTTCGCGGGCGCATTTGAGAAACGCCGCGAGTGCAAAGCGCGACATCGCGCCGCCGACGCTGATGCGCTTGACGCCCGCGGCGGATAGCTGGTCGACGGTCAGCGTCGGATCGGCAAAACCCATCACCAGATTGAACGGCTTGCCGAGCGCCGCCACCACCGTTCGGATGGTGGCGATATCCCGAACGCCGGGCGCATACAAAACGTCGGCGCCCGCGGCTTCGAACGCCTGCAGCCGCCGAATGGTATCGTCGAGGTCGTTGCGTCCGTACAGGAGGTTTTCCGCCCTGGCCGTCAGTACGAACGGAATGGGCAGCGACCGCGCGGCCTCGACAGCCGCATGCACCCGCTCTACCGCGAGCGCGAAATCGTAAATCGGTCGGCGTGGATCGCCGGTTGCGTCCTCGATCGACCCGCCGACAACCCCTGCCTCGGCAGCAAGTCCGATGGCCTTGGCCGCGGCCTTCGGTTCATCCGCGCCGCAGTTCTCCAGATCGGCGTTGACCGGCAGGTCGGTTGCGCCGGCAATCATCCGGCAGTTCTCAATAATGGCGTCCAGGCTGACGGTCGCGCTGCCCAGCGTATTGGCCAAGCCCAGACTGGTGGTCGCGAGCGCCTCGAATCCGAGCGAAGCGAGCAGCTTTGCCGTACCGGCGTCCCAGGGGTTCGGAATGATGAAGGCGCCGGGCCTGTCATGCAGCGCGCGAAACAGCACGGCCTTTTCCATCTGGGTGCGCATCTCAACTCCTGTTCGAAATCGGCTGCTGGTTTCTCTTCCGCTCGACCCATAGATGTCTTCAAGACATCAGACAAATTTGTTATTTCTTTCCATATCATCAGCTTTTTGCATGGCTGGAAAAATGGCGGACGATGCGGCGGAAGAACCTGGATCCTCCACGATCTCAGCAACAGGTGTCGGCGACCTCGCTGCGCGCCACGACGTCGCGGGGCGCGCGGCGGCTTTCTGAGCGCGGCGGTCGCTGGAGATCATCAGCGCCGAGTACGGCAGGAAAAAATCATCGGGCCGATCGGGTCAGCCGCACCGAGACCTCATGGTGAGGAGCGCGTCTTCGCGCGTCTCGAACCATGAGCTGATCGGCCTCATCCTTCGAGACGCGGCGAAGGCGCCGCTCCCCAGAGGTTGTGAATATATCTCCGACCTCATCCTGAGGAGCTTGCGAAGCAAGCGTCTCGAAGGATGGACACAACGCACGGACTCGCGGCCATCCTTCGAGACGCGCGCAAGGGCGCGCTCCTCAGGACGAGGGTTTGGCCCGTTTACGTCCCCGCCTTCACCTGCATGATGGCCTGCGCCATCAGCTCATCCATCTTCACGCGGAGTTGCGGTTCGGTCAGGGCAACGCCCTTGGCGGTAAGGTCGCCCAATACCTTGCGGACCACGTCGCCGTCGCCGGCTTCCTCGAAATCGGATGCGACGACTTCCTTGGCATAGGCATTGGCGGCGTCGCCCGTGATTCCGAGCTTTTCGGCCACCCACAATCCCAGGAGCTTGTTGCGGCGGGATTCGGCCTTGAACTTCTGCTCTGCGTCGAGGGCGTATTTCTTCTCGAAACCTTCCTCGCGCTTGTCAAATGTGGTCATGGTTAAGGTTCCGATCCTATGCCGAAATGGTGACGGTGGCTCGTTGCGGCAACTCGCCTCCGCGCCTAGATATCTGGATGGATTGGTTAAAACAACAGCCTCAAAGCCGCAGCCGGAGCGGTAAAACTCGCCCCCAGGGGGTCCGGATCGATTGTGCTGGGTGGACCAATCAGTTAGGCTCGACGTTGGGCCCGGTTCTCGTTCTGTTTCCCGTTCCTGGCCTTCACGGCAGCTCCGTCGTGGGTCGCATCCTTGTCATCCGGAGCACACCAAATTCATGGATTTCAACAACACACGGTACATCCCAATGAGCCGTCGACGCCGCATTTATGAAGGCAAGGCCAAGGTGCTTTACGAGGGACCCGAGCCGGGAACCCTGATTCAGCACTTCAAGGACGATGCGACCGCGTTCAATGCCAAGAAACACCAGGTGATCGAGGGCAAGGGCGTCCTCAACAACCGGATTTCGGAGTACCTGTTTCAGCACCTCAACGATATCGGGGTGCCGACTCACTTCATCCGTCGTCTCAACATGCGCGAACAACTGATTCGCGAGGTTGAAATCGTGCCGCTGGAGGTGGTGGTGCGAAATGTCGCGGCGGGATCGCTGTCGCAGCGCCTCGGCATCGAGGAGGGCACGCAGCTGCCGCGCTCGATCATCGAGTTCTATTACAAGAACGACCAGCTCAACGACCCCATGGTGTCGGAAGAGCACATCACCGCGTTCGGCTGGGCCACGCCGCAGGAAATCGACGACATCATGGCGCTGGCGATCCGCGTCAACGACTTCCTCACCGGGCTGTTTCTCGGCATCGGCATTCGCCTGGTCGATTTCAAGATGGAATGCGGCCGCCTGTTCGAAAACGACATGATGCGAATCATCGTCGCCGACGAGATCTCGCCCGATTCGTGCCGGCTGTGGGACGTCAAGTCGAACGAGAAGCTCGACAAGGACCGCTTCCGCAGGGACCTCGGCGGCCTCCTGGAGGCCTACACCGAAGTCGCCAAGCGCTTGGGTATCCTGATGGAGAACGAGCGGCCCGTCGGTTCGGGGCCGGTGCTGGTGAAGAGCTGAGGGCACTCGTGAAAGCGCGCGTCACCGTTACGCTGAAGTCAGGCATCCTCGACCCGCAGGGCAAGGCCATCGAAGGCGCGCTGAAATCGCTCGGCGTCGATGGCGTCGCCAGCGTGCGCCAGGGCAA
>DATHHQ010000743.1:0-4855 GCA_035490095.1 Bradyrhizobium sp.
CCGCCAGTTCCTCATCCTCTCGCGCAACATCAACAGTTCGATGGCGTGGTAGGGATCGGCGCAGTGGGTCATCATGCTGTCGAATGCGTCCAGGTTCTGATAGGCCTGCTGCCATTCGCCCTGGCCGTTGCGAATGCGGACGCTAGGGCCGATGCGAACGGCAAATGCATTTGCCCGGTCCAGCCGTTCGCCGGTCCATTGGCTTTCGACTTTGATTTCCGGATCGCTTGAAAACTTCGAGCGCGAATCGGGCAGCGGAAGCCCGAGATCGATGGCGTAGCCGTAATCCTTGCCTGAAAATCCGAGCTTCAGGCTGATCGGATTCTTGCGCACCAGGCCTTGGACCGGTGTGGTGCCGGCTTTCATCCCCCGCGATGATGTTTCCGGGCCGGCCCACAATGTCGATTCCAGTCCGCCCTCGGCGGCCAATGACTGAATGATGCGGCCCTGTGCGATGTCCGCCAGCAGTCTCAGCGCGCGATAGAGGCTGGACTTGCCGCTGCCATTGGCGCCGGTCACGATATTGAGCGCGCCAAGCGTTACCTTGATTTCGCGCAAGGATCGATAACCGGAGATCGCAAGTCTGGTTATCATGGCTCCCCGGATCGATGGCGCTGTGGCTGACTATATTGTCCCGGTCTCATTAATCTCAAGAATGGGGAGCAGAACAAGGGCGTCGATCTGCTCACAATGGGTGAGGAAGTGATCGGGTGGCCGGAAGATATGGAGTGATCGGAGAATAGAAGTGCAAACCGGCCCGCCGGCGCTGCTTCGCAGCCAGGTGCGGCACCTGTTGCTGTTGCGCTTTATCGCGCTCGCCGCGCCCAGACGATGAGCGGCTGGCGGAGACGGGAACAACGAAGATGAGAACTACGTCTACGCTATATTACTCTGAGTGATCCGGTGCGGGCTTCAGCGCTCTATGAGATTTTTTTGAAATCTGACACCATATGCGGTATCTGTATTTATGACAAAGGCTGACAAGCTGCTGGACCGGATGCGGCAGAACCCGGCGGGGGTCTGGACCATTCAGGACATCGAGCGGCTTTGCAGCGGATTGGGCTGGCGATGCTTGCCGCCTACGGGTGGCGGCTCACCTTGGAAGATCACGGCGGCAGATGAGGAGGCGATCCTCACCATCCCGGCAAAGCGGCCGATCAAGCCGGTCTATGTCCGCAAGCTGCTGGCGATGATGGGAAGGCGAGGCGATGGCGAAGCAGACTGAATATGCGATTCTGGTAGAGCCGCTGACGGGTGCTGATGGCGGCGGCTGGCTGGCGTCCGTGCCAGCCTTGCCCGGTTGCATGGGCGACGGCGAAACCCGCGAGGCGGCGCTGGCGGACGTGCAGAACGCCATCGCCGAATGGAAGGACGCAGCCCGCCAGTTGGGACGCGATGTTCCGGGGCCGGCGGCGTTGGGGCAGTGGCGCCAGCGGGCACCGCGCACCTTGCACGAAAAGCTGAAAATCATAGCCGCCCGCGAGGGCGTTTCCCTCAACGCCTTCGTGACGAGCGTGCTGGCCGAAGCGGTCGGTAAAAAGGGGACCTAGATGGTCGCCAATGCTCGACTCTGGACAGTGCGTTGATCGAAAACAGGCATCGGGGAACGGATCGGAGGAATGGCCCGGAAGAAGCAGTGGGGACCGAGGATGACCGCGCCCCGGCCAGCGGTACCGGAACGAGTGGAAAAGCAAGTGATCGTCACCGCCTGCGAGGCCTTCATTCGCGACGTCCTGAAACCGCGCTTCCTGCCGCAGATCAGGCCGACCGAATGGAACTACGTGGTCGATATCCACGGCGCCTGGGCGGCCGGGCGATATCGTTTCATCCAGCGCTATCGGTCGGGCATGGAGCATAATCGCGGCGAAGAGTTCGATGCGCCCTTCGCCCGTATCGATCGCATGGGACGAGACAGCTTCGATATCTACTGGATGCGGCACACCGGAAAATGCTGGCGGCTTCACACCGGCGTGACGCTTGTCGAGGCGCTTCGAATCCTCGAAACGGACGGCATCCTGCATCCCGTCTGACCTCCGCGCCCGGCCGCGCGCCGGAGCTGCTTTTCGTCCCCGAAATAACCACAGCGACCGCAGCCATGAGCGAATACCAGTACTTCGAGTTCCAGGCGATCGACCGGCCGCTCAGCCAGGCGGATCGCGCGGCCCTCCGGGATTTATCGACACGGGCGCGGATCACGGCCACGAGCTTTACGAACTCGTATGAATGGGGCGATTTCAAAGGCGATTCAGCCAAACTGATGGAGCGCTGGTTCGACCTCCACCTCTATCTGGCGAATTGGGGTTCGCGCCGACTGATGATCAGGTTGCCGGCGCGGATGGTCAACCGCGATCTCCTCGACGCCTTCCTCGGGGAGGTCGATTGCGCCGGGCTAACGGTCACTGGCGAGAACCTGATCCTGGACATCGTGCGCGACGAGGTGGAGTCTGAGGACATGGAAGACGGTTCGGACTGGCTCGCAGCCCTGACACCGTTAAGGGCCGAGGTGCTCGCGGGCGATCTGCGGCTCTTCTATCTCCTCTGGTTGACGGCGGTCGAGGCCGATACGTTTGAAGCGGAAGAACCTGAGCCGATGCCCGGAATAGGGCCGATGACGGCGGCGCTCGAAGCTTTCGCAGCGTTCTTCGGCATCGATCCCGATCTCGTTCAGGTGGCGGCCGAACGCCCCGCCATCGTGATCCCAAGCGTATCGACTTCGGCTGACGTCGGGAAAATCCTGTTGGCGATGACCGATTCCGAAAAGACCGAAATACTCGCGCGGCTATACGACGGCGACACCCACGTCGCGCTCGAACTGAGAGCCAGGGTCCGGGACCGTATGGCGGTCGAGGCTGACGCCCCGCCAGTTGTCGCCCGGACCGTGGGAGAACTCCGCGCGCGCGCCCGTGCGGTCGGTCTCGCCCGCGAACACGCGGCGGCCAACAAGCTCGCCGCCGAACGAAAACGACAGGTGGAAGAGGCCGAGAAAGCCCGCCGCGTCAGACTCGATACAATAGCACGGAGAGGTGAAAGCGTCTGGCGTGACGTCGAGGCCGAAATCCAGCGCCGCAACGCTACCGGCTACGACAGGGCGGCGAGCCTTCTCCTCGATCTTCGGGCAGTTGCCGAAGAACGCGGCGCGAAGCCTGACTTCGAAAAGCGCCTGCGGGCGATCCGGGAACGACATGCCCACAAGAAGCAGTTCGTCGTGCGGCTCGCGAAGATCGGATAGCTGGACACGCTGTAGCGTACAGTTGGCGGAGACGGAGGGATTCGAACCCTCGATAGGGCTTTACAACCCTATAACGGTTTAGCAAACCGCCGCCTTCAGCCACTCGGCCACATCTCCGGTAAGGCCGATATGCCCGACGCGGGGGCGAGCCGCAAGCGGCAGATTTCAGGCCAGCGAATTCCGAGCGATTTAGCGACTCAGGCGGAGGCTGCGAGCCCCTAAGTTGAAGCGGAGGCGTCCGACCGCTTATACTTACTTATACTTATATGTGACGGGCGCATCTGCGCCGCAGATCGGGCAATGTGCCTCTGGGATCCCGCCGCGGTTTTCACATTTTGCAACAAAAGGTGAGATCCGCCGCGAGTCTTCAGGCGGTCGCGGTCGACTTATGCCGCAGGAAATTTCGCAAGCTGCTGTTCCATCACCGAGACCCCAGCTCTCTCTTTTATTGGACGGATCGATAATGGCGCCTCGTCGATTCGGCCCGAGTCGACTCGGAATGAGCGCAAAACCCGGCGTTCGGGGCGTCACCCCATGACCTCGGCGCCAAATGGGGCTTATTCAAAACAGCGTGATGAAACAGAGGCTTACGGAAAAAGCTTGATCACGGTTGCGTGTTGTTTGTGCAACACATTTCCAAAAACGGCTGCCGCAATAGGGTCCGAAGCGGTTCATTAGTTGCGTGTGCAGATGTGTTCAGTAATTGTGTCGGTGCGACGGAGGGGGGCATCCCGAGGTCGTCCCGTTAGGTGGTTCGCTTAAGTCCCTCGCGTTGATGCGGGAGTGTCCGAAGGCGCGAAGCGACTAAGCGGGTTTTTTTAAGGGACAAGGGAACCAACCTAGGGTGTTTCACCCAGCGGATCCGGAACCTTCCCTACAGAGCAACTGGAGGTTAACATGAAGATGGTTAAGAGCCTTATCCTCGGCTCAGCGGCGGGTCTTCTCGCCATGAGTGGGGCGCAGGCAGCTGATCTTCCCGTAAAGGCCAAAGCGGTCGAGTACGTGAGGATCTGCTCCCTGTATGGTGCCGGTTTCTTCTACATTCCGGGCACCGACACCTGCATCAAGCTGGGTGGTTATCTGCGCGTCGACACCACGTTCAACGGCGCCGGCGTTCAGGATACGCCCGCTTGGAGCGGCGATCCGGGCCAGGGCAACCGCTATCGCGACTACTACTCCACCCGCGCCCGTTTGGCGCTCACGGTCGATACCCGCACCGCGACGGAATACGGCGTGGTTCGTACCTTCGGTCAGGGTGACTTCACGTTCGACACCTTGGGCGGCGCAACGTTCAACCCGAACAGCTTGGCTACCAACCTCGGCGCCAACCCGAACCTGCTGAACTCTGCTGGCGGCGGCTATGTCGCGGTTGAAATGGGCTTCATCCAGTTCGCCGGATTCACCTTCGGTCGGTCTGCCTCGGCCTATTCGACGCCTTGGCATGGTTATCCGGGCAACAACTCGTCCAACCTGCTCGGCGGTAACGACACCGTCACCGGCGTGAACAACATCCAGTACAGCGCGCAGTTCGGCAACGGCGTGTCCGGCACCATCGGTCTCGATGATCCGACGGTGTACAACCGTACCAATATATTCAACCTGTCGACTGGCCTGCCTGCAAGCGGA
>DATHHQ010000744.1:0-7530 GCA_035490095.1 Bradyrhizobium sp.
CCCATCTTGCTGGCGAAGTGCACGCCGCCATAGGCCAGCAGAATCTCGGTTTCGCTGATGCCGCCTGGATAAAGGATGATCTGGCCCGGCGCGGGGTAGCTGGTGTGGTTCTCGTAAGAGACGCCGAAATCGAGATCGCCGAGCGGCATCCAGACCCCCTCGCCGCTCCATCGTACATGGATAGCCTGGCTCTCGAACGGCATCGCCTTACGAAATGCGGCGCAGGTCTTGGGCGCCAGTTGTTCCTCGAAACGAGCTTGAAAGGTGAAGTCGCCCGCGTGGACAATGAGTTGGCTCATTCATGACACTCGTATTGTTTGAGAAGGAAGACTCCAGCGAAATAGTTTGCAACCGGCGATACCTGAAGCAAGGAATATTCCAGCCAACCGGCAGATTCTAGGGCCTTTTGCCCCCTCGGCAAAGGCCAATCCGGTGGTGGATGCTCAGTAAGGCAGCCCTGCACCAGAAAAGGCCGAGACTATTCGGCTGATCTCTTTCTTTCATAGGACCAGCCGAAAATTCCGCTTCGCTGCACTTCCGGCTCGGGCGGTGGCGAACTGATTTCAGCCTGCGGCGGCGGTGACGGCGGGGTCGGCAAACTGTCGCACTTCATCGAATAAACCAGTTTGCCGTCCGCGGTCCGGCCGATGGGCGCGCAGGGATCGGCGCGTGCGGTCGCGCTTTTGGGCGGCAATTTCGTTTGGGCCCACGCAGGTGACGAGATCAGCAGAATTGCGAAAACCAGCTTCTTCATCGGTCTCTCTCGCAAGATGTACGCCATTCAGTCGCCATTGAACCGGATCGGCTGAACGAAGTCCATCAAGGTTATCGCTAAAGAGGAAGCGATCCAGCCTGTTCGCCTGCCGAATATTTAGCCCGAAAAATCTTTGACCAAGAAATTGGCTCGCCGTTTCGTGATGGGCGGGATCATGAAAATCCGGATGACCGATCGCTATGTGCAGGCCAAGGCGCTGTCATGCGAGACGCCGTTCGGCGCGCCGCATAGCGCTTGAACAAGGGAGATTCATAATGCGAAAGACAATCCTGACAATTCTCGGTGCGGCCTTGCTCGCGGCGTCGACCGTGCAGATCGCCGCGGCCGCGGAGCACCATAGGGGCCGAAAGGCTGACCGTGCCCCGGCGCCAGTGAGTGAACCAATCCGTAACTCCAACGCCTTCTACGGCTGGCCCTCGCCATCGGTAGAGCCCGGCTGGTCGCGCTATGAAAACGGTGCGATGTCAGCGCCCGCCGGTCGCTGACCGCCGAGTCGAACGGTGGCCGGTCGCACCCCGCGACCGGCTTTCGTTTTGAACCTTGATCCCATTTTTTTGAACCCATCGGACATTCTTGCTCACGGTTACGAAAGCGGGGCATCTCATCTGCCGATATCGGCGCATGAAATCCTCACCGTCTCCTGTTTGATCTGCTAGCAATGCTGGCCAGGTAGTGCTGGCCAGGTGAAGTGGACCGGCTTGTTGGATCGGGAGAAACCATGTTGCTTTTTCGTGTGCTGGCCGGTGCGCTCCTGCTGCTGCATCCGGCTGCGGCTCGTGCCCAGACTGTTTGGGATATGGCGACGGAGTATCCGCAAAGCGCCATGCCGGGACTTGGCGTGACGACGTTCGCAAAGCACGTCGCCGAATCAAGCGCAGGAAAACTCCAGATCAGGCCGAGCTTCGATGCTTCGGGAGGAATTCGATCGGCTGGCATGCTCGCCGCGATTGCGGAAGGCCGGGTTCAGGCCGGCGACGCGTTCGCCGGCGCGCTGGAAGCCGAGGATGCAATCTTTGCCCTGCCCTCGCTGCCGTTTCTGGTGACGTCGATTGCGGATGCAAGGCGGCTTGCCGACCTCGCGCGGCCATTCCTGGCAGCGGCCTTGCAGAACAAGGGCCAACGACTGCTCTATCTGACGCCATGGCCGCCTTCCGGTATCTGGTCGAAGAGCCCCCTGAAGATGCCGTCAGATCTGACGGGTCTTTCGATCCGCACCTATGACAAGACATCAAGTGAAGTGTTTGCCAGCGCCGGTGCCAAGGCCGCGTCAATCAGCTTTGCGGATACGATGCCGAAGCTGGCCGAAGGCAGTATCAATGCGGTCCTGTCGTCGGGAGACGGTGGCACCGGTCGCAAGCTTTGGGAATTCCTGCCCTATTTCAGCGAAATTACTTATTCGCTGCCGCTCTCGGTCGCCAGCGTTAACCAGGCAATCTACGACGGACTGACCCCCGACCTGCGAGAAGCGGTCGACACCGCCAGCCGCGAGACCGAGATTGAATTGTGGTTGGCCCTGTCTACCCGGCTGCAAGAGAATTATCAGCGGATGCGCCAGAATGGCGTCACAATTGACTCAAGCCCTGCTGCCGCCGTCGTCGCAGTGCTTCAATCTGGAGCAGCAGCGGCGCAGCAGGCCTGGTGCACCAGATCTGGACCAACCTGCGCAAAGGTTCTCGAAGCCTTCAAGGCCGGCAAACCATGAACTTCGTCGACCGTGCCTGCGAGCACTGCGGCCGGCTGGAGCATGATGCGGAAAAAGTGGACACCGGTTTTCCCTCGGGACAAACGCGAAGCGTTTGCCCGGAGATCATGCTCACACAAAAAGATAACGTTAGAGTCTGATTCAACTCAGTTGAAACAGACTCTAACGGTTTATTCCGCCTTCCTGGGAAAGGTCGTCCAGGAATTTGTCCAGCGCCTGGTTTCCGGCTTCATGAGCCGCCCGATATGAGCGATAGCCCGAGCCGGAAACCTTGACGCCCATCGCTTCGCGCCGACGCTGGATTTCCCAACTGAAGGGATAAGCACCGTCGCCGCGGCGCGTCACGATCACATAATATGTCCTCTTCCGGTTATCGGGATGCATGCTCGATCAAACCGCCAGTTGGTGCGGCTCGCTTTCGATATCGATCTCGTCGCACGCGCAAGCCGCAAAACCGGCCGGCCGTCCGTTCAGCATTCAACGCTCAGGCCAATTACTTCATCGCGTCGTAGACCGCGAAGGTGTAGGCCCCCTCGGGCTTCTTGGTAATGACGGGATCCGATCCGCCGGACATCAACGTCGCAACCGTTCGGTCGTAGTCCTTGACGTCCAGCTTGCCGTCGGCGGCACCGAGCAGCTTGCCGATTTCGGTCATCATCCGCTTCTGGTCCTTTTCGGTTTTGGCGCCTGTGGAGTCACCAGCCAGGATGATCTTCACGGCTTCATCGGGATTCTTCTTGGCGTAATCCCAACCCTTCATCGACGCCTTGACGAACTTTGCCATCTTGGCGACGAACGCCGGGTCCTTCAGGTTCTTCTCCAGCACATAAAGGCCATCCTCCAGCGTAGCGACGCCCTCGTCTTCATATTTGAACACCACCAATTGGCTCGGCTTGTAGCCGCCATCGATCACCTGCCAATACTCGTTGTAGGTCATCGTCGAAACGCAATCGGCCTGCTTCTGCAGAATCGGATCGACGTTGAAGCCCTGCTTGATGATCTTGATGCCGGTTGGCGAGCCGTCGGTCTTGTAGCCAAGCTTCGACATCCAGGACAGGAACGGATACTCGTTGCCGCCGTACCATATGCCGATGGTCTTGCCCTTGAAATCCGCAGGCTTCTTGATGCCGGTATCGGCCCGGCATGTCAGCTCCAGGCCGGACTTCTTGAACGTCTGCGAGATATTGACCAGCGGCACGCCTTTTTCGCGTGACGCCAGCGCCGACGGCATCCAGTCCACCACAACATCGGCGCCACCGCCGGCAATTACCTGCGGAGGCGCTACATCCGGACCGCCCGGCTTGATCGTGACGTCAAGTCCGGCGTCCTTGTAAAATCCCTTTTCCTTGGCCACGAAGTAACCGGCGAATTGGGCCTGCGAGACCCATTTCAGCTGGATGGTGACCGTGTCCGCTGCCTGCGCAGTCGCCAATGACAAGCCCATCGTCACGCCTGCTGCGAGTGCCACTATGTTCTTCATGCAATACTCCGAAAAGCTTGAGAACCCGCCGAGTCAGGTTCGATAGGATGGATGCCAAAAAGTGGTCGCGCGCTCGGCAAGCGCGACTAATCCATAAAAAGCCATTCCCGCGATCGCGGCGAGCGCGATTTCCGCCCACACCATATCGATCGCCATTCGCCCGGCTTCCGTTGAGATGCGAAAGCCTATGCCTTGCGTCGGCGTCCCGAAGAATTCGGCAACGATCGCGCCGATCAGCGCCAGCGTGGCGTTGATCTTCAGGGCGTTGAAAATGAAGG
The DNA here is from genome assembly GCA_035490095.1 of Bradyrhizobium sp. GTDB lineage: Bacteria > Pseudomonadota > Alphaproteobacteria > Rhizobiales > Xanthobacteraceae > Bradyrhizobium. Next base: position 4,236 of record DATHHQ010000744.1, read on the forward strand.
GCAGCGCCGCCGGTAGATCGAGTTTCATCAGCGTCTGCCGATGATCCGCGCCATAAGATCGCATCAAGTCGCGCTCCATATGACCGGATGCGGATAATCCGGCCAGCGCATTCACCAGCATCGGAAAGAATGTCACGAGCGCGACGACGGCGGCCTTCGATGGCCAGTCGAAGCCGAACCACATCACCATGATCGGCGCCACGCCGACCAGCGGCAATGCCGAAAAGAAATTGCCAAGCGGAAGCAGGCCGCGGCCGAGGAAAGAAAAACGCTGCGCGACGATCGCGACCAGCAAGCCCGCACCACAGCCGATGATGTATCCGATCAATACGCCGCGAACAAAGGTCTGGACGAAGTCCTGTCCGAGGATCGGCAGCGACGATACGAACCGTATCGCCGCGGCACTTGGCGAGGGCATCAGCACCGGCGGAACGCCGAAGCCGCGCACCAGCACTTCCCAGAGATAGAACACCACCGCCCCGAACAGCAGGGGAACAGCAAGGTTGAGCGCGCCGCGCGCGCCGTCGCCGCGCGGACGCTGCGAGGCAAGCTCGACCACGCAAAGCCCGGCCCCCAGCCAGACCGCGAGCACCATTGCCCAAAAGCCCGCCGCCGCCGACCCGCCGATGCCGGGATCGCGCAGCAGGACAAGCGTTGTCGCGGCTGCGCATAGAACGCCTGCGAAGCCGAGCGCGATGGATCGCGATCCGCCCGTCCAGGCGGAAGCCGCGAACAGCAGCGCGGCTGCGAGCGTCAAAGCCAGCAATAGCGGCTGCGCCGACAAGGTTGCGACGGCCTCGCTCGAGAGCGGCAAGAACAGCGCCGATAGCACGCCTGCGGCGGCAAGGATAAATCCCAATCTGCGCCTGCGCGGGTTCATGGCCGTGCACCCATTTGCAACCCGACCACTCGTTCAGTCATATCCACCAGTCCAATCAGCCCCGAAGCGAGGACCGCCGACGCCAGTAGCGCCGCCCATATCTGGATGGTTTGGCCATAATAGGAGCCCGCGAGCAACCGCGCGCCAATGCCGGCTTCGGCGCCGGTCGGCAGCTCGGCCACGATGGCGCCGATCAGGGAGATCGTGATCGCGACCTTAAGGCTGGCGAAGAGATAGGGCACGGCCGCCGGCCAGCGCAGCTTTGCCAATACCTGTCTCGGCGTCGCCGACCATGTCCGCATCAGATCGAGCTGCATCGGATCGGGCGCGGTAAAACCCTTCACCATCCCGATCGTGATCGGGAAGAAGCACAGATAGGCCGAAATGATCGACTTCGGCAGCAGGCCCTGCAATCCGATCGCGCCGAGCACCACGATGAAGATCGGCGCCAGCGCCAGGATCGGGACCATCTGCGAGCAGATGATCCAGGGCAGCAGGCTTTTCTCCAGCACGCGGCTGTGCACGATCATCAGCGCCAGCCCAATACCAAACAACGCGCCCAGCACAAAACCGAGCAGTGTGGCCGACAACGTTACGGTAGAGTGATAGACAAGGCTGCGCGGCGCCGTCGGCGCATAACCGAACACCGAATCGACGAAGGCTGCAATCACCTGATGCGGTGCCGGCAGCAGCGGTCGCTCGGCGCTCATGGTGCCCGCGATCAGCTCCGATACCGTATACGGCGTCTCTTCCCGCTCAAACCCGCCGCGCACCAGCGAAAGGTTCATCATCACGGCCGCGACATACCAGATCGCGATCAGCGCCAGAACGATGGTTACGATCGGCGCGTAGCGCACCACCAGCGGATGATGCCGCAGCGCGCCGGCGGCCGATGCAGGGAGGGCAAACGTGCTACTCGTCATAGGAATGCCCCGCCCGCAGGCCGACACGCACACGCTGCGCGATCTTGAGGAATTCCGGCGTCTCGCGAATTTCCAGGGTGCGATCGCGCGGAAAGTCACAATCGATGATATCGATGATACGCCCGGGCCGCGGTGACATCACCACAATCTTGCTCGACAGGAACACCGCTTCGGGAATCGAGTGGGTTACGAACAGGACCGTTTTTCCGGTCTTGTCCCACAGTTGCAGCAGCTGCTCGTTGAGATGATCGCGGACGATTTCGTCCAGCGCGCCGAACGGTTCGTCCATCAGCAGCAACGCTGGATCGAACGACAGCGCGCGCGCAATCGAGACCCGCTGCTGCATACCGCCGGACAATTGCCAGGGGAACTTGCGCTCGAAGCCGGTGAGATTGACCAGTGCCAGATAGCGCGCCGCTCGCTGCCGTTGCTCGCTATCGGAAAAACCCATGACCTCCAGCGGCAGCTTCAAGTTCTTCTCGATCGTCCGCCACGGGAACAAAGCCGGCGCCTGGAACACGTAGCCATATCTGCGCGCGAGACGCGCCTGCTCCGCGGTCATGCCATTGACCAGCAGCGTGCCCGCCGTTGGTTGCTGGAGATCGGCGATCACCCTCAGCATCGTGGTCTTGCCGCAGCCGGAGGGGCCAATAAACGAAACAAATTCGCCGTCAGCGACCTGCAGGCTGACATTCGACAGCGCATCGACCTTGCCGTCGGCGGTCTCGAACGTCAGCGAAACATTGCGTACGTCGATCGCCAGGCGCTGCGGCAGCGATCCCGGTTCGGCCGTGGCATCAGCTGTCTTGTCCATGCGTACCGCTTCGATCGGGGCGACGAGCGATTCTCGCCCGCGCGGCCGCAGCGTAACGCCCGGAGTATCCGGCTTCAATGACTTCGGCATTTGCAACGCCATGGGCAAATAGTGACAAACACCGCTGCAAATGGCGCGCTCAATGTTTGCGCATGCGGAGATATTAATGGGCAAGAACACCATCGGGGTCAAACATGCCCTTATCGGATTTTCAGATGGCCAAAAATCGCTTCGACTTTTTGACTTGTGCCGGGGGCCGCCTCATACTTTCGCGGCAGCGTCTCGCCCGTGGCGCGGAGCTGCGTTCGATTGCCTTCACGCGAGCGCCATGAAGCCTGCCCCCTTCAAATACATCGTCGCCACCTCCCTCGAGCACGCGCTCTCGCTCAAGGCCGAACATGGCGACGACGCGAAATTTCTGGCCGGCGGACAGAGCCTGATACCAACGATGAATTTTCGCCTGGCCCGGCCCGCTGTCTTGATCGACATCAACGAGATCCGGGATCTTGCCGGCATTCGTCCGTCGGCCGCAGCGATCCGGGTCGGCCCCCTGACGCGGTACCGGGCGCTGCAGCGCGATGCAGCTTTTGCACGGCTGTTTCCCTTGATCGGCGAAGCGCTACCCCATATCGCGCACCCGCAGATCCGAAATCGCGGTACTATCGGCGGAAATCTTTC
>DATHHQ010000745.1:0-12838 GCA_035490095.1 Bradyrhizobium sp.
TCCAGCGGCTACAGCATGGGACTGGAACTTGGCCAGCATCGCCGGCTGCTGTTCATCAGCGGCCAGGTACCGGAACGATCGGACGGCAGTGTGCCCGAGGGTTTTGAGGCGCAATGCGAGCAAGCCTGGCGCAACGTCATCGAAGTGCTCACCGCCGCCGGCCTCGGCGTCGAGCATCTGGTCAAGATCAATACGTTTCTGACCGACCGCGACCAGGTCGTGGCCAACCGCGCTATTCGCCGCAAGATGCTTGGCGGTCACGAACCTGCATCGACGGTGATGATTGCCGTAACCGTCGATGGCAAATGGTTGCTGGAGATCGAGGCGATCGCTGCGGAATGACTCGGCCCAATCCGTCGCTCACGCGCCTCGCGATGACGAATTCAACTCGCTGATATCCGCGACCAGCACGGTGCCGGTCACCGACTCCGTTACGTACAGACGGTCGCGGTTCTTGCCGCCGATGGTGACATTGGTGCAGCTTGGTCCCGCGCAGGACTTGATGCGCGCGATCAATTCGCCATTGGGCGCGAACACGAATACATGTCCGAGCGAGGCATGGGCCACAAACAGGCGGCCCGCATGGTCCATTGTCAGACCATCGGGGCCGCTCGGACCGAAGGTCGAACAGAAGCGGCCGACTTTCGAGACACTTCCATCCTTCATAATGGGCATGCGCCAGACCGCGTTGTCGCGAGTCATCGCGACAAACAGCACGGTCTCGGTGGGATCGAGCACCAATCCATTGGGGCTGATGCCGGTATCGATCAGGCAGTCGAGCCGTCCGCCGGACGAAAGCCGATAGACCCGCCCCGTGGGATCGTGAAGGCCGGTCTGCCCCTGGTCGGTAAAATAGATGTCGCCGTTCGATGCGATATGCAGATCGTTGCAGCCGCGAAACGATTCGGAATTGCGCGCCGTCAGTACCGGCTGCACCCTCCCCTTCGGCACGTCAAGCTCCATGATGCCGTGCATGTAGTCGGCGACCAGGATCCGTCCGTCCGAGCCAATCTTGAGACCATTGGGCCAGCCGTCATATTCCGCCGCCAGCGACCATTTGCCGTCGGGTGCGATCCGGAAGATGCGCCCGAACGGGATATCCACGATGTAGAGATTGCCGTCGGCATCGAATGACGGGCCCTCGATAAAACAATCGGTCGGGTGACCCGGCCGGTTGGCGTCGGCCCAGTCCGTCCGCACGCCCTTGCGCCTGTAATCATCGGGCATCGACGAAAATACCTCTGTGCCGATCAGCCGCGGCGGCGCGTCCAAATACATCATTGCGTGGTTTCACCTCTGAAAGACGATGGGCACCATAAATCAGCATGTCGGCGCCGTCGATATCGTCGGAAACGCTGCGCGCGGGCTTCCCGCGAAAAGCAAGACGCTTTGACACGGCATGAGGTTCTTGTCCCAACCCCGCGGCGTGCTATGAATCCGGAACGGATAGACCGGCTCGGCGACCGCAGAACGCGCCAGCCAAATAATCACCGCCGCCAAAGGCGGATTCCAGGGAGAATAACGACATGGCCCATTTCGGCCCGACCCGGCGTTCCCTATTGCAGGGAACACTAGCAGCGAGCGCACTCAGTCTCACCGGATTTCCAGCACGCGCCGAGCCGCAGTGGAAGAAATATGCCGGCACCACCATCGAGGCCAACCTGATCAAGGGGCCCAGAGGTGAGCTCTTACAGAAATACGCATCGGAGTTTACCGACCTCACCGGTATCAAGGTTGAATCCGAAGTCATTCCGGAGCAGCAGCAGCGGCAGAAGGCCGTCATCGAACTCACGTCCGGCAAGCCGAGCTTCGACGTCATTCACGTCAGCTATCATGTGCAGAAGCGGCAATTCGAAAAAGCCGGCTGGCTCGCGGACCTCACCGGTTTCATGAAAGATCCGAACCTGACGGCGCCGGACCTGACGGTGGATGATTTCTCCGCCGGCGGCCTCAAGTTCGCCCAGAACGACAAAGGCGAAATGCATTCGCTGCCCTGGTCGGTCGACTACTTCATCCTGTACTGGAACAAGGAGCTGTTCGCCAAGAAGGGCGTCACATTGCCGAAGACGTTCGACGAGATGGCCGCGGCCGCCGAAAAGCTCAACGACCCGGCCAATGGCATCTACGGATTTACCGGCCGCGGCCTGCGCAACGCCAACATGACGCTGTGGACCAATTTCTTCCTCAATTACGGCGGCGAGTTTCTCGACGACAAGGGCAACATCCTGACCGACGGGCCCGAGGCGATCGAAGCCACCAAAATGTATCAGCGCCTGCTGACCAAGACCGCGCCCCCGGGTGTCGCCGGTTTCAACTGGATGGAGTCGATGGCCTCGCTGACGCAAGGCCGGGCTGCGATGTGGATCGACGGCGTCGGCTGGGCCCCGCCGATCGAGGATCCAAATGCCTCGCGTGTGGTCGGCAAGATCGGCTACGCGCTGGTGCCCGCCGGACCCAAAGGCCAGTATTCCGCCGCCTACGGCGATGGCGTCGGCATTCCCCAGACGAGCACCAAGAAGGAGGCCGCCTATCTCTACTGTCAGTGGGCGGTGTCGAAGACGATGGGCGCGCGGCTGCTGCAAAGCGGCGGCGGCGTGCCGTTCCGTAGCTCGGTGCTCAACGACGAGGCCGTGCGCAAGGGCGTGAAGATGCCGCCGGAATGGCTGGACTCGGTGATCGGCTCCGCCAAGATCAGCAAGCTCGGCCTGCCGGTTATCGTTCCGGTCGCAGAATTCCGCGACATCGTCGGTGCCGCCGTCACCGCGACGCTGTCGGGCGCGGACCCGGCGACTGAACTGAAGAAGGCGCACGAGCAATTCCGCCCCATCCTGGAGCGCAGCGAGAAGTCGTGAGCGGCGTAAGCGCGACCGAAACGGCACCGGCGCAACCGGACACCGCCACGCGCGAAATGCCCGGGTGGCAGCCGCCGTCCTATTGGCCGTTCGTCCTGCCGGCGCTGATCGTGGTGCTCGCCGTCATCATCTTCCCGTGGGCCTATACGGTCTGGATGAGTCTGCACGAATGGAAGGTCGGCGCGCCGCCGACCTTCGTCGGCCTCGCGAATTACATCAGGCTGCCAAGCGATGCCCGCTTCGTCGAGTCGGTGTGGCACACACTTGTCTATACCGCGCTGTCGGTAGCGCTGCCGCTGCTGCTCGGCACGCTCGCGGCCGTGGTGTTTCACGCCAAGTTTCCGATGCGCGGCTTCCTGCGCGGCCTCTTCATTCTGCCGATGATGGCGACCCCGGTCGCCATCGCGCTGGTGTGGACCATGATGTTCCACCCCCAACTCGGTATCCTCAACTACCTGCTGTCGCTGGTCGGCTTGCCACCGCAGCTTTGGGTGTTTCATCCCGCAACTGTCATTCCTTCACTGGTTCTGGTCGAAACCTGGCAATGGACGCCGCTGGTGATGCTGATCGTGCTCGGCGGCCTCGCCGCAATCCCGAGCGAGCCTTATGAGAGCGCGCTGATCGACGGCGCCACCCGCTGGCAGACCTTCCGCTACATCTCGTTGCCGCTGATCATGCCATTTCTTTTCATTGCGTCGATGATCCGCATGATCGACGCGGTGAAGAGTTTTGATATTATCTTCGCGATCACCCAAGGCGGTCCCGGTTCAGCCTCGGAAACGATCAACCTTTATCTCTACAGCGTCGCCTTCGTCTATTACGATGTCGGTTACGCCTCGGCGATTGTGGTGGTCTTCTTCGCTCTCATCGTCGCCCTGGCGGCGGCGCTGCTTCACTTGCGTCAAAGGACGCACTGGAACGACGCCGGAGGCGTGGCATGAGCCCGCTGCGACAGTTGCTTGGCCGGATCGGCCTTGGCTTCGCGCTGATTGTGATCGTGTCGCCGGCGGTGCTGTTCTTCCTTTGGATGCTGTCGCTGTCCGTCAAATATGAGATCGACAACGCGTCGTATCCGCCGATTTTCATCCCGGAGCGTTTCAATTGGGGCAACTATGCCGCCGTCATCGACTCCAAACGGTTCTCGACTTATTTCATGAACAGCCTGATCGTAACCGGTGCTGCGACCGCGTTCGCGCTGCTGGTCGGCGTGCCGGCGGGCTATGGCCTCGCCCGCATGCGCGCGCACAAGGCGGCGATCGTGATCCTGATCGCGCGCATCACGCCCGGCCTCTCCTATCTCATTCCACTGTTTCTGCTGTTCCAGTGGCTGGGCCTGCTCGGCACGCTGTGGCCGCAGATCATCATCCACCTCGTGGTGACGGTGCCGATCGTGATCTGGATCATGATCGGCTATTTCGAGACGACTCCGATGGAGCTTGAAGAGTCGGCGCTGATCGACGGCGCCACCCGCTGGCAGGTATTCCGTTATGTCGCGCTGCCGATCGCGCGGCCGGGCATCGCCGTTGCGTTCATCCTGGCGGTGATCTTCTCCTGGAACAACTTCGTGTTTGGCATCGTGCTGGCCGGACGCGAGACGCGCACCCTGCCCGTCGCGGTCTACAACATGATTTCGTTCGACCAGTTGAGTTGGGGACCGCTCGCCGCCGCGGCGCTGATTGTCACCCTGCCGGTGCTGCTGCTGACGGTGTTCGCGCAGCGCCAGATCGTGGCGGGATTGACGGCAGGCGCGGTCAAGGGCGGGTAGAACCCCTCGGCCGTGAACTCATAACTCCGCCCGTCGCGTACTGACTGCCCGAGTCCGCTTGTTCCCCGATAGCCGGCGAATCGTTCATCGCTGCGAAACCACGCGATGCCCGAGTTCCGGACTCATGCCTCTTGGCAAATCCCGATGCTCCGGAGGGTCTTCGCCGAACGTCGAGCCACTTTGGTGATCAATTTTGAACAGCCCTAATTTTATTGGCGAGATAGTGTTATGATGTCCGCTTCGGGAAGCTCCTCCATGTCCGGGGAGAATGCGAGGCTAACCCGCGCCTCAACACAGAAGACCGTCCAGTGATCTGCGCAAAGTACAAAATCTTCATTAGATGGAGATTTCAATGGCATTTGTAACAAGACTTGCGGCCCTCTTGATCGCTTCGATGGCGCTCTGCGGTTCAAGTATCGCGCAAGTCCGGGGAAAGCAGAATGACTCGCTGCCTCCATCAGTCTTGGCCGAGAGGCAGATAAGAGAGCGGGTCAATGCCGGGACGGTAGGTCTGGCCGGTGGCCTTCTGGAGGGTGCACCCATCCATTTCGCGACCGACATCGCTCGAGCCGTGAACGACAGCGGCGCGACACATGTTCTCCCGATCGTAACCCGTGGTCCCACCGAAAACGTCAATGATCTCCTGTATCTTAAGGGGATTGATGCGGCAATCATCAACAGCGACTCACTTGAAGAGTACAAATCTCAAGTACCGCAAATTCAGCAGCGCATTACTTACGTACTAAGCTTGTTTCCCTCCGAATTGCACATCTTCGTTCGTCCGGAAATTAAATCCCTGCAGGACTTGGTCGGTAAGAAAGTCAATTTCAATACGCAGGGTACCGCCGCCGCTTACTCCGGTCCTCTTATATTCAGTCGGCTCGGCCTAAATGTCGAAAAGATGTTTATCCCGCATCCCGCAGCTTTGGAGCAAATGCGACGAGGAGAAATTGCCGGCGTCGTTTTTGTGACTTCGAAGCCAGTCGATGCGTTCGTGAAGGGAAAATGGGAGGGAGGTTTCAAATTCCTGCCCGTCGAGTATGGCTCCAAGTTTCAGGATTATTATCTCCCGTCGTACCTTGACTCGACTGACTATCCAAACCTGGTGGCTAAAGGCGAACGGATCGCGACAATTGCCGTGCCCACGATTCTCGCGGCATACAATTGGCGTCCCGGATCGGATCGCTATCGTCGTGTAGCGCGCTTTGTTGAAGAGCTTTACAGCGGAGTGGATAAACTAAAGACGCCCGGCTTCGACCCGAAATGGAAGGACGTCAATCTGAACACAAAGGTACCGGGCTTGGAGCGTTTTCCGGCCGGTCAGGAGTGGCTTGATCGAGCCAGTTCTGGCAAGCAAAGTGGGCAGCCGTGATGCGCGCGCCGCTGATCGCCGTCGTCCTCTCCAGTGTTGGCCGTGCAGTTTGCGCTCAGCCTGCGGACGAGGGCTCCAAAATGTTAGACACTTGCTTTGAATTGGCCCGCGCCGCAGATGCGAGTTGCTCCGACCCGAAAAATGGTGCGGCTGAGCGCATGGACTGCCGTCAAAAGGCAAGCATGGCACAGCTCGAATGCCTGGCGCGCGTTTTCCCAGGGCGGTCTGCCGGATCCCTTCCGCTAGAAATGCCCCCTCGCACCGTCTCGCCAGAGATGCCCACTGTTACCGCTTCGCCAGAAGCACCTGCTGGGTCCGTTTCACCGGAGAGGCCTGTTGGAACCGTGGCCAAAGGCGGGCCCGCTAGCTCGCAAAAAACGCCTCCCGGAACAGGTCCACCAGAAACGCCTACTGCAGCCGTCTCGCCGGAAATGACACCTGGTACTGCCCCGCCCGGCGCACCCGCGAGGCGCGTTGATATCCCGGCAAAGCCACAGGATCCAGATTGGATCGTAAGTGAAACAACCTCACCGGTGGATTATAGCCCTCTCGTCACGGCGGTGATCCGCTCAACGACCAGCTTGCAGAATGCACCAAACGCGCTGGTCATTCGATGTCTTGGACCGCGCACCGAAGTCCTGCTTCGCACGGAGGGAACATGGCGCGCGTCTCGCGCCAGCAAAGTTCAAGTCGACTATCAGATCGACGACCAACCGCTCGTTAGGCTGCAATGGACGACGTCCGCAGATGGAAAGACAGCTAGTTACGGAAACGATGCCGTCGGGTTTCTTCAGTCGCTACCGGAAGGCGCGCGACTGAAAATCAAAGTGCTCGATAGCGCGGGCCCCGGTCACGAAGCGACGTTCCAACTCGCCGGATTGGATGCCGTCCTGAAGAAAATTGCAGTGCCATGTAAATGGTCGACAGGAGACAAAATGTCATCGGGAGCACGATAAACCAGGATGGTCGAACTCAACTTTTGCGGCGTCACGGCAAGAATTTGTTACGGCCGGACGTAACTCCAGCCCTTCTCCTGCAGTTCCATCAACCGAACGACGCCCGACGGAACGATGACGGCCTCAGATAGCACAGTGATCGGGTGGCCTTCTTTTTTCTCCATGCCTTCCTTGGTGTTGCCGCATGCAGAGAACTGGATCTTGCCGGGAAATGCGGAATCCTTCAAACTCTTGATGCGGTCCAGTACCGGCGATGTATCGGTGCGCAGCATGTGCAAGCCGGGGCCATAGGTGACGACATCCACGTCCACGTCCTCACCCTTGGCACGATAATACTCGATGACGTTGGTGGCGTTATTCAGCGCGAGGTTCATGACCGCCGGATCGTTCTGATCGACTTGAATGGCCAGGCGGTGCGCTTTTGTAGAACGTTGCGCTTTCGTCTTATCTGCCAGAGCTGCCGGGCGATGCGCTTTTGTGGAACGCTGCGCTTTCGCTTTATCCGCTAAACCTGCCGAAGGATGCGATTTTGTAGAACGCTGCGCTTTGGTATCATCTGCTGGGCTTGCCGAGACAAGGGCCAGCGACGTAAAAGCCACGACCGTCACCTGACAAAACAATTTATGCATCATGATGCGCCTTGGAGCGAGCCAGAGTGAGATTCCTGTAATCCGGGAATTGGCTCGCGCCACGGCTCCTGTTGAGTTCATGGTTGCCTCCGGGGTAAGCGACCTTGGACAGCCATCTAAGTCCCGCGATTTCGCGGAAGCAACGCCAAATCATGCCCCGTGGCAATTTCTCGCTGCTTCGGATCCTCGTTGCGATGCAGCAACGATTCCAACAGCGCCGGGATCGTGCGCGAAAATTTCCCGATCTAGGCGGGTGGTGACGGCGAGAAGTCCGGGGGCAACCACGATCTTCCCGTAGCCCGGATTAAGCGGAGCGCAATCCGGGGAAGTCGACGCGCGGTTTCCCGGATTTCGCTTCGCTGCATCCGGGCTACAAAGTCAACTCGCAGCGACGGCCAGCTTCTGTTGCTCACCCGCTGGCGCGACCGCGCCGGCCTGCGCGATCAGACGTTTCAGTTCCGGAATGCAGGAGCCGCAATTGGTGCCGGCCTTCAATTGCACGCCGATCTCGGCGGCCGATCCGGCGCCCGCCGCGATGGCGTCGCAAATCGTGGTGCGGCCGACTCCAAAGCAGGCGCAGACGATGGGGCCGGCGCTGGCCAATCCATCGATCGATTTGCCCGACAGCAACATCCGGCGCTGATCGTCGCTGAGCCTATCCGCAGCGAACAGGTGCTTGACCACGTCCCAGTCGCCGGCATCGTGTGCCGGACCGACGAACAGACATGTTTCGATGCGGCCTTCGACGAACGATGCCGCGCGATAGACTCCACCGCCCAAATCCTTGTATTCGGCGAGATCGTCGCCGGCGACGGACCGCAACCATGATTGCCATCTCGCTAAATCGGCGTTGTCCGCGAACAGATAACCGTAGCCGCCGGCGACGGCGACGCGCGTCCACCACACCTGAGGCGCCTGCGGCGGCATCCCGAGTGGCATGCGTGAAAGCGCAAACCCGCGAAAAACATATTCATACGGCACGATCGATGCCGGCGTCGCCTTGTTCTCGGGCTGTCCGGAAAACGGATCGGTGAATGGCGCCACCAGCGCGCCGACCCGCGCGGTGGACGCATTGGCTTCGCTCCAGTGGATCGGCGCGAACAGCATGCCGCGCTGCTGCCGCTCGCTTACCGCGACCTTAAGGGTGCATTGTCCGTAGTCGGTGACGACGCGCGCGAAGCTGTCATCGACGATGCCGAACCTGATAGCATCGTCGGGATGAATCTCGACGAACGGCTCCGGCAGATGCTGGCCCAGCCGCGGGCTGAGACCGCTGCGGGTCATGGTGTGCCATTGATCCCTGATGCGGCCGGTGTTCAGCCGCAGCGGCCGCCCGGCCGTGGTCTCGGTTCGCAACGCGGGAATTTCCGGTGCGATGAACCGTGCCTTGTGGTCGTTCGCAAAGAAGCCGCCCTCGGCAAAGAAGCGCTGCTGCGGCGGCGCATCCTCGCGTGCCGGCCATTGCGCCGGCGCCATCGCATCGAACGCCTCGTCGGATAGCGACTTCAACGCGCCAATATCGAAATCGCGACGGCCGTCATTTTCGAACGCCGACAGCGCGGCATGTTCGCGAAACACGTCCGCCGCCGAGCTGAAGTCGAATGCCGCGCCGAAGCCGAGCCGCCGGGCGACTTCGCTGACGATCCACCAGTCCGGCTTGGCTTCACCTGGAGGGGTCAGGAACGCGCGCTGTCGCGAGATGCGCCGTTCCGAATTGGTCACGGTGCCGGATTTTTCGCCCCAGGCTTGCGCCGGCAACAGCACATGCGCGCCGGCATCGACGGTGTCGTTGGAGCGCACATTCTCCGAGATCACGAACAGCTCGAGTTTTTTCAGCGCGGCGCGCGCGGCGTCCGCGTCCGGCAACGACACCGCCGGGTTGGTGCCGATCACCCACAAGGCCTTGATCTCGCCGCGCGCGATCGCCTCGAACATCTGGACCGCTTTCAGCCCCTCATGCGTCGCGATGCGCGGCGCCTTCCAGAACCGGCGGACACGGTCGATGTCCGGCGGCGTAAAACCCATATGCGCGGCGAGCTGATTGGCCAGCCCGCCGACCTCGCGCCCGCCCATCGCATTGGGTTGTCCGGTCAGCGAGAACGGCGACGCGCCTGGCTTGCCGATCCGCCCGGTGGCGAGGTGGCAGTTGATGATGGCATTGACCTTGTCGGTGCCCTGCGCCGACTGGTTGACGCCTTGCGAATACAGCGTGACCACTCGCGGCGTATCGCCAAACATCTGGAAGAAACCGGCGACATCCGGCTCGGAAAGGCCCGTCGCCAGCGCGGTCGCGCCGATGCTGCCGGCGATGCTCCGCGCACGCGCCAGCGCGTCGTCGAAACCGGACGTGTGACGCTCGACATAATCGCGATCGAGCGCGCCGGTATCGGCCAGGTGCACCAGCAATCCGCTGAACAGCGCTGTGTCGGTGCCGGGCTTCAGGCCCAGAAACAGGTCGGCATCGCCTGCGGTGTCGGTCCGGCGCGGATCGATTACGACCATCCGCGCGCCGCGCTGCTGCTTGTTGACAAGCATGCGCTGGAACAGGACCGGATGGCACCACGCCGCGTTGGAGCCGACCAGCACCAGCAGGTCGGCCTGGTCGAGATCCTCATAGCAGCCGGGCACGGTGTCCGCGCCGAATGCCCGGCGATGGCCCGCGACCGACGACGCCATGCACAGCCTCGAATTGGTATCGACATTGGCGCTGCCGATGAATCCCTTCATCAGCTTGTTGGCGACGTAGTAATCCTCGGTCAGCAGTTGCCCGGAGAGATAAAACGCCACCGCATCCGGGCCGTCGCGCGCGACGATGTGCTTGAAGCGATGCGCGACATGATCGAGCGCGTCGGGCCAGGCCACCCGTTCCATGGTGCCCTTGCTGCAGCGGATCAACGGATAGAGCAAACGGCTATCAGGACTCAGCGTTTCGCCGAGCGCCGAACCCTTCGAGCACAGCCGTCCGAAATTGGCGGGATGCTCGGGATCGCCTGAGATCGCAGCACCACCGCCCGCCTCCGGCGTCGCCAATATACCGCAGCCGACGCCGCAATAGGGACAGGTCGTGCGCGTGGCGCGAAGAGCGGGATCAACGGCCGTCATTCGAAAAATCCACTCATCGGGTCATGCCGCCTCCGACGGAAGCGCGAGCAAGCGGCCGAACATCATGCGGTTGCGAATGCTTGCGATCGGCTCCCGGTTGCGGATCAATTCGAGATACCACAGCGCATCCCCGACATCGCCGACCAGCACCGCGCCGATCAGACGCCCATCCGATATCACCAGCTTCTTGTAGGTACCGTGCCTGACATCGTTGAGCACGATGGCTTCGCTTCCATCCGCACCCATGAAGTCCCCGGCGGAAAACACGCTGACGCCGGAGACCTTCAGATTGGTGGCAACGACGCTGCCGCTGTAGGCAGCCGTGCTCCCTGCGAGATGCCGCGCCAGCACGCGTGCCTGCTCGTAGGCCGGTTCGACCAGGCCGTAACAGATGCCGCGATGCTCGGCGCATTCGCCGAGCGCGAAGATATCCGGCGCGCCGGTTTGCATGACATCATCGACCACGATGCCGCGATTGACGGGAATGCCCGCCTCCTTCGCCAACGCGACATTCGGCCGGATGCCCGCCGCGAAAACCACCGCATCGGCATCGATCCGGCGTCCGTCGGACAGTTCGATCCCCTCGACGCGGGTCTCGCCATGGAGCCGCGCGGTGTTGGCGTTCAGAACAACCCTGATGCCCTTGCGCTCGACCAGGGATTTCAACAGTTCCGCCGCCGGTCCATCGAGCTGGCGCTCCATCAGCCGGTCCATCAGATGAAGCAGCGTCACCGATGAGCCCGCCTTGGAGAGCCCGTAAGCCGCTTCCAGTCCAAGCAATCCGCCGCCGACCACCACCACCCGTTTCTTCTGGGCCGCAAGCGTCAGCAGCATGTCGACGTCGCGGCTGTCGCGGAAGGTATGCACGCCGGCGAGATCGGCGCCGGGCACGTTCAGCCGCAACGGCATCGAGCCGGTGGCAAGCACCAGGCGGGAAAACCCGATGCTCTCTTCATTCGCGATCTTGAGTTCGCGGCGGCCGACATCGATCTCGGTGGCGACGCAGCCGTATTTCAAGGTGACGCCGCGGTCGCCCCACCAGGAAGCCGGCCTGAGTTCGATATCGTGCGACGCCGTCTCGCCCGCCAGCACCGACGACAGCAGCACGCGGTTATAGGCAAGCCGCGGCTCGTCGCCGATCACGGCGATGGCGTAGCGCCCCAGCGCTACCTTCGTCAGTTCGTCGACCAGACGCGCGGCGGCCATTCCGTTGCCGACGACAACCAGCGTTTCGCTCACGACGTATCCTTACTCGGCGGCTTGAGAGCGACCGTATGCTTCGGAGATCATAAAGCCGGACAGCGTCCCGTAAGCCGCCGTCCAGGCGTCGGCGACGTCTGGCGTCCAGCCGTCTCCGAGGCCCTTTTCCAGCGTCCACAGCAGGGCGGCGCCGACCACGGGATAGTGTTCCTTTTTCGCGCCGTAGCTGACATGGCGCGTCGCCAATGCGCTCGCCGCCGGCAAAATGGACTCGAGCTTGCCGAGGCCGTTGACCACGAAGGCCAGCGTTGCCATCAGCTTCTTGCGCTGCTCGGTCATGTCAGCCGGAAACATCGACTTGACCGATGGTGCGACTTCGAACAGGCGGTCATAGAACAACATCGCCGCGGTGTCCGAGATCGGCGCGACCTTGGCGAAGCTCTCCTGAACGAGTGTGACTTGATCTGGTGTCATCATCAGCTCCATTTGCTGTCGTCATGCGCGGGCCTGACCCGCGCATCCATCTCCAAAAATTCTTTCGCTTTCGATGGATTGCAGGGTCATCTTGAGCGAAAGACGCGCTTCGCGCTTTTCCCGGCAATGACGAAAGCGCGGGACAGTTACGCCGCCTCGACGAAACGATGCCTTTCGTACAGGAATTCCAGCACCCGCAGCCGGCATTTCAGGTACGCCGCGTTGGTCGACAGTTCGAGCCGCTTGCGCGGGCGCGCCAGCGGCACGTCCAGCACCTCGCCGATCCGCGCGCTCGGGCCGTTGGTCATCATCACGATGCGGTCCGACAACAGCACGGCCTCGTCGACATCGTGCGTGATCATCAGAATGGTGTTGCCGAGCTTCTGGTGCAGCGCCATCACCGAGTCCTGCAGGTGCGCGCGGGTCAGCGCGTCGAGCGCGCCGAACGGCTCGTCCAGCAGCAATACCTTCGGCTCCATCGCCAGCGC
>DATHHQ010000746.1:0-4134 GCA_035490095.1 Bradyrhizobium sp.
AATATGCGGCTCGACAAAGCCCGGCACCGCCATTCGGCCCTCCGCGTCGAGCGTGACGGCCGCAATCAGAGACGTCGGGCTGCGATCGACACTCACGAACCGACCGCCTTCCATGCCGACGTCGCTTAGCTCTTCGCTGCCCCACAGCGCGACATTTTTGACAAGAATATCCAGTGTCACCAGCGCCCCCTCACTCCAAAACGCATCAGCCAGTATAATCGACAATATCAGTCGATGTGCAGCCGCTTTCCTCGCGTGAATTCAGTCCACCCGGTTTGATGCGGGCTGTACACTACCGGCGCAGGGTCACATCGAAGTCCATACACGCCGATTTCCCGGCGCACGGCGAACTCAAGCCTACAGCGGCTCTTTAGTAATCGTGAAATGCGCCTCGACGGGCTTTCCGGCCTTGCCGTTGATCGGCAGGATATCCTGCGGGCACGCTGAAAATGCGATCACCAGATCCATTTCGGCCCGCAACCGAACGTAGCCTCCGGGTACTGGCCGCGGTGGAGCCGCGAAACCGAGCGTCCCGTCCGCCGTCCAGGGAATGTTCATGAACAGGTTGAGCGGGCTCGGCACCTCCGGCGGCACCAGGCCAAGTTCACCCATCCCGGCAAAGAGATTATCCGTGCAATTGTCGTGGTAGTCCTCCACTCCGAGAAAGGCATAGCGGTAGCGGTCGCAGGCTGCGATCAGCGTGTCGTGAATACCGCCGGAGGTGTCTTCCATCAGTGTCAGGATCGGCCGGCGCTTGTTGGTTCGCATGATGTCGCCAGGCTTGGGAACCAGATGCAGGCTGTGCGCGCGCGTATGCTCGTTCGACATGAACTCGCCGAGGTCGGCGCGGTTGAAAGCCCAGGTGTCGACCACCTGTTCGCCGTGGGTATTGATGACGGTGACAACCTGCCCGGCTGAAACAACAGCGGCCTTGCCACGCCTCGCCGGAATCTCAATGAGGGAATCCGTCATGCTAACGCCTCACGGTCGCACGGCAATCATGTCGATCTCGACGATCCCGCCCCGGGCGAGGCCCGTCACGCCCACTGTGGTTCGGGCCGGACGCTTGTCGGCGGCGAAATAGGTCGCGTAGATGTCGTTCATTCTGGCGTAATCGCCGTTGAAGTCGGTGAGGAAAATGCGCACGCAAACCACATTGGCAAGCGTTAAGCGGCAGCCTTTGAGCACGCGGGTGAGATTATCCATCACCTTGTGCGTCTGAGCCTCGATGCCGGGCGGAACGGGCAGAGAATCGTCGTCCGGATCGGTCGCGAGCTGTCCGGTCACAAAGACAAACGCTCCGGCCTCGACGGCATGGCTGTAGGGCGCGACCGGCTGCGGCGCGTCAGGCAAGAGATGGAAGATCGGATGCATGGTGGACGTTCCCTTTCTGGATTGTTCTCAGCGCCTGCCGGCGGCGGTGCCACCGGCGTAGCGCTGGAGAAACTGGCGCGCACGTTCGGTCTCGGGATTGGAGAAAAACCGGTCCGGCGCTCCGGTTTCGACGGCTCGGCCGCGATCGAGAAACAGCACCCGGGTCGCCGCCTCCCGCGCGAATCCCATCTCGTGGGTGACGATCACCATTGTCATGCCTTCGCGGGCAAGATCCCGCATCACGACCAGCACTTCGCCGACAAGTTCCGGATCGAGCGCGCTGGTGGGCTCGTCGAACAGCAACAGATCCGGACGCATCGCGAGCGCCCGCGCGATGCCGACGCGCTGCTTCTGCCCACCCGATAGTCGCGCTGGAAAGGCATCGCGCTTCTCGCTGAGCCCGACCTTGGCGAGCAATGCCAGCGCCTCGTCGCGGACCTCGGCCTTCGGCCGCCTCTGGACCTGAACCGGCGCTTCCATCAGATTTTGCAGCACTGTGAGGTGGGGCCACAGCGCGAAATGCTGAAACACCATGCCGATGCGGGTTCTGATCTGCGACAGATCGCGATCGCTCATGATAATGCCGGCGCCATTGATGCCGACCCGCTCGCCATTCAAATAGATTTGCCCGGCGTCCGG
Source organism: Bradyrhizobium sp. (assembly GCA_035490095.1). Taxonomy (GTDB): domain Bacteria; phylum Pseudomonadota; class Alphaproteobacteria; order Rhizobiales; family Xanthobacteraceae; genus Bradyrhizobium. The sequence goes on from DATHHQ010000746.1 coordinate 2,014, forward strand.
CCGTTCGAGCCAGTTGATACAGCGCAACAATGTGGATTTGCCCGAGCCTGACGGCCCGAGCACGCAGACCGTCTCACCCTTGTCGACCTGGAAACTGACGTCGGAAAGGACTTCGACATCGCCAAACCGCTTCGACACCCCGGCGACATCGAGAACCTTGCTGAGTTCTGCCATCGCCGTCCCTATCGACGCGCTTCGGCAACGCGGCCGATCGAACTGACCCCGGCCTCGATCACGAGACAGAGTCCCCAATACAGAAACACCGCCGTGATGAAGGCTGCGAACGGAACGTAATGCCGCGACTGGATCGAGCTGGCGGCGTGCGTCAGTTCCGGCAGCGCGATGATGGTCAGGAAAGCGCTGTCCTTGATGATCTGGATCATCTGATTGCCGATCACGGGGCCTGCCGACAACAGCAGCGGCGGCAGGATGATGCGGCGAAACAGCCGGATCTCCGGAAAGCCGAACGCGACGCCCGCCTCGATCGGCTCGCGCGGCTGCACCACCCAGGCGCCGCGCAAGATCTCAGCCATGTAGGCGGCATTATAAATCGTCAGGGCCGCCAGTCCCGAGGTCCAATTGTCCAGCCTGACCCCGAACGACGGAAGGCCGTAATAGACAATGTAGGCAAACAGCAGAAACGGGACACATCGCATGCCGTCAACGAATATCCGTGCTGCCCCTGAAACGGCCCGTCGTTTCGACATCAGCGCGGGGGTAAGAATAAAACCCAATAGCAGTGCGGCGATAGCCGCGAGCGTCGATAATATCGCGGTGTTAGCGAGCCCACTCAAAAGCAACGCGCGTTCGTTCCAGACAATACCGAAATCGTGGATCATGCGGCGGCCTCGGCCGCGATCTGCCGCCGTTCGATCCAGCGCTGCAGCGACACCAGCGCAAACACGATCGGCGCGTAAAGCGCTACCGCCACCAGAAGCGGCGGCAGCGGCTCGTAGGTTTGGGCGCCGATCCTGACGGCGGCGCGCGTGATGTCGACAACCCCGACAACCGCAAGCACCGGCGTGACCTTGATCAGCAGCGACATTTCGTTGACGAGACCGGGCAGGCTCACGCGCACGATCTGTGGCAAGACGATCCTGCGAAAGCGTTGCCCGGCCCGCATGCCGACCGACTGCGCTGCCTCGTACTGGTCCTTTGGAAAGTTCATCAGTGCGGACCGCCACACCTCGCAGTTGAAGGCCGACGTATTCATGACCAGCGCCAGGATCGCCGCCGAAATCGGATTAATCGGCACCCCGATATTGGGTAGCGCGAAAAACAGCAGCAGCAGCAATGTGACCAGCGGCGTTGCGCGCAGCATACTGACATAAAGGGTCACGATCCCCGCACCGATCGGAACATTCGCCCACCGGATCAAAGCGAGGCCAAGTCCGATCGGCAGCCCGATCAGGATGCCGATCAGCGACAGCGTTACCGTCACGATGGCACCCTGAAAGATAGCTGCGATGTCGCTCCCGCTCATGACAGATCATCGCTGCCAGATGGCCGTTAGAATTCCGGCTCGAACGCAACCGGCAGATCCGGGAAGGCCTCGCCAAACCATTTCTTCTGAAGCTCGGAAAACCGGCCGCTCGCCTTTTCCTTGGCGATGAACTCGTTCAGGAACGCCAGCAGCTCCTTGTTGTCCTTTGCAACCGCCCAGGCCGGGAAGGATTTTCCCGACACCGCCTGACCGACCTCGAACACTGGTTTTTCAGCCACCAGCGTTTTCAGATTGATGATGGTGTTGACCACGTAATCGACCCGGCCGAGAGCCAGATCCTGATAGGCCTCAGGATAAGACGTATATTCGACGATCTTGCCGAGCTTTCCGCCGTCCTTTTCCAGCATCGCGCCGAGTTCGGGAAGACGCGCGAGCAGCGCGCTGCCGGCCTGAACGCCGACGGTCTTGCCGCTCAGATCCTTGATCGAGGAAATCGACTTGTCGTCCTTGCGCTTGACATAGTAGTGCGTGGCGTCCGCGATCGGGCTGGTAAAATCGAGCGACTGCTTGCGCTCCTTGGTGATGATCGCCGCGGTAATCGCGACGTCATATTTGCCGGTGCTGACACCAGCCAGAATACCGGTCCAGGGCAGAATTTCCTGTTTGATCTCGAAAGG
>DATHHQ010000747.1:0-7588 GCA_035490095.1 Bradyrhizobium sp.
AGAATGCGGCGATGCACCGGCTTGAGACCGTCGCGCGCGTCGGGCAGCGCACGCGCCACGATCACGCTCATGGCGTAATCGAGGTAGGAGCGTTTCATCTCGTCGAGGATGGATACGGGACGAATATCCGAGGGCGCCGGCGGCTCTCCCGGCTTCGTATCTTCAGGGTCAGACAAAGGGGAAATCCGGTCAATTCTTGGTCCGAATCATATAGCGTATCGAGGGCCTCCAAACCACCCCCTAACTGGCTTGCCCGACCGGTTTTTCTCTTCGTTTTTCCAGAGACTTACGAGCCCGTCCGCACTCTCGGCCGGGGCCGCGAAACCGACCCTGTTCAAGGTCGAAAAACAGATCGCCCGACGACCGCGCTTTTCTCAACGCAATCGCTACTGGCCGAACACCACGCTGTGCATGATCCGCCCCGGGACCAGCGTGAACAGCCCGGCAAGCACGAGAGCGCCGGCGAAGATCGATATCATCGTGATCTTGTGGGTGCGCATATGGTGTCTGCGGGCGCCCAGCACGCCGACGATCAGCATGATCGGCGTCAACACCGACAGAATGTGAATAGGGCTCCACGGGCCCCACATTCGAATGCCGTGGATGAGAAACGACGAAGCGCTGATCACCAGCAGCAGCACCACCCAAACCCAGCCCAGGGTCCGATGCGGAAGCGTGCCTTTGGGCGCGCCAAGCTGAACGACGCCGAGGACGAAGGCCGTGATCGCGGCAAAGGCGTGAACCTGGACCTCGGGGGCGGCGTTCAAGAGTGGCGTCAGCGACATCTAAAACACTCGAAGCAGCCAGGCCGGAATGGCAATGTAACGAGTATTTACATCTATCTTTCCAATGTCAAGTTTAAATTCGCTCCACGCCTCATCGACGGCGGACGCCAGGCGAGCATCGAGCTTTTTCGATGCTCGCCTGTGTTTGGCGGGCGCGGCCGGCCGTCCCGGATCGCCGCAACAGCAGCGTTCGATGTTGAAGGATCGCGCGATCAGAACGGAATATCGTCGTCCATGTCGCTGTTGCGGGCGCCGGCCGCTACGGCGCGGCGCGGCGCGGCGCTTGACGGACCGCCGGATCCGAAGTCGCCGCCTGATGAATCATCCGACCCGAAACTGCCGCCACCGCCGCCACTGCGGCCATCGAGCATGGTCAGCGTCGAGTTGAAGTTCTGCAGCACCACTTCGGTGGAGTATTTCTCAACGCCGCTCTGGTCGGTCCATTTGCGCGTCTGCAACTGGCCCTCGATATAAACCTTGGCGCCCTTCTTCAGATATTGCTCTGCAATCTTGCACAGGCCTTCGCTGAAAATCACGACGCGATGCCATTCGGTCTTTTCCTTGCGCTCGCCAGTGGCCTTGTCGCGCCAGGTGTCGGACGTAGCAATCCGCAGATTGGCGATCGGCCGCCCATCCTGAGTCCGCTTGATTTCCGGATCGGCTCCGAGATTGCCAATCAGAATGACCTTGTTCACGCTTCCCGCCATTGCCGCTCTCCACTCTCAAAAATCACTGGCAAAATCACTGGACTCGCCAGACGCCCAGCCGTCGGGCTTGAACTCAGGTAGTGTCTCGAGGTCCATTTGGGACCGGACCACCTTGAACTGACCCTATACGCGCTCGCCGCGCCCGCGGGTCCGACGATCCCCGGTTATCCACATATAGCACTCCTTGCGCTGATGTTCCAGTTTTGTTCCGAAAAACAGCGTTTGCAGAGGCCTTAAGGCGGGTACCTTTCCACCGCTGCGGCCACCACCAAGGGGTTTGGCGCCCCGACGAGTTCCATCGGGTTCCCGAAAAATTGTAAAGAAATCATTAGTTTCCGGGCATTCACTTCGCTGGCGAGTGTTGCATTTCGGCGACGGTTTTTCCCGTTCGATACCGTTATATTACCCGCAGGAATTGGACCGCTACGGTGGTCGCACTTGAATAATAACGCTTCAGCGTCAAACGAAGCGGACAAGAGGCGGAGAGTACGATGAAAAAGTTTTTGCTGGGTGCGGTAGGATTTGTGGCGCTGGTTTCGGCTGCGCCTGCCTCGGCCGCCGACCTCGCGGCCCGTCCTTACACCAAGGCGCCGCCGATGATCGCCGCGATCTATGACTGGAGCGGCTTCTACGTCGGCGCCAACGGCGGCTGGGGATCGAGCCGCAACTGCTGGGACGCCCTCCCGCCATTGGTTGTCGCCACTGCGCCGGAAGGTTGCCACGATGCAACCGGCGGCGTCGCCGGTGGCCAGGTCGGGTATCGCTGGCAGAGCGGCGGCTGGGTATTCGGCCTCGAAGCCCAGGGCGACTGGGCCGATCTGCGCGGCTCCAACATAAGCCAGCAGTTCGGGGGATCCATCAATCGCTCCAAGATTGATGCGTTCGGCCTGTTCACCGGTCAGATCGGTTATTCCTGGAACAACGCCCTGCTCTACGTGAAGGGCGGTGCTGCGGTCACCGACAGCCGCTACGACGTCCGGAACGCGGTTACCAACGTCGTCACTGCGACCTCTGGGGATCAGACCCGTTGGGGCGGCACCATTGGCGCCGGCGTTGAATACGGCTTCGCTCCGAACTGGTCGGCTGCCGTTGAATACGATCACATCTTCTCGCAGGACAAGAACGTTGCCTTCACCACCACACCGGGTGGCTTGTTTGCCGGAACCGATCGCGTACGTCAGGACGTCGATCTCGTCACCGCGCGCGTCAACTACCGCTGGGGCGGCCCGGTTGTCCCGAAGTACTGATCTCAATCTGACCTGAAGCGGTTCAAATCATGAAAAGGCCGGCCTCGCGCCGGCCTTTTTTGTTTTTCGCGCTTCATCGTACGGCCTCCAGTCGGCCACACTGCCGCCAAGCCCGTTGAGGAACTTGGGTAATCTACTTTTCACCTGCGTTTGTGTCCTGCGTTTGTGCATCGATGTCGTTTTTTGGGGACTGCGTTTGCCGCAAGACAACGAAGCACATTGGAATTGGGGAATGTCATGAAGCGTTTTCTGCTCGCTAGCGTCGCCTTCGCCGCTTTCGGTATCGCGACTCAGGCTTCAGCCGCCGATCTCGCAGCCCGTCCTTATACCAAGGCGCCGCCGATGATTGCTGCGATCTATGACTGGAGCGGCTTCTACATCGGCGCCAACGGCGGCTGGGCGTCGAGCCGCAACTGCTGGACTGCGCTAAGTGCCCCTGCCTTTGGGATTGCGAATGTGAACGCCTCGGAAGGTTGTCACGACGCAACCGGCGGGGTCGTCGGCGGACAGATTGGCTACCGTTGGCAGAGCGGCGGATGGGTATTCGGTGTCGAAGCCCAGGGCGACTGGGCTGATTTGCGTGGATCGAATACGAGCCTCGTTCTCGGAGCCCCGTTTGTTAACCGATCCAAGATCGATGCGCTGGGCTTGTTCACGGGCCAGGTCGGTTATGCCTGGAACAACGTTCTTTGGTATGTGAAGGGCGGCGCCGCCGTCACCAACGACAAGTACGAGGGTTTGACCGTCGGCAGCACGGTATTTGATCGCACCAGTGAAACCCGCTGGGGCGGCACGGTTGGAACCGGTCTTGAATATGGATTCGCGCCGAACTGGTCGGCCGCCATTGAATACGATCATCTGTTCATGGGCACCCGTAACGTCAGTTTCACGTCCGTGCTTCCCCCGGCCGGCCTGAATTCGCGCAACGACAGCATCCGCCAGGACGTCGATATGGTGACCGCGCGAATCAACTACCGCTGGGGCGGCCCGGTGATCTCGAAATACTGACCTCAGCCTGAGCTGAGGGTTTCAAATTGAGAAAAGGCCGGCCTCGCGCCGGCCTTTTTGCTGTTGCGCCCGAATTTCCGTCTACGCCCTCGTACTCAGCACACGCATGCAGCGAACTTGCTGCGCTGCGGCCCTCATTTTCGGCTCTCATTTTCGCCGCTGTTTGTCCGCCGATGTGGCTTTTGGGTGACTGCTTTCTCCGTAGAACTACGTACAAACGGTACCCTGGAACGGCGTGGGATTCACGCCGGCAATGAAGCTTCGGCGTCAACGAAGCACATTGGATTGGAGAGTTCGATGAAGAATCTTTTGCTCGCTACCGTCGCCTTGGCCGCTGTCGGCATGGCAACTCAGGCTTCCGCCGCTGATCTTGCCGCGCGCCCGTACACCAAAGCGCCCGCCATGGCGCCTGGGATCAACTGGTCGGGCTTCTATGTCGGCGTCATGGGCGGTTATGCCTGGAACGACGACCTCACGGGTGGCTTCGGCGGCGGCACCGTCGGTTACAACTGGCAGGCGCCCGGCAGCCAGTGGGTTTGGGGTCTTGAGGTCGACGCCGCCGGCGCGGACGTCAAGGAATCGGCGACTGCGTTTTTCGGCGGTATTCCGGTGGCGACCGCGGAAGACAAGATCCGCGCGTTCGGCAGCGTCACTGGCCGCGTCGGCGTGACCACGGGCGCAGCCCTGTTCTACGCCAAGGGCGGCTATGCCTGGGCTGACAATCGCCTCTCGGCCACGGTGCTGGGCGCGACTGTGATCGACGAGTCCAAGGTTCACTCCGGCTGGACGGTTGGTGTCGGTGGCGAATACATGTTCGCACCGAACTGGTCGGCCAAGGTTGAATACATGTATGCCGACTACGGTTCCGAGCGCTATCTGGCCACATTGGTGCCGCCGGGCGTCGATCTCGGTCTCACCACCCACAGCGTCAAGGGTGGCATCAACTATCACTTCAACTGAGGCGGCAAGGTCGGTGGGGAGGGCCTGTCTCGGCTGACCCGGATCTCAGGTTTTGATAGCGAAAGGCCGGCCCCGCGCCGGCCTTTTTGCTGGCTTGGCGGTTCCCGTCACGCGTGGCGCGTGACCCCACAATGCCACCCGCAACAAACCGTTGATGGCTTGCAAGCAGCACTGGAAATCGGCGCGCGTTCTTCCTATGTTCCGAGCGCACCCACACTGGCGTTCGATCCCCGGTTTTCCCGGCGGATGCGCGCCCTAACAAGGCGCGGACAACGCGCCTGGAACGCCTGTTATGGATGAAGTGATCAAGGCGAAGCGCCAATACAACGCCGGCTCCGCCATGCGCGCGATTACGATTCGCGGCGCGCGCGAGCACAATCTCAAGAACGTCGATCTGGAAATTCCGCGCGACCGGCTGGTGGTCTTCACCGGGCTGTCCGGCTCGGGAAAATCATCGCTCGCCTTCGACACCATCTATGCCGAGGGACAGCGGCGCTACGTCGAATCGCTGTCGGCCTACGCCCGCCAGTTCCTGGAGATGATGCAGAAGCCGGACGTCGACCAGATCGATGGCTTATCTCCGGCCATCTCCATCGAGCAAAAGACCACTTCGAAGAATCCGCGCTCGACCGTCGGCACCGTGACCGAGATCTACGACTACATGCGGCTGTTGTGGGCGCGGGTCGGCGTGCCCTATTCACCCGCCACGGGCTTGCCGATCGAGAGCCAGATCGTCTCACAGATGGTCGATCGCGTGCTGGCACTCCCCGAGGGTACCCGGCTCTATCTGCTGGCGCCTGTCGTGCGCGGCCGCAAGGGCGAGTACCGCAAGGAGCTCGCCGAATATCTCAAGAAGGGATTTCAGCGGGTCAAGATCGACGGCACCTTCCACGAGCTGGCGGAAGCGCCGGTGCTGGACAAGAAATTCCCGCACGACATCGACGTCGTGGTCGACCGCATCGTGGTTCGATCGGACATCGGTCAGCGGCTGGCGGAAAGCTTTGAGACCGCCCTGAAACTCGCCGAAGGGCTGGCGGTGATCGAATATGCCGATGCGCCTGCTTCACAGCCATCATCCTTCGAGACGCGCCCTGCGGGCGCTCCCTCGGTGAGCGCAACGCGCTCATCCGGGGATGAGGCCGGAGCGCGGCGATCGAAGGCAACCAAGCGGGGCCTCTCCCCTCATCCTGAGGAGGCGCAAAGCGCCGTCTCGAAGGATGAGGCCGCGACCAAGAAAGTCGCAAAGATCCACGACAAGAGCGGGCCGGAGCGGATTCTGTTTTCGGAAAAATTCGCCTGCCCGGTTTCCGGCTTCACGATTCCGGAAATCGAGCCGCGGCTGTTTTCCTTCAACAATCCCTACGGCGCTTGCCCGGCCTGCGGCGGCCTCGGCGTCGAGCAGCATATCGACGAAGAACTGGTTATTCCCGACAAGGAACTGACCTTGCGCAAGGGCGCGATCGCGCCGTGGGCGAAATCGTCGTCGCCCTATTACATCCAGACCCTGACCGCGCTGGCCAAGTTCTACAAATTCACGCTCGACACCAAATGGAAGGATCTGCCGAAGAAGACCAAGGACGCGATCCTGCACGGTTCCGGCGAGGACGAGATCAAGTTCTCCTATGAAGACGGCGTGCGCTCCTACGACACCAAGAAACCGTTCGAAGGCGTCATCACCAATCTCGACCGCCGCTACCGCGAGACCGAGAGCGAGTGGGCGCGCGAGGAACTCGGCAAGTATTTTTCCGATATTCCCTGCGAGGCCTGCCAAGGCTATCGGCTCAAGCCGGAGGCGCTATGCGTCAAGATCGGCGGCAAGCACATCGGCGAGATTTCCGAATTGTCGGTGCGGCGCGCCGGCGAATGGTTCGAGACCGTACCGAAGGTGCTCAACGCCCAGCAGAACGAGATCGCAGCCCGGGTGCTGAAGGAGATCCGCGAGCGGCTGTCGTTCCTGCTCGATGTCGGCCTGAACTACCTGACGCTGGCGCGCGCCTCCGGCACCCTCTCCGGCGGCGAAAGCCAGCGCATTCGCCTGGCGTCGCAGATCGGCTCGGGGCTAACCGGCGTGCTTTATGTGCTGGACGAGCCTTCGATCGGCCTGCACCAGCGTGACAATGCGCGGCTGTTGGAGACGCTGAAGCGGCTGCGCGACCTCGGCAACACCGTGATCGTGGTCGAGCACGACGAGGATGCCATTCGCCTCGCCGACCATGTGGTCGACGTCGGCCCCGGCGCCGGCGTCCATGGCGGCAACATCGTCGCGCAAGGCACGCCCGCCGAGGTCATGAGCAATCCGAACTCGCTGACCGGAAAATATCTTACCGGTGAATTGTCGGTCGAAATCCCCGAGCGCCGGCCGCCGAACCATCGCCGCACCATCAAGGTGATCAACGCCCGCGGCAACAATCTGAAGAACGTCTCGGCGGAAATTCCGCTCGGCTTGTTCACCTGCGTCACCGGCGTTTCCGGCGGCGGCAAGTCGACGCTGCTGATCGACACGCTGTACAAGGCGATCGCGCGAAAACTCAACAACGCCAGCGAGGGCGCGGCGCCGCACGACCGCATCGAGGGTCTTGAGCATATCGACAAGATCATCGACATCGACCAGTCGCCGATCGGCCGCACCCCGCGCTCGAACCCCGCCACCTATACCGGCGCGTTCACGCCGATCCGCGAATGGTTCGCCGGCCTGCCCGAAGCCAAGGCGCGCGGCTACGAGCCCGGGCGGTTTTCCTTTAACGTCAAGGGCGGCCGCTGCGAGGCCTGCCAGGGCGACGGCGTCATCAAGATCGAGATGCACTTCCTGCCGGACGTCTACGTCACCTGCGATGTCTGCAAAGGAAAACGCTACAACCGCGAGACGCTCGAAGTCCTGTTC
>DATHHQ010000748.1:0-6170 GCA_035490095.1 Bradyrhizobium sp.
CGGCGCGGGCGCGCATGGCGAGCACGCGATGACCGTGGCACCCGCAAATCCCTTGGCCATCTCGGTGCTGGATCGGCCGAATTCGTATATCGGCAAGGTGGTTCCACGGCCGAACCTTGATCGGCTGATGCAGGGACGCGGACTCTATGTCACCGACATGGAACTGCCGCGGATGGTGCATGTGGTATTCCTGCGCTCGCCCCATGCCCATGCGAGAATCACCGGGATCGACGCAGCCGCGGCAAGGCGCCTGCCCGGCGTCGTCGCCGTCGTGACAGGCGAAGCGCTGGCGGCCGTCATCACGCCGTGGGTTGGCGTGCTGTCGCACCTGAAAGGCCTCAAATCGGCGCCGCAGCATGCGATCGCGATCGACCATGTCTGCTGGCAGGGCGAAGCCGTGGCGGCCGTCATGGCGACCAGCCGCGCCGTCGCAGAGGACGCGGCGGAAATCGTCTCGGTTGAATACCAGGAACTGGACGCGGTGACGGACATGCGCACCGCGCTCGATCCGGAAACCCCGGTCATTCATCCTTTGCTCGGCGACAACCTCGCCTTCGAGCGCAACCTCGACGCTGGTGCCGTCGATGCGGCGTTTGCCGAATCCGACGAAGTGGTGGAAGCGAATTTCATCTTTGGACGGCACACCGGCGTGACCCTGGAGCCGCGCGCCGTGCTGGCCGACTGGAACGCCGCCGAGGCGAGGCTGACGATCTACCAGGGCACACAGGCACCGCACATGGTGCAGAACATCGCGGCGCTCCATCTCGGGCTTGAGGAGTCGCAGGTTCGCGTGGTCTGCAAAGACGTCGGCGGCTCCTTCGGCATCAAGGTCCACATTTACGCCGACGAAATGGCCACCTATGCGCTGTCAAAAATGCTGCGGCGGCCGGTCAAGTTTGTCGCCGACCGGGTCGAAAGCTTCAATACCGATATTCATGCGCGTGATCATCGCTGCAAGGGCCGGATCGGCGTCAAGCGGGATGGGACGATCACGGCCTTCGCGATCGACGATCTCACCGGCATCGGTCCCTATTCGATGTATCCGCGCACCAGCGCCATCGAGGCCAACCAGGTCGTCAATCTGGTTGGCGGCCCCTATGTGACCAGGAATTATCGCGCGCGGGCCCGGGTCGTGTTCCAGAATAAAAACGTGATGTGCCAGTATCGCGCCGTCGGCCATCCGATCGCGTGCTCGGTGACGGAAGGCCTGGTCGATCTGGCGGCTTTGCGGATCGGTATGGATCCGGTGGAAATCCGCCGGCGTAATCTCATTGCCGATGACGCCTATCCCTGCGCATCGCCCTCAGGGCTGAGGTTTGAGCAGCTGTCGCATCATGCCGCGATCAACAAGCTGATGGCGATGATGGATTACGAGAACTTGCGCGCCGAGCAGGCGGCATTGCGAATTAAGAACATTCATCGCGGCATCGGCATTGCCAGCTTCATCGAGGTCACCAATCCGAGTGCTGCGTTCTATGGCGTCGGCGGCGCCCGCATTTCGTCGCAGGATGGCGTTGCTGTTCGACTGGACGCTACGGGCTCGGTGATCTGCCAGACCAGCATCACCGAGCAGGGACAGGGCTCGGAATCGCTCACGGCGCAGATCGTCGGCAGCGTGCTGGGCGTCTCGATGGAGCGGGTCCGCGTCATTCTGGGCGATACCGACAACACGCCTTATGGCGGCGGCACCTGGGCCTCGCGCGGCGCCGGGATCGGAGGCGAGGCGGCATTGCAGGCGGCCAAGATTCTGCGCAAGAACATCCTGGATGTCGCAGCCGCCATCCTGCAATCCTCACCTGCCGAACTCGACATCGCAGACAACGCGATCGTGAGCGCGAGCGACGGATCGTCGCGCATCGACCTGCGCGAGCTGGCGCGGATCGTCTATTTCCGGCCGGACACGCTGCCGCCGGGCATTCAGCCTGAGTTGATGGCGACGCGCCACTTCGTGCCCCGTGAATATTCGTTTGCCTTTACCAATGGCGTTCAGGCCTCCTGGCTTGAAGTCGATACCGACACCGGCTTCGTCAAGCTGCTCAGGCATTGGGTGGTCGAGGACTGCGGCACCATCATCAATCCGCAACTGGTCGACGAGCAAATCCGGGGCGGCGTGGTGCAGGGCCTCGGTGCCGCGCTGTTCGAAAAGTGCATCTACGATGAGCGCGGCCAACTGACCAACGCCAACATGGCCGACTACCTGGTTCCGATGTCCGGCGAAATGCCCGACATCGATGTCGGCCATGTGGTGTCGCCGACATTGGAGACCGAGTTGGGTGCCAAGGGCGCAGGCGAGGCCGGTACGGCGGGGGCTGCCGCGGCGGTGGCGAACGCCGTGAATGACGCGCTTAAGCCGTTCGGCGCCGTGATCACTGAGATTCCGTTGACGCCGCAGGTTATCCTGACGGCGCTGGGACGAATTTGAACGAGGACTGGGCGGGAAAACCTGCATATAGTGAAGCCAACAACATAAAATCCAGGGGAAGAAGAAGCCATGACCAAGAAGATCACCAAATCCGGATCGATTTCCCGTCGCCGCCTGCTGACGACAGTCAGCGCAGGAGCCGCGCTTGCCGCATCGCCGTTTCGCATCAATTGCTGCAAAAGCGGACGTGACGCTTTTTCATTGTGATGTCTGCTCTGTTCATCCAATATACGACGAAAAAACGAGACATGTGGGGAGGATTAATGAAACGCAGGACACTTCTCGGCGGAACGATCGCCGTCGCCATGCTTGGGCTGACCTCAAGCGTTGGCGCTCAACAGCCGCCGATCAAAATCGGCATGAGTATGGCTCAAACCGGCGGTCTCGCGGGCGGCGGCAAGGCTTCGCTGCTTGGCATCGAGATCTGGCGGGACGATGTCAACGCCAGGGGTGGCCTGCTCGGCCGCAAGGTCGAACTTGTCGTCTATGACGACAAATCGAGCGCTTCAGAGACTCCGGCGATCTACTCAAAGCTGCTGGACGTCGACAAGGTCGATCTCCTGTTCGCGCCCTACGCAACAGTGCCAACGGCGCCGCTCATGCCGCTCGTCAAGCAGCGCGGCCTGTTGCTGATCGGCAACTTCTCGTTTCAGGTGAACAGCAAGGTTGGCCACGACATGTGGTTCAACAATGCCCCGTGGGGACCGCCCGATAGCTGGGCGGCATCGTTCCTCGATCTCGGCCAGAAGGCCGGCGGCAAGACCATTGCGCTGCTCGCGGCAGACCAGGAATTCGCCCAGAATCTGGCGCTGACCGCGAGGGATGTCGCAAAGAAGCGCAACATGCCGATCGTCTTCGACCAAGCCTATCCGCCAAACACGGTGGAATTCTCCAGCATCATCCGCGCGCTCAAGGCCGCCAAGCCTGACATCGTCTATGTCGCGTCCTATCCGCCGGATTCGGCCGGAATTTTGCGCGCCGTGAATGAGATCGGGATCGGAGACAACGTCAAGATTTTCGGCGGCGGCATGGTCGGCCTGCAGTTCGGCGCGGTCATGGAAAACCTGGGCTCGCTGCTCAACGGCGTCGTCAACTACAATTCATGGCTCCCGGAGCAGAGCATGTATTACGACGGGACCAAGGCGTTCTTCGAGACCTACGCGAAACGGGCCGTGGAAGCCAAGGTCGATCCGCTGGGCTACTATCTTGCGCCGTTCGGCTACGCCAGCGGTCAACTCGTCGAGCAGGCCATCAAGGCGACGGGGTCGCTCGACCAGAAGGCCATCGCAAAATATCTGCGCGATAACGAGCACAAGACCATCGTTGGCCCGATTGCGTTTTCGGCGGACGGCGAGCGCAAGGAAACCGCGACGCTGCAGGCCCAGTTCCGCGGTGTCGTGGACAAGAACATCGAGCAGTTCCGCGGCCCAGGCAAGCAGGTGATCCTGTTCCCGGAGAAGCTGAAATCTGGCGATCTCGTCAGCCCCTTCGAGGCTGCCCGGAAGTAAGCCTCCCGGTTTTTCTCCGGACCATGGCGCGGCTGCCCGGGATCGGGGCAAATGATCCCGGGCAAAGGAATCGGATAACGCCGGCGGACGCGAACCGGGGAAGCGGCGGCTCAAGAACGGGTCAAGGGGGCCTCAATTGTTTTCATTTGACCTGCTGCTCGATGCGGTGGTGATCGGTGTGCTGCTCGGCTGCTTCTATGCGGCGGTCAGTCTGGGATTGTCCGTCTCGTTCGGCCTGCTCGACGTTCCCCACGTCGCGCATCCGGCCTTTCTGGTGCTGGCGTCCTACGCCGTGTTTTTCCTCAACGAGCATTATGGGATCGATCCGCTGCTGGCGGGGCTGCTGATCACACCGTTATTCTTTCTGTTCGGTCTCGCCGCCTACCGCCTGTATTACGAAACATTCGAAAAGCGCGGCAGCGACGCCGGTGTGCGCGGCATCGCGTTCTTCTTCGGCATCGCGTTCATCATCGAAGTCCTGATCATTCTGCAATTCGGTGTGGACCAGCGCTCGGTCACCGCGTCCTATGTCGGCAAGGCCTGGCGGATCGGCGATATGCGGATTCCGTTCCGGCTGGTGGTCGCGTTCGTGGTCGCCGGCGCGCTGACGATCTTGCTAACGCTGTACCTGTCGCGAACATTCATGGGACGCGCGATCCGCGCGGTCGCGCAGGACCAGGAGGCGCTGCGGCTGATGGGCGCCAACCCGATCTGGATCAAGCAATGGGCGTTCGGCATTGCAACAGCCGTGCTCGGGATCGCCGGTGCCCTGCTCATTATCGTCGCTCCCGTCGAGCCGACACTGGACCGCACCTATATCGGGCGGACATTCTGCGTCGTGGTCATGGCAGGGCTCGGCAGCATGACCGGCACGCTCGTCGCCGCCATCATCCTCGGCGTCGCCGAAACGATCGTCCTGACCCTGTTCGGCGCCTCCTGGGCGCCGGCCATTTCGTTCGCGATGCTGCTCGGCGTTCTCGCCGTCCGGCCGCAAGGCCTGTTCGGCAGGCTGTCATGAGTCGCAGCGGCATCCGCTTCTGGATCGGGGCGACCCTCTTTCTCGCCGCCGCCCTGCTAATGACGCAGGTCATCGGCAACCAATATCCCTTCTTTGCCTGCTACGTGATCCTGCAGTTCATCGTACTCGCCGTCGCATGGAGTATCCTCGGCGGCTATGCCGGCTACGTGAATTTTGGCACCAGCGCTTTTTTCGGCGTTGGCGTCTACACGGCCGTATTCCTGTTCAAGGCGGTTGGCGCGCCGCTCGCCGTGCAGATCGCAGCCGCAGCCGTCGTCGGCGCCCTCATGGGGTTCGCCCTGGGCCTCTTGACCTTGCGCATGCAGGGCATCTTCTTCTCGATCGCGACGATTGCGCTGACGATTGTCATCGAGACGTCGATAACGAATTGGCGATATGTCGGCGGCGCAGCCGGCATTCAGATGCAGCGGCCGCTGGTGATGGAACCGTTCAACAACTATGTGCAGATGCTGTTTTTCGTCCAGGCGCTCCTCGTGGTGCTGGCGGTTGCGGTCTCGCGCTACATTCAAAATTCATGGATTGGCCGCGGCTTGCAGGCGCTCAAGGACGACGAACTCGCCGCGGAATGCACTGGTGTGCCGACCCTGCGGCTGAAGCTGCTGGCGTGCGTCATCTCCGGGGCGCTGATGTGCGCGGCCGGCGCCCCCGCCGCGATGTACCTGCAATACGCGGACCCCTCGTCCGCGTTCAATCTCAATTACTCTGTCTCGGTTCTCGCGATGTCGTTGATCGGCGGGACCGCGCATTGGGCGGGCCCAGTCGTCGGCGCGATCCTGTTGGGCTCAACGCAGCAGCTGCTGACCGTTACCATCTCGTCGGAAGTGAACGTGCTTGTGCTCGGCGTGATGCTGGTGCTGTTCGTGGTGGTCGCGCCGGAGGGCATCATTGGCCTGACCCGCAGGGTTCGCCGCAATCGCGGGGAGGGTAAACGATGATGCCCCCCAGCGGACCGGAGCCGCCGCCTTTGCTGCGGATCGCCGCGCTCACAAAGCGTTTTGGCGGCTTCACCGCGCTCGACAATGTCAGTGTCGACATTCGTCCGGGAGAGCGCTTCGGCCTCATCGGCCCGAACGGCTCGGGAAAGACCACGCTGATCAACTGTATTTCCGGCGCGTTCCGCACCGAGGCCGGCACCGTGGTGTTCCGTGACGAGGACATCACGCGGTTGCAGCCGCATATGCGCACGCGCCGCGGCATTGCG
>DATHHQ010000749.1:0-4756 GCA_035490095.1 Bradyrhizobium sp.
ACGCCGCGTCCGTCAGCCAGCAATTCGCGCGCATGCCAATACGGCGTCGAGACCACCGGCTTGCCCAGTCCAAAGCTGTAGGCCAATGTACCCGACGTCATCTGCGCCTCGTTGAGATAGGGCGTGACATAGACGTCGCACATCGAGATGAATTCGAGCAGCGTAGCCTGATCGACAAACTGATCGAGGAAGACCACGTGGTCCTCGATGCCAAGTTCGCGCACGCGCGCGAGCAGGCTTTCGCGATAGGCCTCGCCCTGATCCCGGACCAGGTTGGGATGCGTCGCGCCAAGCACGACATACACCGCGTCGGCGCAGCGCTTCAGAATCGACGGCATGGCGTCGATCATGACTTCGACGCCCTTGTTGGGAGACAGCAGCCCGAATGTCAGAATGACCGACCGCCCGGCAAACCCGAGCCTGGCCTTCGCCGCCTCGGGCCCGACAAACCCGACGTCGGGAATGCCGTGAGCAATCACCTCGATCTTGTCTTCCGGCACTTGATAGACACTGCGCAGCAGTTCGTGGGCCTTGTTGGCCATCACCACGACCTTCGCGGACGCCGCGACGATGCGCTCCATCACCGCGCGTTGCGCCGCAGTGGGCTCGGCCAGCACCGTGTGCAGCGTCGTCACGACCGGCATGGTGAGGCGCGACAGCAGGACGAGGATATGAGCGCCGGCTTCGCCACCGAAAATTCCGAATTCGTGCTGCAGACAAACGGTGTCGAAACGGCCGGCGTTCAGGAAGTCGGCGGCGCGCACGTAGTCTTCGATGTTGCCATCCTTGATCTGCAACGCGACCGAAGCGGGATAGTCATAGGTTTGACCGTGATCGGTCATCGCCACGATGCTGGTCTCGAGATCGGAGCGGGACGTCGATATCGCCTGCTGCAGGTCCGTGGTGAAGGTGGCAATCCCGCAATGGCGAGGCAGCGAATTGCCGATGAAGGCGATGCGGCGGAGCGCCATCACGTCCGCGCCTCGGCATATTCGATGGGCATAGGTTGTCCTGACCCGTGACGCGCATATCGAGGCGATATGCCGTTGGTCGATACCGTTGATTAAGATTTGGCGTGGCTAAGGCGTCGCATTTCGGGACATGCGCTGTTGAAGCGATCCGATTGCGCTATATGGTAAGATGGCTACTCGGGCCCCCGAATGCAACCGGGGTAAGTGGCCCTAAAGGCCATCGCACTCAATTTCCCCGCAGATATGCAATGTTACGGGAAAAGGGCATCGCGGGACGGCGTCTTGAAAAACCACCGTCCCGCGCATGCATTCGCGCCTCACGCCGCCTGGACGAGTTCCGCGTTGAGATGCTTCAGCCGCGGCATCACTTCCTGCTTCAACAGCCGCAGCGAATTGTGCCAGGCCTCGGGCTTGTGCTTGTAGTCGAAGCCGAACACCAGCAGCGTGCCGAAACCACCGACCTCGCGGTAGATGGTCTCGATCTTCTCGGCTACCGTCGACGGCGAGCCGACAACCCAGTTGTGGCGGGCGCAGTAGTCGACCGTGACGTCGCTGTCCGGCACGTCGGGCGCGTGCTTGAGATAGTCCTTGAAGCCGAAGTTACCGAGCAGCGGCAGGAAATATTCGCCCATCATCCGGCCCATCATGTCGCCGGTGGAAAGCTTCCAGGCCTCCTCGTCGGTATCGGCGACACAGACCTCGCGCACCAGCCGCCAGTCCTGCCGGCTCGGCTTGCGGCCGGTCTTGGCGGCGCCGGCCAACACGGAATCCCAATGGCTTGTGACATAGGCCGGGTTGAGATTGAGGCTCATCGGAATGTAGCCGCGTTCGCCCGCGAGTTTCAGGGTGTCCGAACCCTTGCTCAAGCCGGCAACGCCGATCGGCGGATGCGGCGCCTGCAGTGGCTTGAGATGGGGTTTAAGGGAATCGAACATGGTGTCGGGTTTGGTCACGGTCCAGAATTTGCCGTTGTGCGTCCACGGGGCGTCTTCGGTCCACAACCGCAGAATGATCTCCAGCGCCTCGCGGGTCATGTCGCGGTTCTGGCCTGACATGCCGTCGACGTTGAACATCGCCCAGTCGCTCGGCAGGCCGGAGGCCGCGACGCCGAAATTCAAGCGGCCGCCCGACAGGTGATCGAGCATCGCCACGCGGTTGGCGAGTTCGGCGGGGTGGTGGTAGGGCAACAGGAACCCACCGGGGCCAAGACGAATGTTCTTGGTCTGCAAGAAGGCCTGCGCGAGAAGCAGGTCCGGCGCCGGGTGCGGTTCCCAGGGGGCTGTATGATGCTCGCCGATCCAGGCTTCCTGATAGCCGAGTTCATCGAGCCATCGCAGCACCTGAAGGTCCCAGTCGTGTCCCTCTTTCAATCCGCACTCCGGCGGATGCGAGGGCATCGCGAAATATCCGATTTCCATAAGGGTTCCTCTCGTCTTTTTTTGGAGCGCGTCTTGATGCGCGCGAACGAGAGCATAGCACGCAAACGGTGCGGCGGAGATATGACAAAGCAGCCGGGGTGAGGTTCGCGCTCGTCGCGTACCGCTTTCTTCCCTCTCCCCTTGTGGGAGAAGGGAAGAAAAGGACCCTTACCGTGTGCCGAACGTCGTGGTCCCGAACAGCGCTTTCTGCGTCGAGGGTTGCGAGCGCCAATATTGCGGCGGCGCTTCGACCTGGCCGCCGAGTTCGGCCGCGGCGTGCCAGCCCCAGCGCGGGTCGTAGAGCATGGCGCGCGCCAGCGCGACCATGTCGGCCTTGCCTGACGCAACGATGTCTTCCGCCTGCTTTGCCTCGGTGATCAGGCCGACCGCCATGGTGGTGACGCCGGTTGCTTCCTTGATGGCTTGCGCGAACGGCACCTGGTAGCCGGGGCCGAGCGGTATCTTCTGCTGCGGCGACACGCCGCCGGAGGACGCATCAACCCAATCAACGCCGCGCTTCTTCAATTCCTTCGCGTATTCGATCGTCTGCGCGAGATCCCAGCCGCCCTCGACCCAGTCGGTCGCCGAAACCTTGATGCCGACCGGCTTCTCGGCCGGGAACGCCGCGCGCACCGCGTCAAACACTTCGAGCGGATAGCGCATGCGATTTTGCAGGCTGCCGCCATACTGGTCGGTGCGCTTGTTCGATATCGGCGACAGAAACTGATGCAAGAGATAGCCGTGCGCGCTATGCAGCTCGATGGCGTCGATATCAAGCCGCTCGGCGCGTCTTGCGGCATTGACGAATGCATCGCGCACGCGGACCAATCCCGGCGCATCAAGCGCCAGCGGAGAAGCCTCGCCCTCCTTGTGCGGCACCGCGGACGGTCCCTCTGCCTGCCAACCACCTTGGGAGACAGGAATCTGCTGGCCGCCGTCCCACGGCTTATGGCTCGACGCCTTCCGGCCGGCATGGGCGAGCTGGATCGCTACCGCTGTCTTGGAATGTTTGCGTACCGAAGCCAGGACGGGCTTCAGCGCGGCTTCCGTCGCGTCGTCATAGAGGCCAAGACATCCCGGCGTGATGCGGCCGATGGCCTCCACGTGGGTGGCCTCGATGCAGAACATCGCCGCACCCGACAGCGCGAGCGTGTTGATATGCGTGAAGTGCCAGTCGTTGGCCTCCCCGTTCACGGAGGAATACTGGCACATCGGCGCCACCATGATGCGATTGGGAAGTTCAAGGCCGCGCAGCTTTATCGGAGAAAACAGGACACTCATGGGGATTTCCGGGCAGGAGGAAGGAACGTCGTTGCAGTTCTATCTAACGAGCCGCCATGCTTTCCTCAACCCGCGGCAATAGGGTAATAAAGAGGGAAGCGCACTTATGGCAGAGTTCGTCATGCCCGGGCATAGCTGTCCGAAGGACGGCGTTGCTTCCGCTCGCCTATGTCCCGGGCATCCACGCCTGCTTTCACGCCGGGCAGAAAAACGTGGATGGCCGGGACGAAGCCCGGCCATGACGAAGAGGCTAATTTCAGGTCGTTAGAGCGACGCTTGAAAACGCGCTACTGCTTGATCCCGGCGGCCCTGATCAGTTCCATGTTGGCCGCCGTCTCGCGCCTGACGAGATCATCCATTTCCGAGGGCGTCATCTGCATGGCTTGGACGCCGAGCTTCTTCAAGCTGTCCTGCATCGCAGGCTCGGTCAGCACCTTGACACCTGCGGCATGGAATTTCTCGACGATATCGCGCGGCGTCTTCGACGACATGAACACGCCGAACCAGATCGCGCTGTCGGCGTCTTTCAATCCGGCCTCGAGCGGTGTCGGCACCTCAGGCAGATCCGGTACACGCTTGGGCGTCGACACCAATAGCGCGCGCACCTGACCTTCGCGGATCAAGGGCAGCGCGGTCGCGAGCGGACAGAAATAGAAATCGATTCGGGCCCCGAGGATGTCGGTGATCACCTCGGAGCCACCGCGATACGGCACATGCGTTGCCTCTACCCCCGCGGCGAGCCGGAATTTCTCGGAGCTGATATGCACCGCGCTGCCGATGCCGACGGAGCCGAACGAAATCGACCCCGGCTTTGCTTTGGCGCCAGCGATAAAATCCTGCACAGTTTTCCAGGGCCGCGAGTTGGGCACGATCATCACATTGGCGCTGGAGCCGATCATCAGCACCGACGCGAGATCCTTGGTGGCGTCATACGTCAGATTGGGGAAGATCGCCGGTGCAATCGTCAGCGCGGAAGAATGGGCGATGATGCTGTAGCCGTCGGGATCGGCCTTCGCCACCGCGGCCGTACCGAGCGTGCCGCCGGCGCCGACGCGATTCTCGATCACGATGGGCTGGCCCAGTTCG
>DATHHQ010000750.1:0-2169 GCA_035490095.1 Bradyrhizobium sp.
CCTGCATTCTGGAGCGCGTGTAATGGCCGATAAACCGAAATACCCGACACCACAGGGCAATCCCGAGACCAAGCCGTTCTGGGACGCCGCCGCCCAGGGCAAGTTCCTGATCAAGCGCTGCACCGCCTGCGGCGAGCCGCACTACTTTCCGCGCACGCTGTGCCCGTTCTGCTTCTCCGACAAGACGGTGTGGGAAGAAAGCTCGGGCGAGGGCGAGATCTATACCTTCAGCCTGATGCGCAAATCAGCGACCGGACCTTATGCGATCGGTTACGTCACGCTGAAGGAAGGTCCCTCGCTGCTGACCAATTTCATCGACTGCGACATGGACAGCCTGAAGATCGGCCAGAAGGTGAAAGTGGTATTCAAGCCAACCGACGGCGCACCGCTGCCGTTCTTTACGCCGGTGTGAGGTTGAAGTTGCGCCTGAACGTTGCAACGCAAATGACCGTCATCCCCGCGAAAGCGGGGATCCAGTAAACGCTAACGTCGGTGATTACTGGATGCCCGCCTTCGCGTGCATGACAACGAAAAAGATATCCGGAGGAAATACCGCAAATGCCGATCAAGTACGACGAGCTGATGGCGCTGAAGAATCTCGGCCAGAAATACGCCTACAGCGATCGCGAGGTGATGCTGTACGCCTATGGCATCGGGATGGGCGCCGATCCCATGGACGAGAAGGAGCTCGCTTTCGTCAACGAGGCCGTCGCCACGCCGCGCGCCCTGAAGGTGGTGCCGACATTTGCCTCGGTCGCGGCGTGGGGAGCCGGGCCCGGCGAAATGAATCTCAATCGCCTGATGGTGGTCGATGGCGAGCGTGACATCACCTTCCACAAGCCGCTGGCGGTGGCCGCCCACATCACCGCCGATTCCAGCGTTCTCAACGTTTTCGACAAGGGCAAGGACAAGGGCGCCGTGATCCGGCACAAGACGGTGCTGAAAGACGAGAAGGGCGAGCCACTGGCGACCTTGGTCGCGTCGCGTTTTGCGCGCGGCGACGGTGGTTTCGGCGGGCCTTCCGAAGGCCAGCCCGAGCCACATAAAGTGCCGACCCGCAGCCCCGACCGATCGATCGACATCCCGACGCGTCCGGATCAGGCGCTGGTTTATCGGCTCTGCGGCGATCGCAATCCGCTGCACTCCGATCCCGAAACCGCCAAGCGCGCCGGCTTCCCGAAACCGATCCTGCACGGCATGTGCACCTACGGCATCACCTGCCGCGGCATTCTTCAGACCTATGCCGACTACGATGCTTCTGCCTTCCGGCAGCACGCCGCGCGATTCTCGTCGCCGGTCTATCCCGGCGAGACCGTGACGATGGATCTGTGGAAGGACGGCAATGTGATTTCATTCGAGGCCAAGGTGAAGGCGCGCAACGTCGCCGTCATCAAGAGCGGCAAGACGGTGCTGGGGTGAGATTGTGCAGGGGCGGGCGCTTTAAATGATGTCGTCATGCCCGGCCTCGTGCCGGGCATCCACGTCTTGCCTTCGGAAACAAGAAAGACGTGGATGGCCGTGACAAGCACGGCCATGACGGAGGATGAATAAACGACGACACGGGAGCAAAACATCATGGGATTACTCGACGGCAAGGTTGCGTTGATCACCGGGGCGGGCGGCGGGCTCGGTGAGGCCTATGCAAAGCTGTTCGCGCGCGAGGGCGCCGCGGTTGTGGTCAACGATCTCGGCGGTCCCCGCGACGGCAGCGGTGGCGACACCTCGATGGCGCAGAAAGTGGTCGATGCGATCAAGGCGGAGGGCGGCCGCGCGGTCGCCAATGGCGCTGACATTTCCACCATGGCGGGCGGGCAGTCGGTGTTCGACGACGCCATCAAACATTTCGGCCGCGCCGACATCCTCGTCAACAACGCCGGCATCCTGCTCGACCAGACCTTTGCCAAGGCGACCGAAGCCGCATGGGACAAGGTCTTAAAGGTGCATCTGAAGGGCACGTTCTGCGTCACCCAGCCGGTGTTCCGCTGGATGCGGGAGAACGGCGGCGGCGTCATCGTCAATACCTCGTCGACCTCGGGCCTGATCGGTAATTTCGGCCAGACCAATTACGGCGCCGCCAAGGGCGGCATCTGGGGCCTGTCGAACGTGCTGGCGGTCGAGGGCCGCAAATACAACATCCGGATCTGGACGCTGGCGCCGGGCGCGCTGACC
>DATHHQ010000751.1:0-10357 GCA_035490095.1 Bradyrhizobium sp.
ATTGCGTGCGGGAACGTCGGGTGATTCCGGTGTACTCGTTTACTCGTGTGCGTTCTACCACTACCAAGTGCACGCGAGGCTGCGGGTGCAACGGGCATCCGGCGTTCCCCACGCCCTCTTTGGGCGGAAGATTCATCAACGGCTCGGGCGCATTGCGCGGCGAGGGCGTGCATTCGCGTTTAGACGTCATTGCGAGCGAAGGAACCTGTGAAGGATACTGACCTCATCCTGAGGAGCTTGCGAAGCAAGCGTCTCGAAGGATGGACGCGGCGCAGGGACTCGCGGCCATCCTTCGAGACGCGCGCAAAGGCGCGCTCCTCAGGATGAGGTCGGAGATATATTCAGCGCCTCGAAAGCGGGCGATCCAGTATTCCGAGACGTCAGTGATGGAATTGAGAGGCTCCGGCGTACTGGATACTCCGCTTTCGCGGAGTATGACGACTCGTTGTGGAGCAGCGCGGCGACCCAAGTCCGGCTTTGCCATTCGCCGTCCGCACAGCCTCAGGCAGCAAGCGTCTCGATGGCCGCGTTGTCCAAGCCCACCTTCGCGCCGGCCGCGACGATCTCCTGCCAGGTAGTGGGGTCGACCGGCACACCCTCGGCCAGGCGCTGTTTTTTCCATTCGCGTTCCGGCTCGCCGGCGATTTTCACGTGGTCCACGCCTGCGGCGGGCGGCGAGGCGATGTGCCAGGCGACGAAGCTTTCCGTCTCGTGCGCCAGGTTTTCGCCGGTGCCCATTTTGCCGGGATCGATGAGTATGGAAAACATGCCGTTGAGCACCTTGCGGCTGCCGTCGGACACGCCGCACAAGGTCTTGCCGCCCGAGAGCGCGCCGCCCAGCAGTTCGCAGATCAGCGCGAGGCCCGAGCCCTTGTGCTCGCCGAAGGGCAGGATCGCGCCGGAAGGCTCGATGACGGTAAAGCGCGGGTCGGTCGCGGGGTTGCCGTGGTCGTCGATGATGGTGTTCGGCGCCAGTTGCTCGCCCTTATTGTAGGCCACGCGGGTCTTGCCCTGGGCGATTTTGCTGGTGGCGAAGTCCAGCACGATCGGGTCTTTGCCCGCGCGCGGAATGCCGACGCAGAACGGGTTGGTGCCGTGGCGAGCGTCGCGGCCGCCAAAGGGCGCAACGATCGGCCGCGCCAGTACGTTCACGAAGTGGATCGACACCAGGCCATGGCCGATGCACTGTTCGGCCCAGTGGCCGATGCGCCCGATGTGGTGCGAGTTGGAGAGGCCGACCACGCACACGCCGTTACGCCTGGCGCGTTCGGCGCCCAGTTCCATCGCCTCAAAGCCCATCACTTGGCCGTAGCCGGCGTTGCCGTTGAGGGTGAGCATCGCGCCGCCGTCCATCACCACGCTCACATGCTGGTTGATCCTGAGGCCGCCTTCCTTCATCGCGTCGATATAGCGCGGCACCATGCCTACGCCGTGCGAGTCGTGGCCCTTGAGGTTGGCCTCGACCAGGTTGGTCGCCACCAGCTCGGCTTCGCGGTCGGTGGAGCCGCCGGCCTTGACGATGCTGCGGACCACATTGATGAGGGAATCGGCTTTGACGGTGCGGTAGTCGGCCATGTTGTCTTGTCTCGTTTTGTCGTTGGATCGTGATCTATGCTCGTAATCTATGGCTGTTCGTGCGGAGGCTGTGCACAATGACGCGGGCGTGTTCAGAACGCGGTGTAACCTCCGTCGATCACAAAACAGTCCGCGGTATGATACGACGACGCCTTGCTCATCAGATAAACCGCGATGCCGCCGAAATCGGAAGGCTCGCCGAACCGCCGCACCGGAATTCGCGGCATCACATTGGCCACGAATTTTTCGTTGGCCATGATGCCGGCGGTCATGTCGCTCTTGATCCAGCCGGGCAGGATGGCGTTGGACGTGACGCCCTGACGCGCAAGCTCGACCGCCAGCGCGCGGACCAGCGCGTTGATGGCCGCCTTGGTCGCGGCGTAATGCTCGTTGCGCGCGGTGCCGAACAGCGATGCAAGGCTCGAAGTCGCGACCAGCCGGCCGAACGGATCGCCCGATGTGGCGCGCTCGGTCATGTGGCGCGCCGCGGCCTGAAATACATGGAAAACGCCGTCGAGATTGGTCGCGAACATGCTGCGCCATTGTTCTTCGGTGCGGTCGATGAAGGCGTGGCGTCCGCCGCCGCCAATGCCGGCGTTGGCGAAGCAGCCGTCGACCCGGCCGAATCTCTCCAGCGTTGCGGCCATCGCCGATTTCACCGAGGCGGGATCGGTGACGTCGCAGACGCGGGTGTCGGCCTTGCCGGAGCAGCCGGCCATGGTCGCGGCGGCGTTCTTGTTCTTGTCGGCATTGCGGCCCCAGATCGAGACGTTGCAGCCGGCAGCGGCGAGCGCCTGCGCGATGCCAAGACCGATGCCGCCATTGCCGCCGGTGATGACGGCCACGCGGCCGGACAGATCGAAGATGCTCATGGGCGTTTCCATTGGGCGTTTCCATTTGGTTTGGCGCCGTCAGGCCGGGCGTCCGATGGCGGGCAGATGTTCCGATCCCGACCATGGACAAGCCCGCCCAGAAAATCAAATATGGGGCAGAGATCATCAACCCTGACAGCCCGCGGACCAACAATGCGGCCACAGTTCGAGAGGAAACCCCATGCAGTTCAAGCACGTCACGCTCGATATCGACGGCCCGGTTGCCATCCTGAAGCTCGATCACCAGGAGGTGATGAATGCGGTGTCGATCGACATGCTGGGCGGTCTCGCCGAGGCGCTCGACGCCATCGAAGACAAGAAGGCCGAAGTCCGTTGCCTCGTCATTACCGGCGCGGGGCGCGCGTTCTGCACCGGCGCCAACCTGCAGGGCCGCAACAGCCAGAAGCCGGGCAAGAGCAATGCAGGTGCGGCGCTGGAAACCGCGTTCCATCCGTTCTTGCGCCGTCTGCGCAACCTGCACTGCCCGATCGTCACGTCGGTCAATGGCCCGGCCGCCGGCGCCGGCATGAGCTTCGCGCTGATGGGCGACATGATCCTGTGCGCGCGCTCGTCGTATTTCCTGCAGGCGTTCCGCCGCATTGGCCTCGTGCCCGATTGCGGATCGACCTGGCTGCTGCCGCGGCTGATCGGCAAGGCGCGCTCGGTCGAACTGTCGCTGATGGGCGAACGGCTCACCGCGGAGAAGGCGCTGGAATGGGGTCTCGTCAACCGGGTCTATGACGACGCGGCCTTGACGGAGGAAACCATGAAGCTCGCGCATGAGCTGGCGAACGGCCCGACCATCGCGCTGTCGCTGATCCGCAAATTGTACTGGGACAGCCCGGACAATTCGTTCGAGGATCAGCTCAACCTTGAATTCCAGTCACAGCGGATTGCGGGTGCGGCGGAAGACTTCAAGGAGGGCGTTACCGCGTTCCTTGAGAAGCGTCCGGCGAAGTTCAAGGGCAAATGATGGAGCAAAAGCTCGGCCGCTGCGTCGCCTCGTGGTGCCCGGGCGCGACCGGTGTGGTTGGCGCGGCAAAACTCTCCGGCGGCGCCAGCCAGGAAACCTGGTCGTTCGATATCGTCCACCCCAATGGCAACATCGGTGCGATCCTGCGTCGCGCGCCGGTTGGCTATGGCGCGGCGCCGACGCGGGCGGCTGGGCTCAACGCCGAGGCAACGCTGATGCAGCTTGCCCATGATGCCGGCTTGCCGTCGCCGCGCGTGATGCATGTGCTTACGCCGCAAGACGAACTCGGGACCGGCTTCATCATGGCCCGCGTCGAGGGCGAAACCATCGCGCGCAAGATCCTGCGCGATGCGCAGTTTGCCGAGGCGCGGCCCATCCTCGCGCGCCAGCTCGGCAAGGTCGTGGCCGGCATCCACGGCTTGCCCGCGTCGAAATTGCCAGAACTTCGGCAGAGGACGTCGGCAAAAGAGATTGCCGATCTGGAGCGGGAATATCGCAGCTTCGATTGGCCGCGGCCGGTGTTCGAACTGGCGCTGCGCTGGCTGCGAAACCGCGATCCCGGTCCGCCCCAGCAGGTGACGCTGGTGCACGGCGACTTCCGCCACGGCAATCTCATCATCGGCCCCGACGGCGTGCGCGCGGTGCTGGATTGGGAACTCGCGCATACCGGTGATCCCATGGAGGATCTCGGATGGATCTGCGTCAACTCATGGCGCTTCGGCGAGATCGACAAGCCGGTCGGCGGTTTTGGATCGCGCGAGGAACTGTTTACCGGATATGAAGCGGCTGGCCACCGAGTCGATCCTGCGCGGGTGATGTTCTGGGAAGTGATGGGCACGCTGCGCTGGGGCGTGATGTGCTGCGGCATGATGCAGCGGTTTCGCTTAGGTCCCGACCATTCGATGGAACGCGCCATGATCGGGCGCCGCTCGTCGGAAACCGAAATCGATCTGTTGCGGCTGCTGGCGCCGCGAGGAAAGTAAGATGCAGGACGAACCGACACCTACCGAACTGATCAAGGCAGTCGCGGATTTTCTGCGCAACGAGATCACGCCGGTCATCAAGGGCCACAACGCCTTCAAGCTGCGGGTAGGGATCAATGCCCTCGATCTGGTGGCGCGGCAATTGGCGCTCGAACCTGACAGCGATGCCGCGGAAGCCGGCCGTCTTTCAGGATTGCTTGGCATGCAAGGCTCACTCGGCGAACTCAATCGCGCGCTCGCCGATCGCATCGCCAACGGCGAGGTTGATTTGCGAACGCCCGATCTCGCCGATCACCTGTGGAAGACCACGATGGACAAGCTCGCGGTCGATCAGCCGAACTATGCGTCGTATAAACGGGAGCTGGGAGAGAAAGGGAAGGCGTAGCGCTCCATCTCCACCGTCATTCCGGGATGGTCCGAAGGACCAGACCCGGAATCTCGAGATTCCGGGTTCGCCGCTTCGCGTCGCCCCGGAATGACAACTTGAGTTACCTCCCCACCCACTTCGGCGGGCGCTTCTCCGAGAAGGCCTTCGGCCCCTCGATATAATCCTGCGACGCCGCCATCGCCTTCACCGCGGGGTACTCGCGCTGTTCGGCCATCGCCTGCTCCAGCGAGACCGCGAGGCCCTTTTGAATTGCCTGCTTGGAGGCGCGGATCGACATCGGGCTGTTCTTGCAGATGGTCTCTGCCCAGCGTTCCGCGGCGATCAGCGCTTCGCCTGCCGGCACCACCTCGTTGACGAAGCCGAGTTCGTGGCCTTCCTTGGCGGTGACGTGGCGCGCGGTGAGGATCATGCCCATGGCGCGCTTCAGACCGATCTGGCGCGGCAGGCGGTGCAATCCGCCGGCGAGCGCGGCGAGGCCGACGTGCGGTTCGGGCAATGCGAACCTCGCATTCTCGGAGGCAATGATGAGGTCGCAGGCCAGCGCAATCTCGAAGCCGCCGCCCATCGCTACGCCGTTGACGGCGGCGATGATCGGCTTGTCGCAGTCGAAGCGCGCCGTCAGCCCGGCGAATCCGCCGGTGTCCCAGCCGCGCTTGCCGCCGGCGGCCTGCCATTTCAGATCGTTGCCGGCGCAGAACGCCTTGTCCCCGGCGCCGGTGACGATCGCGACCCATTGTTCCGGATCGGCGGAAAAGTCGTCGAATATCCTGTTCAGTTCGAAATGCGCGTCGATATGCAGCGCGTTATAAACTTCGGGCCGCGACAGCGTCACGATCGTGATCGGTCCCTTGCGCGTGACCTTGGAGAATTTCAAGTCCATGTTGGCTCCCGTTGTTTTTTCTGCGGCGAGGAATTCATGGCTTGGATATTAGCTTGGCCCCGCCTTCCGATACCATCCAATTACGCAAGGCGCCTGCGCGTCACAAGCCATATTCCATTGCTTGACTTGATGCGGGGTTCTCACCTTAATCGCCGGTAATAACGATAAATCAGCACTTTCGGGAGCACGCCTTGGATTTTGCATTGCCGGCCGACCTGGTCGCGTATCTCGCCGAACTCGATCAATTCATCGCGCGCGAGATCAAGCCGATCGAAGAAGCGGACGACAACATCCGTTTCTTCGATCATCGCCGCGAATGGGCGCGCACCGATTTCGAGAATGGCGGGCTGCCGCGGCATCAATGGGAAGCGCTGCTGCGCAAGGTGAAAAATCGCGCCGACAGCGCCGGGCACCTGCGCTTCGCGATCCCGAAACGCTACGGCGGCAAGGACGGCTCCAATCTCTGGATGGCCGTGATCCGCGAGCATTTTGCCGCCAAGGGACTTGGCCTGCACAACGACCTGCAGAACGAACATTCCATCGTCGGCAATCTGCCGCTGGTTACCATGCTCGACCGCTACGGCAGCGACGACCAGAAGGCGATGATCGAAGGCTCGATCACCGGAAAATACCGCATCACCTTTGGCCTCACCGAGCCCGAACATGGCTCCGACGCGACCCACATGGAAACCCGCGCGGTGCAGGCGACCCGCGATGGCGTCTCGGGATGGGTCATCAACGGCGAGAAGATGTGGACCACCGGCATGCATGTGGCGACGCATTGCGCGCTGTTCGCCCGCACCAGCGGCGATGACGGCGACGCGCGCGGCATCACCTGCTTCCTGGTGCCGGCGAAGGCCAGGGGCGTGAAGGTCGAGGAGTATATGTGGACCTTCAACATGCCGACCGATCACCCGCGCGTCAGTTTCACCGATGTGTTCGTGCCTGACGATGCGCTGTTCGGCGAAGTCGGCCGTGGCTTGTCGCTGGCGCAATGCTTTGTGCATGAAAACCGCATCCGGCAGGCGGCGAGCTCGCTCGGCGCCGCGGTGTACTGCATCGAGGAAAGCGTGAAATACGCGCGCAAGCGCAAGCCGTTCGGCCGCGCGCTCGCGGAAAACCAGGCGATCCAGTGGCCGCTGGTCGAGCTTGCGACGCAGGCGGAAATGCTGCGGCTGCTCATTCGCAAGACCGCGTGGGAGATGGACAAGCTCACGCAGGCGCAGGTCGAGCATACGCTCTCCGACAGGGTGTCGATGTGCAATTTCTGGGCAAACCGGTTGTGCTGCGAAGCCGCCGATCGCGCCATGCAGGTGCATGGCGGCATGGGCTACTCGCGCCACAAGCCGTTCGAACACATCTACCGGCATCACCGCCGCTATCGCATCACCGAAGGCAGCGAGGAAATCCAGAAGCGCAAGGTCGCAGGCTTCCTGTTCGGCTATATGGGGGAAGGGAAGCACTGAGGGGTGAAGTTCGCGAGGCGTTAGCTCACCGAATGCGTCGTCCCCGCGAAGGCGGGGACCCATAACCCCTGGCGCTCGCTGTAGCGGCGCGACGGTTCACCTCTCCCACAACATCAACGACACGGCGTATGGGTCCCCGCCTGCGCGGGGACGACGCTGAGGATGAACGCGCGCACACTGGTTGCCTCCCCTCAATTCACCTGCCGGTCCTTGCCCGCCCAGTAGGGATCGCGCAGATGGCGGCGCAGGATTTTGCCGGAGGCATTGCGCGGCAGGGCTTCGATGAAGTCGACCGACTTCGGTGTCTTGAAGCCCGCGATGCGTTCGCGGGTGAAGTCGATGATATCGGATGCGGTCGCCTTCCTGCCGGGCTTCATCACCACGATCGCCTTGACGGCTTCGCCCCATTTGTCGGCGGGCACACCGACCACGGCCACTTCGGCGACATCGGGATGGTCGCAGATCGCGCTTTCGACTTCGGCGGGATAGATATTCTCGCCGCCGGAAATGATCATGTCCTTGATGCGGTCGTGGATATAGAGATAGCCGTCCTTGTCCATGTAGCCGGCGTCGCCGGTGCGCAGCCAGCCCTCGCTGTCGAGCGTCTTGGCGGTCGCCTCCGGCAAATTCCAGTAGCCGGCCATGTTCGAGCCGGAACGCGTCGCGATCTCGCCGACTTCGCCCGGCGGCAATCGGTTGCCGTCGGCATCGAGGATCGCAAGCTCAACGCCCGGCATGGCCTTGCCGGCCGAGCGTATCCGGTCCAGCCCCTCGACATGATCTTCGGGCGGAAGGGCCACGATGGTGCCGGTGGTTTCGGTCATGCCGTACATCTGTACAAAGCCGCAGCCGAACACCTCGATGCATTCCTTCAGCAGGGCCGCGGGAATCGGCGAGGCGCCATAAAGCATGTACTTGAGGCGTGAAAAATCGACCTCGCGCGCGCGGGGCTGCCGAACCACGAATTGCATCGCGGCAGGCACCATGAACAATTTTGTGATTGCAGATTGCTCGAAGAAATCCAGCACCTTGGTGGGATCGAATTCGCGCGCGATCACGCTCTTGGCGCCGTGATAAAGACCCATCACGCCCCAGCCGGAGCCGCCGATGTGAAAGATCGGCATCGCCACCAGCGAGACGTCGTCGGTCGACCATTTGTTCCAGTCGGGCTTTTGGTCCCTGCCGGTTTCCACCAGATTGAGAAAATTGGCGTGCGACAGCATCGCGCCTTTTGGTTTGCCTGTCGTGCCGGAGGTGTAGAGCTGGATCGCGATGTCCTGCTTGTCGATGTCGACCTTTGGATCGTCGCCGCTTTGCGCGTCGCGCCAGGCCGCATAGTCCTGCCAGCCCGCCGCGCCGCCGCCTTCGGTGGCAATGAAGCTGCGAACACCCGGAAGCTGCGATGCGATGTTGCCGATCTGCTCGACGAACTCCGGCCCGACGAACAGCACCGGTGCCTTGCAGTCTTCGACGATGAAAGCGATTTCCGGTCCGGCCAGCCGCCAGTTCACCGGCGCCATCACCACATTGGCCTTCATCGCGCCCAGCAGCAGCTCGAAATAGATGTCGCTGTTCTTGCCGAGATAGGCGATGCGCTCGCAAGCGCGGACGCCGAGTGCCTTCAGACCGTTGGCGACGCGATTGGCCCTGATATCAAGCTCGGCAAAGCTGGTCTGGCGTCCCTCGAATTCAAAGGCGATGGCATCGCCGCTGGTCTTCGCCCGCGCGCGCAGCATGTCTGCAAGGTTTGCCGGTTCCTGGAAGTCGGACATGTTGCTCCCGTAGCTTTTTTTGTTTTGGCGGCGTCGTCCCGGCGAACGCCGGGACCCATACGCCGCGTCGTCGCAGTATAGCAATGTGGCAGTTACCTTCGGCAACAACCAACGCGTGGGGTTATGGGTCCCGGCGTTCGCCGGGACGACGTGAATCACCCCCGCGCGGCGCGGTCCTTTTCGTTCTGCGCCTTGATCGACTCGCGGGCCTGGGTCCAGTCGGCGTCAGACCAGTCGCGCAACTCATAAAAGTTTCCGCCCGTGGCCAGTGCCTGGCCGCCATCCATGGCGATGGTCTCGCCGTTGATCCAGTCGCAGCCGCCCGAAATCAGGAACACCGCGAGGTTCTGCAGTTCCTCCATTTTGCCGACGCGACCCATCGGATTTCTTGCAATGGTGCGCGCGCCGGGTTCATCGCCGGGATTGAGGCGCTTGCTCATGCCCTCGGTCGGGATTTCGCCGGGCGCAATGGTGTTGAGCCGGATGCCATAGCGTCCCCATTCCATCGCCAGCGACATGGTCATGGCGTGGATCGCGGATTTGCTCATCGCCGATGGCACCACATAAGGGCTGCCATTGCGGACCCACGTCACGGTGATCGACACCACATTGCCGGGATGCTTGCCGGCGATCCAGCGCCGGCCCACCGCGTGCGTCACATAGAATGTGCCATGCATGACGATGTTGGCGATCGCATCGAAGCCGCGCGGCGTAAGGTCCTGGGTACGCGAGACGAAATTTCCGGCGGCGTTGTTGATGAGGTCGGTGAGCGGGCCTTCGGTGAAGATGGTCTCGATCATCTCGTCGACCGCGAGCGGGTTTCTGATGTCGACGCCGTGGCTGGTTACCCTGCCGCCATGGAGGTCCATCAATTCGGTCGCGGTTTCGTCGCAGACGCTCTTTCGGCGGCCGCAGATATGAACCTCGGCGCCTAGCTCGAGGAAGCGCGCGGCCATCGATTTGCCGAGCCCGGTTCCGCCGCCGGTGACCAGAATGCGCCGCCCGGCAAGAAGCTGTTCGTTGAACATCTGTTGTTTCCACCCTCGAAAATTGTCTGTTAATTGGTTAATTGACTAAATCCGGACAACGCCTTTCTGTAAAGCGGCAACAACGAAGAAGAGCAGGGGGAGACTCATCATGGATGATCGCGTCAAGGTCACGATGTCGGATGGTATCGCCGACGTCCGGCTGGTGCGGGCGGACAAGATGAATGCGCTCGATGCCGCGATGTTCGACGCACTGGTAGCAACCAGCGGCCGGCTCGCCAACGAAAAAGGACTGCGGGCGGTCGTGTTGTCGGGGGAGGGACGGGCTTTTTGCGCCGGCCTCGACATGGGCCGGTTTGCCGCGATGAAGGAAAATGGCGCTAATGGCATAGCCGGCGGCGAGAAGCGCGACCTGACAGCACGCACCCACGGCGCCGCCAACTTTCCGCAGCAGGCGGTGTG
>DATHHQ010000752.1:0-16531 GCA_035490095.1 Bradyrhizobium sp.
CTAACGGCATGCGCCAGCGCACAGTCAAAAGGATTCCCTTTCGATGTTGAACTTCGAAAGCGGGTGATGATTTGTTGCAACACGCCTAAAGGACAACCTGTGACCAAAGGCGGGCATGAAAAAGGCGGCCTCGCAACCGCCCTTTTGCCTTCGCGATCTTGACATTTTACTGGCAGATCTGGCGCCGGCCGTCTTCGCCCTTGAACCATGTGCCGGGCTGGCAGACGAAGCCGTTGCGGGCCGCGTAGCTGTCGCCCCGGAACGGTGACGTGGCGATGGCGCCTCCGTTGACGATTCAAACAGATGTGATGGTCGCGAACAAAAAGAAAGGCGGCCCTTTGCGGCCGCCTTTCCGGGTTCCATCGCACGGCCCCTAGAGCCGCACGAGCGTTGCGAGCCGGGGCCCATTCTACTTTGCATGGGGTTGTTTTCGCGATTTTGTGTCTGGGCTCCGCAGTGTACCGAATCGATCCAACTCCAATGCATCATGCGCTAGCACGGATACCAGCGTCCATCCGGGCCGAGATAAGTCGCGCCGGGTTGCAACCCGCAGGTCGTCCTGGGGTGCGGGCGCCGGTCGTAATAGACGTAAGGATCGTCATAGGGCACGCTGCCGCCATAATAGGCATAGGAGTCATCGACGTAGGAATCGCGGAATGGTGCCGAGGCGATCGCGCCCGCCGCACCGATCGCGCCACCGACCACGCCGGCGGCGACATCGCCCGGCCAGAAACCGGATCGTCCGTAGCGATAATGATAGTCGCTCGCCCACGGATGGGCCTGCGCGTAGGCGCCGGGCTCCTGTATCACTTGCTGCGCCACCGCAGGGGTAGCGATCGCCGCGGCCAGGATCGCCGCCGCACCGAGAAGTCTTGCTTTCGTCATGGTTGATTTCTCCGAGCATCGTTATGGGAGAAAAACGGGCTGCGGCAGCATCGGTTCCAGATCCGGGTTGTGCGGCCTTCAAAGCGGTGTGAAGTTCCGGTTCCATGTTCCGGACAGGAAAACCGACGCTCCATGCAAACGCGCGACATCGATTGCTCGGTCATGCGATATCGGAACATTTCGCGTGGCCGATAGAGACCGCCGCCGGCATCATGCTGGCGGGCCTCGGCGCGCATGTGCTGTGGCAGCTGCGGCGCGACGACGATCTGCACGACCGCATTCGCATAAGCGCCAAGTCACCGTCGGGTGCCGTTAACAGTTCCATATCGTGATTTTTCAGAGTTGAACGAGCGCGAAGGCCAGCGTGTTAGGCATACCCGCAGTTTAACCGGGGGCCTTAACCCTTGGTGTAGGGCGTTGAATTAGGGTGGATCTGCAACCGGACCCCAAACCATGCGCGCAGGCTTCGCACTGGCCATTTTGATCGGAACGACGTGGACGGCCCTGGCCGACAGCGGTCCCGTGAAGGTCATTCCAGGCCGGCCCGGTGTGCCCATCATCATCAATGGCGTTGACGTATCCTACGCTGTGCTCGAAGGCGACTGGGGTCTCGGAAAGGGTGTGCATGTGCAGCCCACCGTCTATGGCGGCCGCGCCGTCGATCCGGAGCCGAATGTCGGACATTACTATCCGAGTGCCGGCCACTCGCCGGGCTACGGCCGTCTCGAAATCCAGCCGCCGACCAACCGCAAGCTGCCGCAGCCGGCGGAGAGCTATCATCAATCATGGTCCTCGCAGTCGGCGCCGCCAAAGGCGCAGCCCGAGGTGCCCTTCTATCCGCCGCCGGTGATTATCGCGCCGCAAAACGGCGATGCAGGCATACCGCCGCTGGACTTTCAGCATCGAGAACCCGGCAGGCCTTCGCGCTGATCCAACCCGACAAGAAGCGTATCCACAGGAGAGAGTAATGCGTCCGACGATTTCAGGATTGCTAGCGGCCTTCGCCGTGATGACCGTGGCCGCTGCGCCCGCGATGGCGTGCGGCGGGTATGGCCCCTGCGCGCAGAGCTACGTTCCAACCCCGGTTTATTCGGGCTGTTACAGCGGCTGCAGCTGGCGTGAGCGGCTTCCCGATCCGGTGCAGCAGTACGGCTATCCGGCGCCCCACCACCTGCAGCAGTATTACTATGTCAATCAGGGCCCGACCCATACCGGTCCGGGTAATTACGCGCCTTATCCGGTCTATCGGGAGGGCGCGGTATCCGGCCTGGAGGCCTATCGTTATCGCCGGCATTACGCGCCGTACCACGGCAGGCGTTACGGCCATCGCGAGCATGTGCTGCGTCGCTACTACTGATCGCTGGATTATAGACAATGCGCCCGTTCGCATCACGCGAGCGGGCGCTGGCTTTTTGGGGCGCTCAGCCCATCAGCCCGAGCCTGGTGGCCCCGATATAGAGCGCCAGCACCGCGGCGTTTGAGACGTTCAGGCTCTTGATCTCGCCGGGCATGTCGAGCCGCGCCACCACGCTGCAGGTCTCGCGCGTCAGCTGCCGCAAACCCTTGCCTTCCGCGCCCAGCACCAGCGCCAGAGGCTGCCGCAAGGTGACCGCACCAAGAGTTTCGCTGCCCTGGCTGTCCAGCCCTACGGTCATGAAGCCCTGGTCATTCAACTCGGTCAGCGCGCGTGCGAGATTTTGCACCGTGACCAACGGCACCAGTTCCAGAGCGCCGGAGGCCGATTTCGCCAGCACGCCGGTCGCCTCGGGGCTGTGGCGCGCCGTGGTGACAATGGCCTTGACCGCGAAGGCCGCCGCCGAGCGCAGGATGGCGCCGACATTGTGCGGATCGGTGATCTGGTCGAGCACCAGCACGATGCCTTCCTGCGCCAAGGTATCGATATCCGGCGAGGGCAGGGGATCGGCCTCGGCAAGCAGACCCTGATGCACGGCGTCCGGACCGAGGCGCTGGTCGATCAGCGAAGGCCGCACGATTTCCGGCGTCACGCGGGTATCGATGTTGTCGTCGGCCAGACGCCGGGCGGCGTTTTCGGTGAGCAGCAGCTTGCGGATCTGGCGCTGCGGATTGGCCAGCGCCGCCGCTACCGTGTGCCAGCCATACAGAATGACCGGTCCGTCCGGGCTGGTGTCGCGATCGCGCCAGGCCGGCCGGCGGCCGGATTGGGCCCCCTTGTCGGGCCCTTTGCCGCCGCCGCGCCGGAAATGCTGTTTTCGATCACGATCGCCCATGGCAGGCTTGTGTCACGGGTTCCGCATTATGGCAATTTGAGCCCCGCGCGGCGCGTATTAGACGCCTCCCGTTGGTTGACTTTGCCATGGCGATTCCCCCATAAACCGCCCGACCGGGAGTTCGCCATCGGCGCCCGGTTTTAACGTCATCCATGGCCATATCTGTCGCCATTCCGGCGGGTGGGCTTGCGATGGGGTTGAGCGGGGGAGTGTCCCGAGTGGCAAAGGGAGCTGACTGTAAATCAGCCGTCTTATGACTTCGAAGGTTCGAGTCCTTCTTCCCCCACCACGCTTCGCCCTGACGGGCTACGCGTGGCGCAGCCACCCCAGACCATCAGGGCGAAGCGTGTCCGGCGCAGCTTGAGCGAAGCGAAAGCGTAGACGGACCGGAACGCTCGGCGAGATTCGCGTCCACCGCTGTCGCGAAACATGGCGCCTCTCAAGCCTCGGCGAAGAGATTGCGCAAATGCGGTCCGTTCAAACCCCGCCAACCTGATCGTCGGTCGCAGCCTCTGTCCTCGGGAAAGCGACTCCAGGAAGATAGAGGGCGACGGGGCGGATCTCATAGACCGCGGTGGGATTGGCGCGGCGCAGGTCGCGGGCAGCCTCGATGACGGCTTCTTCGGTGGCGCAATCCAGGACGTAGAAGCCCAGCAACTGTTCCTTGGTCTCGGCAAACGGACCATCGAGGACGAGGCCTGCGCCCGGACCTCGCAAGGTGCGGGCCTTCTTCGTCGCGCCCAAACGCGCCGCCGGCCCGAGGCGCCCCTCTTGATTGATCCGGTCATGGACCTGATGCAGACCGGTCATGACCGCCGCATCCTGCTCCGGTGTCCAGGACGTGACTTCTGCTTCCACATGATAGGCCAGAATGGCGTAAAGCATTGGTACCTCTTTTCGTTGCGGGGTCGGCTGATCTTGAAGACGTTTTGCCGGAGCCAATCCCGACAATCCCACGTTTCGGAAAATCTTCACGACTGATGTGCCAAACGCAAAAAGACGCGACGGGATTGCTCCCGTCGCGTCCCAACTTTTGAAACTCGCTGGTCCAGGCGCTGAGAGCGCCCTGTTGCCAAGCTTTTGGAGCTTAGCGGGCGATCCCAGCGAGGTGACAGCGCTTGGTGTAAGACACTGGATCACCTCCTTTCGTTGTTGATGGAAACATCAGTATAGGCATCGAATCAGCCAGTGTTAAGGGCCCCCGCGGGAGCGAAGAACACCGAGGGAACGACGGCCGCATGCACGACCGTCTGAAGGGGGCAAATCCGCTGATGGCGGTTGAGGCCGCTTGCCCGGCGTGATAGTTGATCGGCCGCGCGCGGGTGTAGCTCAATGGTAGAGCAGCAGCCTTCCAAGCTGAATACGAGGGTTCGATTCCCTTCACCCGCTCCAGCCTCTTCAAAGACTTAGCGAGAGTGTCGGATTTCATTCTGACAAATGGGCTGCCTTACACGTTCTGATGCTCGCTTTCCGATCGACTGTTTCGCGGGTCTCTTGATACGCCGTCGCATTCCGCGCACTGCTCCAGACCGACTGCGAGCTCATCAAAACCGAATATCTTGGTTTGGAGAAGAGGTACTGAACGCGCATGTGGAAATCGGCGACGATGGCGTGAAAATAGGACAGGTCGACCACAAGGCTTGCGAAGATTTGCGCAGACGAAGTGATCGGAAGTCGGTGGTAGTGTTCCGCGACGGTGATCTGCACCTCGGTTCCGGAACTGAAGTTGAGCCGGTCGGATTGACCAATCGCTTAAACTAGTCTCGGGACATCCAAAGCGGACATGCGACGGCCCGATGCGTCTTGTCGCGCTACGGTCGAGAAGCCGCTGAGGCTTGGAAGGACTACTCTAGCCGTCGCCCGGCCACGCAGTCATGGCAGCTGCGGCTACGGCTCTCAACTCCGCAGGGGTGGCGCCGTCCTTCGCCTGAACGGCCATTCCCTGGAAGACGCTCAAATAGAACCGGCTCAGGCCGTCGATGTCCGTCGAGGCGGGCAGTTCGCCTTTGGCCACTGCTGTTTCCAGCCGTGAGCGTAGCGCGCCCAGCATTTCGAGCCGGACTTTCTTGACCACGCGGACGATCGTGGCCGGCCATTCGTCGCCAACGGCCGCCAGCAGTGCCATACAGCCTGCCGGTGTCGCCCGGGATTTTGGCAGGCTCTCGGTCCACGCGATCAGCAGCTTCTCGATGCCGGCGCGAGCGGTCGCTCCTTCCGCAAGCTTGTCCCAGACCGGGGGCCCGATGGTCCGGACGTAATATTCGACCGCTTCGAGATAGAGCGCCTCCTTGCTGCCGAAGGCCGCATAGAGGCTTGGCGAGCTGATGCCCATGGCGTCGCACAGGTCGCTCATCGAAGTTGCCGCGAAGCCCTTGCGCCAAAACAGGAGCATGGCGGCCTCGAGCGCCGTGTCGCGATCAAATCCCCTTGGCCGCCCGATAGCCGCCATCGCCGTCCTTTCTGTAATGAATAACATATAAGTCACTTGACGCCGTCGATCAAGGGACTAGATGGTTATGTGTCGATCGATACAGAAATGGAGATTACAATGACGCTAACGGGAAAACGGGCTCTGGTGACGGGGGCAAGCAGAGGTATTGGCGCTGCGATCGCAAAAGCGCTTGCCGCCGAAGGCGCGGATGTGGCGATCACTTATGAGAGGTCCGCGGAGATTGCCGCGGAGGTCGTCAGCGCCATAAAGACGAAGGGGCGTACAGGCGTGGCGATCCAGGCTGACAGCGCGGACGCCGCCGCAGTTCAGGCGTCGGTCGAGAAGACAGTGGCGGAGCTGGGCGGACTGGATATCCTCGTCAATAATGCCGGGATCCTTCGACTGGGCGAACTCAAGGACATTTCGCTCGCCGACATCGATGCGCTTCTGAACGTTAACGTACGTGCGCAAATCATCGCAAGCAAGGCTGCACTGGCCCACCTTAACAAGGGCGGTCGCATTATCACCATCGGCAGCTACTTCGCGGACCGCGTCCCCACGCCGATCCTCGGCGTGTACGCGGCAACCAAGTCGGCGCTGGCCGCGTTCACGAAGGCGCTGGCGCGGGAACTCGGGCCAAAGGAGATTACGGTCAATCTCGTGCAGCCGGGCTCTATCGACACCGACATGAACCCGGCAGACGGCCCGTACGCGGAGACACTGAAACAGTTCATGGCATTGGGCCGATATGGCGCGGCGGAGGACATCGCCAACGCGGTGGCGTTCCTGGCGAGCGCGAAGGCTCAGTACATCACCGGCTCGACGCTGACCGTCGACGGCGGCGCGAACGCCTAGATGCCATACGCTTTACAGGTTTTATGTCGTAACCCAAAGGAAATCGCTATGTCGATCCCTAGCCTGCTTGTTGCCGCAGCATTCGCCTTGGCCTCTCTGCATGCCGCCCACGCCGACGGTCTGCGTCCGATTGATGCCAAGAGCATCGACCTCGGCGAGGTGTCCGGCGTCGCCTACTACACCGTCGAGCGCGATGGATTTCATGTTGTCACGACCCTTGCGCAGGGCATAGGGGGAACGCCGATCCGTGTTGTGTCTGTTCTTGCACCGGGTCAGAGTGTGGCTTTCTCAACACCGCACCAGGCAGGTGCGCTCGAAATCAGCCGGAACGGCGACAGCGTGCTCGTCCACAGGGCGAAATCGGTCTCGAACTAAATTTCGGGCCAATTGCGTTGCCGTAACCCTGAGCGGTCGCGTTGGCCGTGGGCGTGACGGCTACGGTCGCTCAACCAAGGCACCATTCCTCACCAAAATCGAAGGTCACGATGATATTCGCGAATTATGTTCGATACGGCGACGAAGCTCGAATATTAAAGCTCCGGCCAGAACATCGGAAATACATGTTCGGCTTGCTCGATCAGGGAAAGGTCGTGGCTGCCGGCTCATTCCCGAACAACTCAGGCGGACTCTATCTCTATGAGGTCGAATCCCGAGAGGCCGCGGAACAGTTGATGACCGCGGACCCGTATTTCTTGGGAAATGCGATCGCCGAATATCATATCGCAGAATGGGAAGTGCATGGTGCAAATCCGGCACTTCTTCAAGTGGCAAAAGACCCTGCCGAACTCCATCGTAACAATGGGAGAAAGGCATGAACGGGCTTTTGGCCAATGCGATCGAGGCACATGGAGGCCTTGAACGATGGAAGCAATTTACAGGAATTGAAGTCGATCTTGTTAGCGGCGGCGAATTGCTTGATCGCAAGGGTGCGCTATCGTCAGGGACAGTTCATTTCGCTGTGAAGATGCATGAGCAGATCAATTCATTCGTCGCCACGAGCGCGCCCGACAAGCAAATGGTATTTTGTGCAGATCGTATTGCCGTCGAAACAATCGAAGGCAAATTGATTGCGGAGCGCCTTGATCCTCGCCAATCGTTTCACGGCCACGATCTGAACACGCCTTGGGACCCATTCCATCGCGGTTATTTCAGCGGATATGCGATGTGGAGTTATCTGACGTCACCCTTCTCGCTTGCCGTAGAGGGAGCCCAGGTCTGGGATATCGAACCGCTGGAGAAGAACGGCGAGCTATGGCGAGGAATTCGTGCCGTCTTGCCGGAGCGGTTTGCGACCCATAGCCGGGCGCAGGAATTCTACTTTGGCGACGATATGCTTTTGCGACGACAGGACTACACCCTGGATATTGCTGGCGGATTCAAAGTTGCCAACTACGCTTCCGAATTCGTCGATGTGACAGGCCTGAAGCTGGCATCCAAGCGGCGCGCATTCCTGTGCAACAAGAAATACGATGAGCAGTCCGACCTCCCGCTCGTGCGCCTCGATATGTCGAACTTTCACGTCGCATAGCTGAGGCCTTCATCCCGCATGCCACGGCTTATCCCGAAACACCCAACACGCCCCTTTATCTTCCGGCCTGCACAAAACTTGGAGCTGACATGATTGACGCAAACGAGACGTTCGGCGGGACCTGGCCGTTCGCACCTCGCTATTTCGAAGGTAACGGATTTCGGATGCATTACATCGACGAGGGGAAGGGCGATCCCATTGTTTGCCTTCATGGCGAACCGACATGGGGTTACCTTTATCGTCGCTTTATTCCGCCTCTCTCACAAAGTCATCGGGTCATCGTGCCTGACCATATGGGGTTCGGAAAAAGCGCGACACCGCGTGACCGTGAGTATTCACTCAGCTCTCATGTCGAGAACCTGACGAGATTGGTGGATGCTCTTGATTTGAAGAACGTCACTTTCGTGATTCAGGATTGGGGAGGCTTGATCGGTGCCGCGTACACGTTGCGTCATCCCGAGAGGATCAAGCGGCTGTTTCTGCTGAACACGCTGTCCGGCTACGGCAAAATTCCGTTCGACGGTCTCACCCCGTGGTTTCAGTTTGTAAAAAAGCACCATGACGCGAAAACGCTGCACGAAATATTGGGAAATCTTGATGCGAACGCTCTCAGCGTCATGAAGATCATGGGCTTTGAGAATTCGGCAGCCGTCGATTCGAACTGGATCGCCGCTTACAGTGCGGCTTTCCCGACGAAGGACGATTGCGTGGGGGCTATTGAGTTTCCGCTCGATGCAGTTTTGGGGCGTATCGCACCGTACATCAAAGAGGGTTTTCCGCTGCTGGACAATCTGAAGTCCAAGCCCGCGATGCTTACCGTCGGGATGAAAGACAGGACGATCGCAGCCGATAGACAACTCGCGGATTTTCGGGCCGTTTGGCCGGGCCGTCCGATCATCAAACTGCCGAACGCAGGGCACTTTAGCCAAGAAGACGAGCCCGATACGATTATCGCTTTAATTCAGCAATTTATTCAAAGCACATAACGCGTCAAGGCGAACGACACTATTGGGGGAAGTCTGTGGGGCGTTTGTTGCGGGCCCCGCTTTGAACCTGCCTTGCGCCCGAGCCGAATGTTCTGCGACCAAGGGGCTCGCAACCGCCATTCTGACAACGAGAAATTCTGTAATGATCTCAATGAGCCAAAACCACCGAAAATGTCAGAACGGCCTTTGAAAACAATCCAGTTTTTCGAGACTTCCAAGCTGAATACGAGGGTTCGATTCCCTTCACCCGCTCCAAGTAATTTCAGCGACTTAGCAGGAACTCTCGATCTCGTTCCGACAACCGCTAAGAGTCCATCCCGGCTTCAAGCTGAATGCCTTTCCAATTTTGTCAGTGTTTTCATTCCCGCGAGTCGAGATTTCGCCGTGGCGTGCTGTCATCAGTTCTGCACACCAATTTCTGCGGCTCGTTCGCTTTCGTTTGCGCAATCACGGTCGATCGCCGCCGATTGAAAACGAATTTCGTTGCTTGAGTGTCGTTTTCAAAAGTTGTCGGACCGCCGCTTGTAACACTCAAAGGTGAGTGAAGGGCTTGGTTGCGGTCGACGATCTGTTTGGAATGAAATTTGCAGCTTCGCATCCGATCGCCGTTAATCTCGCGACAATCACTAAAGGTAGCAAACATCGCGAGGCCCAGAAAAACAAAATCGGGATGTCGGTGGAAATGACGCGGGAGGAAAGGA
This sequence comes from Bradyrhizobium sp., assembly GCA_035490095.1. GTDB lineage: Bacteria > Pseudomonadota > Alphaproteobacteria > Rhizobiales > Xanthobacteraceae > Bradyrhizobium. Next base: position 9,636 of record DATHHQ010000752.1, read on the forward strand.
TTATCCCGGGTGTAGAAGCCGTCAATGCCGGATCTGTTCGCACGGGTGCTCGTCTACGAAAGGAAAATCAATGGCTAAGGATATTCTGGTCGGATTTGGCATCGACGTCGACGCGGTTGCCGGGTGGCTCGGTTCCTACGGTGGCGAGGATTCGCCCGACGATATTTCTCGCGGACTGTTCGCCGGCGAAGTCGGCAGCCCGCGGTTGCTCAAATTATTTGAACGCTTCGGGATCAAGACGACATGGTTTATTCCGGGCCATTCCATTGAAACTTTCCCTAAGGAGATGCAAGCCGTCGCCGACGCCGGTCATGAGATCGGCATCCACGGTTATAGTCATGAAAACCCGATTGCGATGACGCGCGAACAGGAAATCGTCATCCTCGACAAATGCATCGATCTCGTTACGCAACTATCCGGCAAGCGGCCGACTGGCTATGTCGCGCCGTGGTGGGAGTTCTCGACCGTGACCAACGAGCTCCTGCTCGAGCGTGGCATCAAGTACGATCACTCGCTGATGCATAATGATTTCCATCCCTATTACGTTAGGGTTGGCGACGGCTGGACCAAGATCGACTATTCGAAGCACCCGTCGGCCTGGATGACTCCGCTCAAACGCGGCGTCGAGACCGATCTCATCGAGATCCCGGCGAACTGGTACCTCGATGACCTGCCACCAATGATGTTCATCAAGAAGAGCCCGAACAGCCACGGCTTCGTCAATCCTCGGCATATCGAGGAGATGTGGCGAGATCAATTCGATTGGGTCTATCGGGAGAACGACTATGCGGTGTTCCCGATCACCATTCACCCCGACGTTTCAGGCCGGCCTCAGGTGCTCATGATGCTCGAGCGGCTTTACAAACACATCGCCTCGCACTCCGGCGTACGATTTGTCACCATGAATGAGATGGCCGACGACTTCGCCACGCGGTCGCCGCGCAAGAAGTAGCGGCTGCCGCAGCGGCCAGGAGAAACCACGATGTGTTCGCTGTGCGGTATTCTCGGCGCCAATGATCATTGGGCGGATGCCGCGGCGCGCGAAGGCGTCTACACGCGCAATACCGATCCAATGCGGCGCCGGCGCGAACGCGCGGATCGCGTTCGCCTCGCCAATCGTGTGCTTGCCCTTTATGGGATGCGGCTTTCCGACTGGCAAGGCGCGTCCTTTCTGTTGTCGACCTTCACCGGCAAGAGCGAGATCGTAGAGGACCTTGGTCATCTCTGGCCAGCGGCGGAAAAGCTGTGCGGCCGGCTCTGCGATCCGCTCGCGCGCGAACTTCTCGAGCAGCTCGATGCCGGCCCTGGTTGAGGACGTACCAGCCTTCACGCCGGTGACGCTTCTCACCGGGTTTCTTGGCTCCGGCAAGACGACGCTGCTGCGCCGTCTGCTTGCCGGTCCGGCGCTTGGGGACACCGCGGTGATCATCAACGAACTGGGGGAAGTCGGGATCGACCATCTTCTCGTCGAGCGTCTCGACGATCAGATGGTGTTGCTGAAGTCGGGTTGCGTGTGCTGCACCGTTCGCGGCGAACTGGCAACCGCGATGCGCGACCTGCATTCCCGGCGCGAGCGGGGGGCGGTGCCGCCGTTCCGGCGGCTGGTCATCGAAAGCACCGGGCTCGCCGATCCGTTTCCGGTGCTTTCGACGCTCAAAGCCGACCCTGTCTTGCGCCACCATTTTCGCGCGGCCGGGGTCGTCACTACCGTGGATACGGTCAACGGAATGCTTCAACTCGAGCGCCACATCGAATCGGTGCGCCAGGTCGCTATCGCCGACGTGATCGTCCTGACCAAGACCGATATTGCCGAAGCGGCGGTTACGGCGCGGCTGATGGCGCGGCTTGGCACCATAAACCCTTCCGCTCCGCTGCTATCCGCCGCCGAAGCTTCCCTGGATGCGGCCGTTCTTTTGCAATCGGGCAGCAGCGGCGGGTTCAAGGCGATTGACGAGTCCGCCGTGGGGATGGCAGCGCATCACGGCGTCAGCGCCTTCTCGATCATCGTCGACGAGCCCCTCGACTGGACGGCCTTCGGCATCTGGCTGACCATGCTGCTCAACCGGCATGGCGAGCGAATCCTGCGGGTCAAAGGAATACTGGCGCTGGCGGGCGAAGAGCGGCCCATCGCCGTTCACGGGGTGCAACATCTGGTGCACGCGCCGACCCATCTGAGCCGCTGGCCGAGCGAGGATCACAGATCGCGCCTGGTATTCATCGTGGAAGGAATCGAGCCCGACGTGATTCGGAGGTCGTTCTCGGTATTCAACCGCCTCAACATTTGCCTCGCCCCGTAACGATGTGCTGGCAGTTTCTCAAGCACTCCGACCGTTGCAAGCCACGAATGTCCATGCCAAATCGCCGACATCCAGGGACGACGGGCGCTGCGCGTTCTAGGTATTGGGATCACGCTGCGTGAGTCAATTCGCCTCCGCGCCGAAGCCGATCTCGGCATCACGCCGAGGTTCGAGAACCTCGATTTCATCAGCGCCCCAAGTTTCGGTTTTATTCCGACGAGACAAAATTCTGTAGTGGTGCTGTCAAACGCGAGACGCCCTAGCGATGCAAACACGAATAGATGCGCACGAGATCGCGACCCTCTTCCGGAACCGCGCGGGCAGCTCTGGCATTCGCCGTTGCTGTGGCGCAGGATAACCAGAAGTAATTTCCAGCCGGGTCGATGACGAGCCGGTTCGGCTTGAAGTTCGCGACAATCACAGACAAGTATGGCGTGGTCGAGAACCAGGACAGCCGGTTCAAATTGGAAGCGATTCGGTCCGACGAAACGAAATGCGGATGGCCGAGCGCGGGATCGGAATCATCGCCCATCGCGAGAGCCGCGACCGCGGTTCGATAGTCGCTCCACGCCGCGACGAATTTTCCGGTCTCGATGACGTGCACCAACGTCAAAAGCATGAACGCTGCCGCAAGTGGCCGGGCTCCCCGTTTCCGCACCGCGGTCATCGCCCGTTGCAGGCCAGGTAACGGAAAAGCAAACCGGCCATCTCCGTACATGGCATAGAGCACAGCGAGCGCGCCGAACGCGGGCGTGACGATCACCAGCGCAGTGCGCAGATAGTATCGGCTGCTCGCATGTATCGTGTGGTCAAACCACAGCCAATAGATGGCAAGAACTGGTACCACGATGACGGCTGCATAGAGATACGCTCTGTCTGGCGCCAGCCGCGAGAGCACCATGAAGACAACACCGTATCCGGCGAGCGCCGCCAACAGCAGCAAGACCACGCTCACCTGAAAGATAGAGAGATCGAAGAAGTGCAGGGCGGCTCTCACCAGCACGCCGGCATAATATTCGTCCGGCGGCAGCAAGATCTTGGCGGCGGCCGACATCGCCAGGACCACAACCAGGACGGCAGCCGCGCGCAGAAACGAGGCGTCGCGCCAGCCGCGCGGTGCCAGCGTCGCAATGATGGCGAATGCCAGAACCAGCGCGCCTTCATGCGTGAACGCGAGTGCGAGCAGCATGACGAAAACGAGCGCCGTCGCAACGACGGTTCGTTTCGCACAATGGCTGACGGCGAGCGCCGGCCAGAACAGTGCGTGCGCCAGCCACATCTCGGTCGGAAAGCCAAAGACCAGCGGGCCGAGCAGGGCTGTCGAACCACAGGCGTAGACGAAGATGATGCGGCCACGCGAGCGGTCGGCCGCGAAAGTGCCGATCAGTCCCGCGAGCGGCGCGAGATAGAACAGCAACCCATAGACGACGATTCCGGCGCCAGGGTTTCCGCTCAGTCCGACATAGATCTCGGCCGGCAACAGGCTCAGCAAAAAGACCGACAGGCGGCCGGAGATATTGTGCCAATGGAACGCCCAGACGTCCTGGACTGCAACGGCATAGGAAAACATCGCGCCGTCGGCGTAAAGCTCGAGCTCATAGGGTAAGGCGATAGCGACGAACGCGACCGACCAGCCAAGACCAATAGCGATCACCAGGGCGCGCAAGACGTCGGAGTCGGAGCGGATGGCAGGCCACGACATGAGTTCCGACGTCCCCTCTAGTCTAGTCGCGCACAGGCGCCGAACGTCAAAATTTGCTTGGCCGGCCGCCGCCGCAACCTGTCGAGCATACGCCGCTCAGGTTCGGTCGACGCAAGCCTTGTTCCTTTTTCTCGCCTAGGATCGATCGGTCAACGAAGCGGTGAGATCATCAAACTGGTATCCGGCACGCTCAGCCTTCGCCGTCATGTAGCGGTGGTTGTCGGCATTGATCGGCGCGTCAAGCGGCATCCGGCTGGCAATTTCGATGCCCGCCTTGGTGAGGCCGTCGAGCTTGGCCGGATTGTTGGTGAGTAGCACGATCCGCGTGCAGTTCAGCATCCGGAGCATGCGCGCGGCGATGCCGTAGTCCCGCTCATCATCATCGAAGCCGAGTGTGGTGTTGGCGTCGAAGGTGTCGAGGCCGTGGTCCTGCAATTGATATGTCCGCATCTTGTTGGCGAGACCAAGCCCACGGCCTTCGTGCGCCAGATACAGAATGACGCCGCCGCTGAGGTCTTCGAGCAGCGCCAGCGCGAGCCGAAGCTGGTCCCCGCAGTCGCAGCGCCGAGAACCGAACACGTCGCCGGTCAGGCAGGCGGAATGCAGCCGCACCGGAACGGCATTGGTGAAATCAGGTTTCCCGACGATGATGGCGACCGGACTGCCACCCATTGCGTCGCGGAACACGACAAAGCGGGTGGGCGTGCCCGAATTGAGCGGTACCGAGGCTTCGCTCGCCACGATGAGGGAGGAAATTGCATCCTCGGCAAAGCGAGCCACCGCATCTGCTTCAACCCTGACGATGCTCTCCTCACACGCGACTCCGTGGCCAACAACATCTGCCGCAAGCACGGCCGGCAGACTTTGCGATATCTTGACAAGTTGAATGGCAGCGGCGGCGGCCGGGCTCGCCGGCATGGCTGCTGGCAGGCGGTCGTTTGTGGTGTCGCTGACGAGGGCGAGAATTTTACGCGCGTCGTCACCCGCCGAGAGCGACAATGCCATCGGCGTTGACGCATCAAGGCCGAGGGCGAGCGCGCGTCGTTCGGTGATAATGAGCTGCGCTACGACTGGTCCGCAGAGTGCGGTGAATTCGGCAAGCCGCCGCCCGTCGAGACCTTCGACTGGCAAGGCGAGTACCGCTTCACCTTTTGCCGTGACGAGAACAGGTCGCCGTCCATGGAATTCGCCAAGGCCGCGGCTGACGCTGGTGTGCCTCCCACTGCCAAATAAAGCGGAACTTGCGCCCGTCTGCACTTCATTCATTCCGAGACTTTCCATGCGTGCTATTCTTACTGCCGCGACCGTAGAACACCGCACGGCTAAGATCATTCCGGCCGCAACCCAATATCATTCCGGTCGCAAATAGATGATTCTTGTTGCATGATGGCGCATAGTCGTATTGTTAAAATAACCTCACCGGATTTTTGATTTCTGCGTGCCGATAAGCAATCTCCCCTTGAGCAAGTCTGCGTCTTCCGATCCGTGGGAAGACTTTAGCGATGTATTCCGCAGGGAGCAGCAGCCTCTTCCGCGAGCTTGGGCGGATGTGTTCGGTCCGCTGCGCAAGGGCACCGTGGACGATTGCGTGATTGTCGGCCAGATCGGCCAGTCGCTTGATGGCCGGGTCGCGACAGAATCCGGCCATTCGAAATACATCAACGGGCCGGCCGGACTGGTACATCTGCACCGGTTGCGGGCCCTGGTGGACGCCGTCGTCGTCGGCGTCGGCACGGCCATCGCCGACGATCCGCAATTGACGGTGCGGCGGGTTTCGGGGCCGCATCCGGCGCGTGTCGTTATCGACCCGAAGGGCCGGCTTGGTGCCGACGCCAGGATGTTTGCTGACAATGGCGTTCGCCGCTTGTTGATTACCGCGCAAGGCACGCACTGCAGGGCGCCGTCCGGCGTCGAGGTTGTCACACTTCCCATGGCCGATGGACAATTTGCCCCTTCAGCGATCCTCGCAGCGCTCGCTGGCTGCGGCATGCGCCGTATGCTGATCGAAGGCGGCGCCGACACGGTATCACGTTTCCTTGTCGCTGGGTGTCTCGACCGCCTGCACGTGATGGTCGCGCCAATCATCCTGGGTGCCGGGGGACCTGGCTTGATCCTGCCGTCACTCGACCGCGCCGATCAGGCGCCACGCATGCCGGTGCGTGTGCATAAATTTGAAGACGATGTGCTGTTCGACTGCGATCTGTCGGCTCAGCGCGTGGCGCTCGGTGTTGCGAAGAAATCGACGTGACCGACACGGAGTGACGAGCACCCGGCGGCAACGGCGTCGTGGCGGCGCGTGAGCCAGGCCGTTGTCTCGGTGAGCGACAGCGCGCCGATGTCGCGCGCGGCGCTTGCCCATCCGGCCAGTATTTCGATTTGGATGTCGAGATCGTCCGGTCCCATCGCCCAGTCGGATGCGCCGTGCACCACCGAATAGCCGAGCGCTTCGAAGCGCGGGATGGCGAAGGCGGCTGCCGCCGGCCCGAGCGCCGGCCCGAAGCCTTTGTCGGTGCGCTCATGCGCGTTCACGGCGGCAACGATGGCCGCATCGAGCGGATCGGGTGGCGTGAATCCGATCCGCCCGTCATAGCTCAGCGCCGCGTAGAGCGGAATCGAGCGCGCGGCGATCTCGACCGCGAGCCGGTCCAGCCAGGTTTCGGAGACAAGATCGAGCAAGGCCGAGGTCGCGACCAGATCGACGGGCCCGTCGAGTGCGGCTTCGAGATCGCGGTTGAGATCGAGCAGGATAGCGGTAGCGGTGGCATGTCTGGCGAGCGGCGTGGCCTTGGCGCGCGCCAGCAGGCCGAGATCGTTGTCGATCAGCTTCCAGTTCTGCAGCGCCGGCAGATGCGGGCTCAGCGCGCGCAAGGTCGAGCCGGTGCCGCAGGCGAGATCGA
>DATHHQ010000753.1:0-3411 GCA_035490095.1 Bradyrhizobium sp.
TTCTGCACCTGGATGAGCGCCAACGTCGCTCACAGCCGGTTCGGCCGCGCCTTGATCGCGGTCCGCGACGCCGAAGTCGCGGCGGAAGCCACCGGCATTTCCAAGCCGCGCATGCTGATCGCGATCTTTCTGTTTGCCGGCGCGTTGGCGGCGATCGCCGGCGGATTGTTCGCGAGCTTGCAGACCTACATCACGCCCGACGCGTTCACCTTCGATTTGTCGATCCTGTTCTTCATTGCGATCCTGATCGGCGGACGCGGCTCGATCCTGGGCCCGATGCTCGGGACCATCATCCTGACCATCCTGCCGGAGGTCGCGGCACCGCTGGCGGCGTGGTCGACCTTCCTCTACGCCGTGCTGCTGCTGGTGATCGTGCTGGCGATGCCCGGCGGCATCGCCGCACTTTTGGACTATCGCAACCGCCGTCCGCTGGCGAGCAACCGCGCCATCGTGCCGCGTCCCGCCACGCTCGGCGCTATCGTGCGCGCGAGCGCGGGCGGCCGGATTCTCAGTTTGCGCGGCATCGCGCTCAGTTTCGGCAATGTGCGCGCCATCGACGGCCTTGATCTCGATGTCAAGCCCGGGCAGATCCACGGCCTGATCGGCCCGAATGGCAGCGGCAAGACCACGACCCTGAACGTGATTTCGGGCTACTACGCCGCCAAGGCCGGGACGATGACGTTGGGAGAGGACACGCTACCGCCGGGCATGCCTGCGTTGCGTGCCGGCCGCGGCATCGCCCGCACTTTCCAGACCCCGCGCGTGATCGGCGAGGCCTCGGTGCTGCAGAACGTCATGATCGGCGGCACCATCGAGGGAAGGGCGACATTCGTCGAAGCGCTGCTGGCGCTGCCGCGAAACCAGCGCGACGAGCGCATGCTTGGCGCCAAGGCCCGCGCGCTGCTTGGCGTGGTCGGACTTGAAACGCTGGCCGACGTCCGTACCGACCGGCTGCAGCACAGCGAACTGCGCTTCATCGAGATCGCGCGGGCGCTGATGCTGGAGCCGGATTTCCTGCTGCTCGACGAACCCGCCGCCGGTCTCTCCAGCGACGAGATCGAGCGCCTCGCCGCGCTGATCAAGGCGATCAGCCGGCGCGGGACCGGCGTGCTGCTGGTGGAGCATCATGCTGACCTGATCTTCGACATCTGCGATCAGGTCACCGTGCTCAATCTCGGCCGCACGCTGGCCGCCGGAACGCCTGGCGAGATTCGCGCCCACAAGGAGGTGGTCAGTGCTTACCTCGGCGCCTGAACCATTGCTCGCCGTCGGCCGGCTTGAGTCCGGATACGGCAAGATCCGCGTGCTGCACGGTATAGATTTGACGGTGTCGCCGGGCGAGGTGGTAGCGCTGCTCGGCCCCAATGGCGCCGGCAAGACCACCATGCTGCGCGCGCTATCGGGATTGCTGCCGGTCAACGCGGGACATGTGCGCTTCGGTGGCCGCGACATGACCAACGCCACGCCGCGCGAGGCGGCACGCGCCGGGCTTGTGCACGTTATCGAAGGACATCGCGTGTTCACGCAGATTTCCGTCACCGACAATCTGTTGCTGGCGGGCTACGACCTGCCGCGCGGCGAACGCGCGGCGCGGGTCGAGGAAGCGCTGTCGTTCTTTCCGGAGATCGCCGAGAAGCGCCACGAGCGCGGCGGCGCGCTGAGCGGCGGGCAGCAGCAAATGTTGACGGTGGCGCAGGGACTGGTACGCCGCCCGCGGCTGTTGATGCTCGACGAACCGTCGGCCGGCCTGTCGCCGGTGCTGGTCAATCGCGTGCTCAACGTCGTCGGCCAGTTGCGCACGCAAGGCACCGCGGTATTGCTGGTCGAGCAGTTGCTGGAAAAGGCGCTCGCCGCCGCCGACCGCGTCTACGCGCTGGTGCAGGGACACATCGTGCTGGAAGCGCCGACCGGCGAAGCAAATCTGCCGCAGCGGATCGAGCGCGCTTATTTCGGACATGAAGCGCAGAAGCTGGATGTTGAGTGATCGCTCGAATCGCCCGACGTCTTACTCCGGCACGTTTGAGCCTTCGACAATATTCCCGCCTTGCAACGCGCTTCCGTTTGGTCATACATTTGCGATCAATGATAAGCGAACGGCCGCAAATCAATAGCGGCGCAAGAAAACGCGCTCCGGAGGAAACACCATGAAACCCGTGTCCGTCAGCCGCCGGCTGTTCCTGCAATCGTCGACGGTTGCGGTCACATGGCTCGCAGCCTCGCCCGCGATCATCGGGCGTGCGCAGGCTGCCACGATGAAAATGAAATGTTCATCGTCGCTTCCCAACGATCCCAAATATGCCAACGGCCGGGTCTATTACGACAATCTGGTCAAAAATCTGAAAGCGAACGGGCTTGGCGAGCAGATCGAAGTCGCTTTCTTCCCCGACAACCAGCTCGGTCAGGAAATCGACGTCATCAATTCCGTCAAGCTCGGCGTGATCGACCTGATGGTGTCGGGCTCATCGATCTCGGCCAATCTTGTGCCTCTGGTCGGCACCTTTGACCTCGGCTATCTGTTCTCCAGCTTCCCACAACAGACCAAGGCCTTCGACGCCGGCGCTTCCAAGCCGATCGAGGACGCTCTGCTCAAGGGCGCCAGTATCCGCATCATCTCCTGGGCCTATAATTTCGGTTCGCGCAGCGTGCTTGCCAAGAAGCCTGTGAAAGGTCCCGAAGATTTGGCCGGCCTCAAGATCAGAACCCTGCCGAATCCCGTCATTACCGAGTGTCTTCGCCTGATGGGCGCTGCCGCGACGCCGCTGGCGTTCGGTGAAATCTACACGGCGTTGCAGGCCGGCGTGCTCGACGGGCTTGAGCATGACCCGCCGACCATCCTCGCCAGCAAATTCTACGAGACCTCCAAGCACTACGCGCTGACGCAGCATAATTTCTCGCCGCTCGCGACCTATTTCAGCGAAGCGACGTTCAATCGGATGGATCCGAAGCTGCGTGAGGGATTTCTTGACGCAGCCAAAAAGGCGGCGGCCGATACCCGTACGCACGGTCTTGAAATGGAGAAGGAAGCGCTCAAGAATCTCGTCGACAAAGGCGTCACGATTGTCGAGTGCGACAAGGAAGCATTCCGCAAGCGCGTGCTTCCTCAGACCGACAATTTCGTAAAGGCCCGCCCCGAAGCCAAACCCGTGGTGGACATGATCCGCGCGACCCAGGCTTGAGGGCAGAGACCATGTCAGGCGCTGCGGCTTCGCGAAGCGGCGGCCACCGGATCGTCACTCCGCTGCTTGTCATAAGCGACGCAACGGCGGCGATCCTCCTCGCAGCCGACCTTCTGGTCGTCTGCGGTTCGGTGTTGCTGCGCTTCCTGTTCAATGCACCGGTCGAGTGGGCCGACGATGTGGCGCGCGGCCTCATGGTCGGGTCGAGCTTCTTTGGCGCCGCCAGCGCGCTGGC
>DATHHQ010000754.1:0-2093 GCA_035490095.1 Bradyrhizobium sp.
AGATAGAGCGTCGAGACCCCGTAGGATGTGCCGATCTCGACGATCCTGCGCGCATCATTTGCGCGGCAAAGCTGGTAGCAGAACTCCGCCTTGTCACGATCGAGCGCGACGAGCTTGTCGCTGAGAAAGGCCCTGGCCTCCTTCGCCGCAGGCGGCTGCGCTTGCCCGGTCCGCCGGGCATCGAAGCTTCGCATCGCCGCAACCTGCTCGTCGCTTCTGGCATGCAAGCCGGCGAGCAAGCTTTCCAGTTCCGGATCGCGAAGAACACTCATGGATTGCTGGCTTCCACCGCCGGCACCCTGATCTCGGTCGGCAGGATGATCGCCGCCGCGATCACCAGCAGACATAATCCCGCGAAAGCGTGCAGCATGGTGACAAAACCGCCCTGCTCGTACAGCCAGGCCACCAGGCCGACCGACACCCCTGCGGCGGTGAAGCCGATGAAATAGCGCACCGCATAGGCGCGCGAGCGCCATTCCTCGCTGGTGTATTTGCCGACCATGGCGTCGTTGACGGTGACCTGGCCGAACGCGCCCATCACGATGCCGATCGAGGCCAGGATCAGCGGCAGGTTCGACAGCGTGGCCGCCAGATACAGGAACGGCGCCAGCATGAACGACAGCGGCAGCGAGACGGCCTTCAGCGAATAGCGGTCGATCAGCTTGCCGATGGTGTATTGCGTCATCGCGCCGAAGACATAGACGCAAGCCGCGATCACGCCGAGCAGTGCGGGACTTTTGGTCAGGTCGGCGAGCCGCTCCGCGAACAGTTTTGGCAGCGCCACCGTTACGGCATTGAAGGTCGTGGAGATCGCGATCACCACGATCAAGAGCGCCAGGAACACCCGCCACATGTCACTCTTTGCGACCCGCGCCTGTGCCGCCGCCTGCTTGAAGCCGGAGCGATCCTCATGGACCACGGTTCGCGCGAAGGCCAATCCGATCAGGACCGTGACGATGCCGGGAACGACAAAAGCCCAGCGCCAGCCCAGGTACTGGCCGACCACCCCGGTAACCAGCGCCGACGACGCCACGCCGAGATTGCCCCAGACGCCATTGAGGCCCATCTCGCGGCCGAGCCTGTCGGCGTAGGACACGATCATGGCGGTGCCGACCGGATGGTAGATCGACGCGAACAAGCCGATCGAGAGCAAGGCCGCGCCGAGTTGCAGCGGCGTCTGCACGAGGCCAACCGCGATCATCGACGCGCCGATGCCGACAAAGAAGATCACCATCATATGGCGGCGGCTCCAGCGGTCGCCGAGCCAGCCCGTCAGCAGCGATCCCGCGCCGAAGGCGACGAAGCCCGGGGTGGCGTAAGGCAATAGTTCGGAATAGGCCATGCCGAGCGGCGGTCCCATCACGATGACCGCGGCCGCGAAGATCAGCATCGAATAATGGTCGATAAAGTGGGCGGCGTTAACGAAACCGATCACCCGGCCGGGGCTGTTCATGGGTCGAATCCTGTTATTTCCTGAAATAGGTTATATGGTCTTGTCCTGACGGGATGTGGCCAATGAGTATCGCCGAAACGCCAATCGCTGCCATCCGAGGCAGCCGCCCCGCAACCAGGGACGGCGTCCATCTGGTCGCGCGCCACTACCGGAAAGGCGTCCGGCTCGACACCCATATGCATCGCGAGGCGCAACTGGTTTATGCCGCCAAAGGGACCATGCAGGTCACCACGCCGAAGGGGCGCTGGCTGGTGCCGCCCGACCGCGCGGTCTGGGTACCCGCCCGTCTCGAACATTCGATCGACGTGCTGGCGGATATCGAAATGCGAACGCTGTATTTCGATCTGGCATGGCTGGCGCGAGAAGAGCGCAGCGCGAGCCTCGATGCGGAATTCGTGGTGCGGGTGTCGCGACTCCTGCACGAGGCGATCCTCGCGCTGTTCGATGGCGGCAATGACCCTGACCGTACCGGGCTTCTGATCAAGTTGGCCGTACTCGAACTGCATCGGGCCGAAGACTCCGCGACATTCATTCCGCTGCCACACGAGCCGCGCTGCCGGCGCGCGGCGGACATCGTGCTCGACGACCCCACCGGCTCGCATGAGATCGAGACGCTGGCGCGCGAGGTCGGGACCTCGGC
>DATHHQ010000755.1:0-8396 GCA_035490095.1 Bradyrhizobium sp.
ACGAGGGCGAATGGATGAAGGCCAGGCAGAACTTGACGTCCTTCATCTCCTTCTCGGCATATTTCCGGTACCAGGCGTCGAGCGCCATCGAGCCGCCCTTGGCATCCGACATCAGGAACGGAAGTTCACCGGCGCTAATGATCGGGAAACGGCCGGGCTGATAGCCCGGGTTGATGTACGTGACATCGGCGATGCCGTCGCGCGCCATGTCGTAATGATCGAAGGCCTTGCCAAGCTGCTGCGCCGGATAAACCTTATACTTGATCGTGCCCCCGGATTCCTTTTCCACCGCAGCGCCCCAATCTTCGAGCGCCTTTTGCAGCGGATGCGACGCCGGCACCCAGTGCGACAGTTTCAGCTCGAAGGTCTTTTCCTGTGCAAGCGCGGGTGTCACACTGGCGGCCAGCAGCAACGCCAAGAACGTTTTCCTCATCGAGATCGTCTCCTCGTGACATCAGGGCTTCAATGGCCCTTTGCGGATATTGTTATATGATATAATTATCATTGCAAGTACGAGCGGCTACGTCCGTACCGTCAGCGTTCAAGCCTATAATAACCAAGGGAGCAAGTATTGCGGACAAAAGTAGCAATCATTGGCGCGGGGCCGGCGGGATTGCTGCTGGGGCAGCTGCTGCACAGCTGTGGAATCGACAACGTCATTCTGGAACGCCAGACCCCGGACTATGTGCTCGGCCGCATCCGCGCCGGCCTGCTTGAAGAGGGAACGGTCGCACTGCTCGACCGAGTGGGCGCCGGCACGCGCGCGCACCGCGAAGGCCTGGTCCACCATGGCGTCGAACTGGCCTTCGGCGGCGCGCGCCACCGCATCGATATGACGGCGGCCACCGGCAAGACCGTGATGATCTACGGCCAGACCGAAGTCACGCTCGACCTGATGAACGCGCGCACCGCTGCCGGTCTCACGACGATTTATGAAGCCGCCGACGTCACGCCGCACGATTTCGACACCGATCATCCCGGTGTTTCCTATGTCAAGGACGGCGTCGGCCAAGACATCGCCTGCGACTTCATCGCCGGCTGCGACGGCTTCCATGGCGTCAGCCGCGCCAGCGTGAAGCCTTCGGCGATCGAGACATTCGAGCGGATCTATCCGTTCGGCTGGCTCGGGATCCTGTCGGAGACCCCGCCGGTCTCGAACGAATTGATCTACAACAACCACGCCAGGGGATTCGCGCTTTGCACCATGCGCTCGATGCACCGCAGCCGCTACTACGTGCAATGCAGCCTCGACGATCACGTCGATCAATGGCCGGACGAAAAGTTCTGGGATGAGTTGAAGCGGCGGCTCGACCACGAGGCTGTCGACAACCTCGTCACCGGGCCTTCCATCGAAAAGAGCATCGCGCCACTGCGCAGCTTCGTCGCCGAGCCGATGCGGTTCGGGCGGATGTTTCTCGCCGGCGACGCCGCGCATATCGTGCCGCCGACCGGCGCCAAGGGGCTCAACCTTGCCGCCAGCGACGTGCATTACCTCTCGCAGGCTTTGCGCGAATATTACGACGAGGAATCTTCCGCCGGGATCGATGGCTATTCCGAGAAGGCGCTGGCGCGGGTCTGGAAGGCGGTGCGCTTTTCCTGGTGGATGACTTCGATGCTGCACCGGTTTCCCGACACCGAAGGTTTTAGCGCCCGGATCCAGCTGGCCGAGCTGGATTATCTCGTGAGTTCGAAAGCAGCGTCGGCGTCGCTGTCGGAAAATTATGTCGGGTTGCCGTATTAGGCGTTCACGCGATGGGCCCAGACCTTTCGCAGCCCGGAGAAATCCCTCATGGTGAGGAGCGCGTCTTCGCGCGTCTCGAACCATGAGGTCCGTGGCCCATCCGTCGAGACGGCGCTTCGCGCCTCCTCAGGATGAGGACGGTGTCTGTTGGTAGGTTGGCGGCCTCGCATGCTCACTCTGTATTTTGCCCCGGGCTCAAGTTCGATGGCAGTGCACATTGCGTTGCACGAGATCGGCGTTGCTTTCGACGGGCGGCCGATGTCGTTCAAGAATAACGACATGAGCTCGCCGGGATACCTTGCGCTCAATCCGGAAGGCAAGGTTCCCACGCTTGTCATCGACGGGCGCCCGCTTACCGAGGTCGCCGCGATCCTGTTTTATCTGGCGAAGCGTTTTCCCGATACGGAGCTGTTGCCGCGCGACGATATCGAGGCCGACGCGCAGGCGCTGTCATGGATGTCGTTTGCCGCTGCCACGCTGCATCCCGCGCGCCGGCATGGACCGGATCATGCCAGACAGGTCTGGGGAATTGCCGACCGGCGTTTGGGAAACGGCTGGGCGCTCGACCGCTATTCGATCGCCGACATCCATCTTTTCCGGCTCTATTGGCGGTTCGCCAATTCGCTGAAGCCGGCGCCCGAAACCTTGCCCAATCTCACCGCGCATTGCGCGCGCATGATGGCCCGCGCCGCGGTACGACGCACGATCGAGATCGAAACCGCGGTTGGATATGAACTGCCGGCGTGATTGTCGGCAACATCGTCGTCATGCCCCGCGAAAGCGGGGCATCCAGTACGCCGCGGCTTCTCGATTCTATCACAAGCGCTCTGGAATACTGGATCACCCGCTTTCGCGGGTGATGACGGCTGAGGATGATCTTCGTGCGCCTGCTAAGGCTTTTGCGGTGGCCTGATCTGAAAATTGCGGGTGGTAGCCAGCACCGTCCCGCACAGCGTTTCCTGCTCTGCCGACACGATATAGACATCGGCCGCGCCGACCGAATTGGTTCGGCCGGCCTGCATCACCCGCCCCCGGGCTCTTAATTTTTCGCCTTTGGCGACGCCGGTCATTTTGATGGTGAAGTCGAGTGTTGCCAGCGCCCATCCCCTCGGCAACAGCGACAGGCAGGACGACACCGCCGCCACATCGCCCGCCGTGCCGACCATGGACGCCGGAAATTGGCCAGGCGGTCCGGAGAACCTCTCATCGAACGGCAACTCGATCGCGACCCGGCCCGGCGTGGCCGAGATCACGTTGATCCCATATTCCCGCACAAACGCCAGCGTCGTGAGAAACGATTCAATCTCGGCTGGATCGAGCTGTTCTTGCACATCGTCCATGGCATCCCTCCAGTGGATTTCCATTCTCAGGCAACGATGCGCTTTCGCGCCGGCACCTTGATTTGCAGCGCCGCGGCGAGCGACTTCGCGACGTCCTCGATCGGCTGCGCACTGCCTTCGACCCGCGCCAGGATCAGCGCGCCCTCGATCGCCGACACCGTCAGGGTCGAAAGCCGCCTGGCCTCGGCCTTGCCGAAACCATCGCGGAGAAGCACCCGGGCAATTACCGCGCACCAGCCGGCAAACGCCTCGCGGCCGGCGGCGGTCATGTCGACGGATTGCGGCGCGGACTCAAGCAAAGTGGTCGCGATCGGACAGCCGTCGCGGAAGCCGGACTTGGCCATCCAGCCGGCCAGCAGCCTGCAATAGGCCCGGATCATCAACGCCGCGCTGTCGTGCTCCTTCTCGAGCTTCTCCAACGTGGCCACCACGCCGGCGCCGGCGAAACGCACCGCGGCCTCGGCGATCTGGTCCTTGCCCCTGGGAAAGTAGTGGTAGAGCGAACCCTTCGGGGCGCCACTGACTTCGGCGATCTCATTGATGCCGGTGGCCGCGAAGCCGTTGCGGCGAAACAATGTCGCCGCCGCCCGCACGATGGCGCCACGATGCCTTGGCGGTGTGGACATAGCGCACATTCCCATCTTGCCTGACCGGCGCAATTCTATATAGACTGGTCTAGATAGTCCAGTCGCCTGCGAGCGCTCCGTTTTAAACAAACGCCGAAATCCCGTTTTAAACTTTGTAGGCGGTGAGTTCGTCACAGTAATCGGGTTTATTGGCGCGATGTTCCGCCAACATGCGAGCCGTCCATGACCGCCACCGATATTCCCGAAGGTTTCGAACGCCAGTCCCGGCGCAGCCCCCTCACCGATCCGTGGGAGCCGATCTACTCGAAGCAAACACCTGACGCGATTATCCTCGGGCTTCGGCTGGCCACGCCGCATACCAACGCGCGCGGATTCGTCCATGGCGGCTTGATTGCAGCGCTGACAGACAAGGCCATGGGGCACAGCTGCGGCTACAAAATGCGCGGCGCCAACTCGTTGGTGACGGTCAGCATGTCGATCGATTTCATCAACAGCGCCCAGATCGGGCAGTGGCTCACGGTCGAGACCGACGTGATCAAGACCGGCAGCACGATCTGCTTCGCGCAATGTTTTGCAAAAGCCGATGACGTCGTCATTGCGCGCGCCAATGCGACGTTCCGGGTGGTGCCGAAGAAGCAATAACGGTCATTCCGGGGCGATGCGAAGCATCGAACCCGCAATCTCGAGATTCCCCGATGTGCAATTGCACATCTGAGGTCCACGCGAAAACGCGTGTCCCGGAATGACTGAGTACTACCGCGCGCTGAAATGCCAGTCGCTGATGTCGGTCACGAGATCGATAAAGGTGCGCACCTTGGCCGAGAGCAGCCGCGATGTCGGATAGACGATGTGGATCGGCAGCGGCGGCTGCTCGAATTGCGCCAGCACCACCCTGAGCCGGCCGCCTTTGATGGCGTCGGCCGCCTGATAGGCCAGCACCCGCGTCAAACCGCCGCCCTGCTCGGCATACTGGATCGCGGCGTCGGCGCTGTTGGTGGTAAAGCGCGGCGTGCACGCCACGCGAATCTCGCGGCCGTCTTCGACAAAACGCCAGTCCGGCGACGCGGTCATGGCGCCGAACTGAATGGTTTCGTGCGATGCGATGGCCTCTGGCGTGTTCGGCTCGCCGCGCTGCTGGAGATAACCCGACGAGGCGACCACGATCCGCCGCATCTCGCCGACATGGCGCGCAACCAGGCTGGAATCGGCAAGGTGGCCAATTCTAACTGCGAGATCGATGCCGTCCTCCACCAGGTTGACCATGCGATCCGCCAGCCGCAGTTCGGCCGAGACCTCGAGGTAGCGTTTCAGGTAGGCCGACATCACGGGACTGACATGGAGGCGCCCGAACCCAACAGGCGCCGAAACCACCAGCCGGCCGCTCGGCCGTGTCCTTTCGTCCTGCGCCGAGCCTTCGGCTTCCTCGACATCGGCGAGAATGCGGCGGGCACGCTCCAGATAGCGCGTGCCGATATCGGTCAGCGTTACCGAGCGCGTGGTCCGCTGTAATAGCCGCGCGCCGAGACGCTGCTCCAGCGCGGCAATAAGCCGCGTCACGCCGGAGGGTGACAGCCCGAGTTTACGGGCGGCCGGCGCAAAGCCCTGGAGGTCGGCCACAGCGACAAAGGCCTGCATGGCATCGATGCGATCCATCGCATTATTTCATATATTGCAATTATGAAGTGTCAATTCGTAAGATTGTTTAAATTTCGAAAGGACCCATTTTTGGGGGTCAAGACGGCGCATCGTCGCCCCGGACGAACTTTTTGGGAGATCCTCCGATGTCAGACACGCACAGTTATTCGAGCGACGTGGCGTTCACCGCGGCGGTGAAGGAAATTCAGGCCCGCAAGGGATCGCGCGACGCCTATGCGCACGTCGAGCAGAACGGCGGCTGGCGCACCGAAATCGACGACAACCTCGCCGCGTTTCTGGCTGATACCAACAGCCTGTATTTTGCCACCGCCAGCGCCGACGGCCAGCCCTATATCCAGCATCGCGGCGGACCCAAGAGTTTCGTCAAGATCCTGGACAAGAACACGCTGGCGTTCGCCGATTACAGCGGCAACCGCCAATACATCACCCAAGGCAACCTGTCGGAGAACCCGAAGGCCCATATCTTCCTGATGGATTACGCCCATCGCCGCCGGGTCAAGATCTGGGGCGAGGCGCGGGTGGTCGACGACGATCCGGCGCTGCTGCAATCGCTGATGCCGCAGGGCTACAAGGCGCGGCCCGAGCAGGTGGTCCTGTTCAAGATTTTGGCATGGGACACCAACTGCCCGCAGCATATCCCGCAAAAGTTCGACGCCGCCGACGTGGCGGCAGCACTGGCCTCGCGCGACGCCCGTATTGCTGAACTGGAGGCGGAACTGGCCGCATTGAAGGGCCAACCCGGCGCGGCGCATTAAAGCGCTTTCGAACGAAGGCCTACCCCGGACTTGATCCGGGGGGCGACCGGTCCGCGTAAAGAAAACGCGTCAAAACAAGCAATCAGAGCCTCGGTTCTGATCCATCAGAGACGAGGCCCTAAATTCAGGCGGCTTGTTGCAACGGGGCCCAGGCAAAGTCCGGATAGTACCGAAACATCATCCGATCGACATAGGCCGTGAGATTCTGGAATTGTTCGGCCCGTTCCCGCAGTTGCGAGGCAAAGAACGGGGTCAGGATTCCGGCAAGCGCGCCGAATGCGGTGGCATCGGTGCCGCATGGGGTGTCGCCCATCAAATACGCCTTGTCCCCAAGCTGGACTGACAGCGCAAACAACGAGCGAACTGCCAGATCGACGTCCTCGTCCGGGGCGTGGCGGCCCAGACCGCTCAGCAGGTAGTTCTCGGCAACGCGAAATTGCGCGTCTTCGCGAAGTTTTTCGCGAAGAAGCTCGGGAACCGCATCGAAGAAATGCGCCGGCCCTTTGGCAAAGTTCTCAGCATCGACCCAGCGCGCTCCGACCAGTGCCCAGTAGACGTGGTGCTCGATCATTCGTTCGAACGCCCAGGCCTGCGCACGCTGCTGCAAGTTGAGGGGCGCGTCGAAATCGAAACCGTACTTGCCTTCGATATGCGCGCGAATGAAGGTGGAATCGGCGATGCTCTCGGCCTCGTCGAGGACATAAGGCAGCTGTCCCTTGGGAGAAGCCGGCGGCATCGCTTTCTCCTTGCGATAGGCGAGGCCAGCCATCTTCAGCTGGACCTCGGTCTTGGTCACAAAAGGGCTGATTTCCGGCAAGCCGAAGCCGGCGCCAAAGCCATGGAGGATGATCATGTGAGGGCTCCCGATCTGTTGAAATGACGCCTGAGCCTAGCTACCCCCTGCTGCCACCATGCTGTCAGCATCAGTCATTTCAGCCGCGAAACGAGCCCCCTGCCAGGCGCGGCCCATGACACTTCGGGCCAGGGACACCAGTTGCTTCTGCGCGAAGGCCTCCAACGCGACGAGCGAACGCATGGTAAGTGCGGCGATCGCCCAGCGGAAATCCCCGGAGGCGCCGTGGACGAAAATCAGGTGTTCCACGGCCCAAGCCTGGACACGCCAGAACGGCCGGAAACTTCCGAAGTTACAAAGAATCATCATGGACAAATCCCCTTCAATTGAAGTGTTGTCCCGGTATAGCCGCCACCTGCTGCCAACATGCTGTCAGCATCATCGAGGCTGCACCCTAAAAAGAGACGCCCCATGAGACGTGCCGACCGGCTGTTCCAGATCATTCAGGTGCTCCGGCGCACCCGTAACCCGCTGACGGCTGATGCCATCGCGGCTGAGCTGGAGACCTCGAAACGCACGATTTACCGCGACATCGCGACCCTGATCGAACAACGGGTGCCGATCCGCGGTGAGGCCGGCATGGGTTATGTGCTGGAGAAGGGATTTGACCTGCCGCCGTTGATGCTCACGCCCGATGAAATCGAAGCGGCCGTGCTCGGCGCACAATGGGTGGCCGGGCATGCCGATCCCGTGCTGGCAAGAGCCGCCGAAGACCTGATGGCAAAGATCGCGGACACTGTCCCGGAACGGCTGCGGCCCTTTGTGCTTGAGCCGGCCAGCCGCGCTCGCCCGGGCTGGCGCAGGGAACCCGACCGCATCGACATGGTGCGGACGCGCGCGCATATCCACGAGGGAAAGAAGATCGCGCTGTATTATCGCGACGAACACGGTCGTGACAGCGAGCGCACCATCTGGCCGATCGCCATCGGCTATCTCGAGGCGGTGCGGCTTCTGGCGGCCTGGTGCGAACTGCGCAAGGATTTTCGCAGTTTTCGCACCGACCGGGTCGTCGACGCGGTGTATCTCGACGAAAAATATCCGGAGCGCCGCGATGCACTCAGGGCAAAATGGCGCAGAAGCCTGGTCTGGGAGCCTCCGAGCGACGCCTGAGACGCATCACCCAGCGGCCGGCTGGCCGATCCCTGCATTCCGCGCTAAACGGACCGCATGGAGACAAGCGATTCAGCCATGGATGTCGAAAGCCCGTGCCAGGCCTGCGGCGCATGTTGTTCGTATTCATCGAACTGGCCGCGCTTCACCATCGAGGACGATGCGGCGCTCGATTTGATTCCGGAAAAGTTCGTCAATGAAAAGCTGTCGGGGATGCGCTGCGACGGCGATCGATGTTCGGCGCTGTCAGGCAGGGTCGGCGTGGCGACGTCGTGCGGGATTTATGCGGTGCGGCCCGAAGTGTGCCGGACCTGCATGCCCGGCGATCCCGAATGTGGAATGGCGCGGAGACGG
>DATHHQ010000756.1:0-6444 GCA_035490095.1 Bradyrhizobium sp.
CCGCGTCGCATCGGGGCTGTTTCGTGCGCCTTCCGTGATCAAGGCCAATATGCTGCAGCCGCTGCGGTCCTCGATTTACGCCTTCAAGACCGACTTCATTGTCGCAAGCTGGATCGCCCGGCTGAAGCCGAACGAACTGGATGCTGCGCGCAAGGAACTCGCGACCGCGGGATTTACGAATCCGACGATCCGCGGTTTCGATGACGCGCGTCTGGATACCCGGTCTGTCGACAAGCCGATCGATGTGTTGATGGACGTCGAGCCACGCAATGCCGCGACAATGCGTTTGCCCGGCCGCTCCTATGATCGTGACCCGGTCCTGGGGCAGATGCTGGCGCGCGCCATGGCCGACGGAAAGCCGGTGGCGTCCGATCCCATTCCGCTGTTGCGCCCGGATGGCGAGATCGGCATCATTCTTGCGGCGCCGGTTGTGCAGGAGGCCGATGCCTCGCCAGCGGGCTTCGTGACCTTTTCCTATGAACTGGCGCCGCTGATGCTGGCGAATGACGACCTGTCACTGTTTTCGGTCGTGCTGAAAGACCCGAGCAACGCTGACGGCGAACTGGTTGCAAATGATCGGGGCATCGTGACGTCGCGGACGGTAACGCCGGAAGAGCCCGCGCCGTCGAGTACCAGAACCGCAACGTTCGGAGGCCGCGACTGGAAGCTCGCCTATTACGCCAAGACCAACTCTGTGATGCGCGCGCAGCAGACGGCCGGCATCGTCGGCACCATTGGTCTCGCGCTGACCGGGATCATCTGCGGGCTTTTCGGATATGTCGCTTACAACAATTTGCGGCTCAGCCGTGAAATCCAGGTCAGAATCGGTTTCGAGCGCCGACTGACCGCGGTCATCGACGAGCTCAATCACCGGGTCAAGAACATCCTCGCGGTGATCCAGTCGATCGTGACGCGCACGCTGCGCCATGGTTCCGATGTCGATGTCGCCCGTGAACTCCTGATCGGGCGGATCCATGCGATGTCGAACGTGGTCTCGCTGCTGAGCGAAAGCCGGTGGCAAGGCGTCAAGCTGAAAGGGCTGTTCGAGGCGCGGGCCATCCCCCATGCCGATCGGATCGCGGTCAGCGGCCCCGATATTTCCGTGAGCGCGCGCGCCGCGCAGAGCCTCTCGCTGCTGTTCTTCGAGCTCGCATCGCACTCCGACGAGGGGCTTTCGCTGGTTGGTAAGCATCCGCACATCGTCGCGCATTGGGAAGTGAGCGGCGAAGACTCCGACACCACGTTCCATTTTCGCTGGGAAGAGTTCAACACCAGTGCCGCGACCCGCCGCGAAGACAGCGATTTCGGCCTCATCCTGCTCGATCGCGTTGCACCGGAGGCGCTCGGCGGCACCTCGAAGCGGTATTTCACCGACGTCAGTTATGTGTACGAACTCACCGCGCCGATGGACACCGTGGTCGACCTGACCGAGAGAGACCGAACCGAGCAATTGTCGGCACCGCTGAAGCCGGTTCGGTAGCGTTGTGCCTTTTCGTCATTCCGGGATGCGCCTCTTGGCGCAGGCCCGGAATCCATACTCCCGGTCGTGGTTATGGATTCCGGGTTCGACGCTTCGCATCGCCCCGGAATGACGGCTTCGGGTGCTTCGCGGAACAAACCTCCGCTTCCGGGAATTGAAACGGCGATCAACCCGCTCGCAACCCGGAGGCGCTGTCATGGGACGTTATTTGTTGTTGTGGCTGATCGGTGTCCCGCTTCCGATTCTGGTCCTGATCTACGCGTTCGGCGGTTTGCACTAGTATTCGATGCAGCAAAAAAGCGGCCGCGATCTGTGGCCGCCTTTCGTGTCGATGGGGCTCGTATTGAAAAGGCTCGCATTGCGGCGAGTTCAGTCTCACGTGTCGTTCAACAACCATTCTGGTTACTCCAGGGTACGCGTCGGCGCGAACGATGATGTGCAATGGCACACCGGAAAATCTCGCGCTGACATCACTGAATCTACACATCCGGGCCGGCTGTTGCCGACCTAGCCCATGATTCTGTCGAACTTGGGTCGACCCAGGTTCAATCGCGCATCCCCCATGCGCAATTTCTTATCGGGGAATGAAGGCCTGGAGCATGATCCGGAAAAGCATGCCCTCGGACTTGATCCGAGGGTGGGTACCGGTTTTCCCTCGGGACAAACGCGAAGCGTTAGCCCGGAGATCATGCTCAAACAAAAAGATAGAGCGGGATGACGATTCAAAGAAAAGTCATCCCGCCAGTCTTTTCCGTTTCGATCGAATCGAAACGGGGCTCTAGATTCTTGATTTGACTCGTTTTCTTGACGCGAACCGCTCTCAACCCCGGATCGCGTCCGGGGCATGCTTTCGCTTGAAAACGCTCTAGCCGCCGCTGCCGCCGATCACCGCACGAACCGTCTCGTCGGGGCCGAAATCCTCGGCGCCATCGACATAGAGCAGGGCTGAGAGTTTCGATCGCGCGCGATTGACGCGGCTCTTGATGGTGCCGACCGCGCAGCCGCAGATCGCCGCGGCGTCTTCATAGGAAAAGCCGGAGGCGCCGACCAGGATCAGGGCTTCGCGCTGGTCCTGCGGAAGTTTTTCCAGGGCCGCGCGAAATTCCTCGAACTCGAGATGCGCGTTCTGGGCCGGCTGGGTTTTCAGCGTCTTGGCGTAGTTGCCGTCGGCGTCCTCCACCTCCCGCCGCCGCTTGCGATAATCGGAGCGGAACAGGTTGCGCAGAATCGTGAACAGCCACGCCGGCAAATTGGAGCCGGGCTGGAACGAGTCGATGTTGGCGAGCGCGCGCAGCAGGGTTTCCTGCACCAGGTCGTCGGCCCGGTCGCCATTGCCGCTGAGCGAGATCGCAAACGCGCGCAGGCTAGGCACCGACGCCAGGATGTCGTCGCGAAGTGAATCTGTGAGAGGCATTACTCCCTCCCGTCATTTGGATCGCCCGCATCTCCCACTTGGGGAGAGGGCTCCGGTACATCAAGCTTCCGAATCAGCTCCGCGAACCGGTCAGGCACCCCCTGCCGCACCACATCGTCGTACATGGCGCGGAGCTGGTGGCCGATTCTCGACTGAATCTCGGCGTTGAGGCCGCCCGGCTTGCCCGGCTTGCCGGGCGGAGATTTTAGATCTTTCATGAGCTGTTCCACGCTTCCCCGAGAGTTAAGTCCCTGAAACTTCGTTAGTTATCCTTGATTTTTGAAGTCTTTGAGGCCTCTGCTATGGAGGCTAATTCAAAGTCAGCCGGAAAGTTCCGGAACGTGGGAACTTTTTGATGCTTCGGGCGTAGTCAGCCATCAGGGGAACCGGGTCACCCCGATTGATGGTTTGACCCATGCAATAATGGAGTGGGGATGTCGCGATCACAGCTAGTTGCTGAACATTTACCGTTGTTGCGCCGCTATGCCCGTGCGTTGACGGGAAACCAGGCGTCGGGCGACGCATACGTCGGAGCCATGCTGGAAGCGCTGCTTCAGGATCCCGCCCTGCTCGACGAGCAGCACGGACCCCGCGCCGGGCTGTTTCGGCTGTTTACGCAAATCTGGAATTCGGTCTCGCTCAACGACGATACCGACGTCGCGAGCCTGCCGATGCCCTCGGAGCGCCGGCTCTCGAATATCACGCCGCTGCCGCGCCAGGCCTTCCTGCTGTTGTCGCTGGAAGGCTTCTCGGAAGAAGAAGTGGCGTTCATTCTCAGCGCCGATGTCGCCGAAATCCGGCAGCTTGCCGATACCGCCGGCCGGGAAATGGCGGCTGAAATCGCCACCGATGTGCTGATCATCGAGGACGAGACGTTCATCGCGATGGATCTTGAGAGCCTGGTGAAGAACCTCGGTCACAACGTGATCGGCGTCGCCCGCACCCATTCAGACGCCGTGGCGCTCGCCAAGAACAAGAAGCCGGGCCTGATTTTGGCAGATATCCAGCTCGCCGACGGCAGCTCCGGCCTTGATGCCGTCAACGAGCTGCTGCGGATCTTCGAGGTGCCGGTGGTCTTCATCACCGCCTATCCCGAACGCTTCCTGACCGGCGAACGCCCCGAACCGGCGTTCCTGATCTCAAAGCCGTTCCAGCCCGCGATGGTCTCCGCCGTCGCCAGCCAGGCGCTGTTCTTCCAGCGCAATTCCCGCAACCGTCCCTCCCGCGCGGCGGCGTCCTGATCGGGAAGTGACTGCATTGAAATAGTCCGGCGCGCTTCACGGCGCGCCGGCAACGCGCTGGCTCACTGATTTGCTGTGGCAACAAGTCGCGGATCAGTGGCT
The DNA here is from genome assembly GCA_035490095.1 of Bradyrhizobium sp. GTDB lineage: Bacteria > Pseudomonadota > Alphaproteobacteria > Rhizobiales > Xanthobacteraceae > Bradyrhizobium. The sequence goes on from DATHHQ010000756.1 coordinate 4,238, forward strand.
CGGCTTCCTGACGCAGATCGGCTCGCTTTTCGGAATGACCTTGCAATCCCATTCCGGGCCGAAACCGGCATTCGTCCGCTGCTGAGGACCCAGGATCGCAGCAACGGCACAGACGCACAGCAACGCCACGATGAACACGACATCGAAAATATCCGCACGGGTCGGATACCACTGAGGTCATTTCATTTTTTGATTTTAGCACAGCGTGGCCGATCGCGGCGAGCGCAGCGTCGGTCGATTGGGTGCGAGATATTCGAGACGCTTGCATCGAACAGTGTCCCGTTTCATTTTAAGCAATGGGGCATTAAAGCGATAGGCATAGCGCCAGAGCTTCGATCCGGTTTCGGTGACGAGCATGAAGAGGCCGCCACTGTCGGATCGCTTATAGTCTTTTTCGGCTGGCTTGAGATGCCGAAAGTGGCTGTCGTCGTTCTTGACCGGCATGGGTTCGATTCCACCCAAAAATCACAAGACCATGGCCCCGATAAACTACCATAAGAGATACCATGAAACTCCCGGATACCAGCAAAACCCGGCGAACAGCCGCGCGCTCGAAAATACGACTTAGGCCCGTATTTATTGATGAAAATGAACGTTGGCGAACGAGGGCGGATGCCCTTCTGGTGCCCCTGGCCGATAGCCGCTTACTACCATAACCATTTGAATATAAAAATATTTTTGTCTTCGATCGTCGCCGATACCAACAGAAATACCAACAAAGTGACCCGGTATTAGCTGGCAAAAATAAAACAGCAGGCCCCCCGGTAGCAGGCATTGCCCCATGCTGCTCCGGCCTCCACCTGCGGGCTGTAGCGTGCATATCGGTCAGACCGGATGCACTGTTGGCAAGCTCGTAGCCTACCGTCCCGGTAATCACTTGGTCACGTTTGTCACCTCCAGGTGTGTAGAAGCGCGTGTGCGCCCAAGCCTGCCGTGGGTTCGAATCCCATTCTCTCCGCCAGGTTGCCACTTAAGTTATTGATTATATGATTATATTCCAGTAGTTGCCGCGAACTACCCCACCGTTTACCCCACCAGATAGATTGGACTTTGGTATCTCGAGCAAGATTATCGCGACCCGATAGTATGCGCCCGCCGTGGTCGTCATGCTCGCGAACGCAGGCTGAAAATGGCAATTCGGGTGGCCTGGTGACGCCGTACAATCCGCCCGCCCAAATCGGGAGACGTTTGCAATGCAGCTTACCCCGCTCACATTCAAATCCATCAGGGCGAGAGCAGTCGTACTCAAGCTGAGGCGTCCGGTCGTCGCGCGGATCGCCACCATCACCGACTGGCCGCTGATCTTGATCGACCTCAACACTGAAGAAGGCATCGTCGGGCGGAGTTATCTTGAGCCCTACACCATCAAGACGATGCGATATCTGATTCCGGCCCTGCAGGATTTTGGCGTCATGCTCAAGGGCCGACGTGTCGCACCGGTCGAGCTCTACGATCTCGCACGCAAGTCGTTGCAGTTTGTAGGCTATCAGGGGCTTTCCATGATCGCGGTGTCCGGACTGGATATGGCGGCCTGGGACGCCCTGGCAAAGGTGAGCGGTGTGCCGCTTTGCGTTTTGCTGGGCGGTTCGGTTGAGCCGGTGAAGGCGTACAACAGCAATGGGTTGTGGCTTCAGGCGCCAGAGGTAGTGGCGGCGGACGCGATCGCATTACGCGATGAAGGAGGCTTCACTGCGCTGAAGCTGCGGCTTGGCCGAGATCGCGCGAGCGACGATCTGGCCGCTATTCATGCTATCAGGGCTGCCGTCGGCGATGACATGGAGCTAATGGCCGATTTCAATCAAGGCCTACATCTTGGAGAGGCTCTGCAACGGTGTCACATGATTGATGAAGAGGGCCTCGCGTGGATCGAGGAGCCGATCGTTTATGACAATCTTGACGGTTACGCGCAGTTGACCGCCGAGCTAAAGACCCCGATCCAGATTGGTGAGAATTTCTATGGCCCCCGCGACCTACACACCGCGCTACAAAGAAAGGCGTGCGACCTTGTCATGCCGGATTTCATGCGCATTGGCGGTGTGACCGGTTGGCTAAGGGCATCGGCCATAGCGGGAGCAGCGGGCATACCGATGTCCACACATCTTTACCCGGAGGTGGCCGCTCACGTGATGCGCGTCACGGAAACCGCGCATTGGCTGGAATGGCAGGACTGGGCCGATCCTGTTTTACAGAGGCCGTATGAAATCCGT
>DATHHQ010000757.1:0-12446 GCA_035490095.1 Bradyrhizobium sp.
CACGTCGCAGGCGAGCTTTGCCTGCGCCAGCGTCTCGATGACGATATCGCGTTTCCAGGCGCGATAGCGTTCGGTTTCCCAATGCTGGATCGCGCATCCCCCGCAAGTTCCAAAATGCGGACAAAATGGCGTGACCCGCTCCGGGCTGGCACGCTCGACCTGCAGCAGGTGCCGCCGGTCGGGATGATGACCCGGTACCGGTGCGACCTCGACGGTCTCGCCGCCCAGCGTATACGGCACGTACACGCTCTGCCCGTCGGCAAAGGCGACGCCGTCGCCGCGATGACCGACGTGATCGATAACGAGGCGTTCAACCACGGCGCGCGCCGATGAAGAATTCGATGTTGCCGTCGCCGCCTGCAATCGACGACGGAAACATCTGGATGTCGGTGCATCCGAGCGACGCCACGAACGCCGCGATGTCGTCGCAGACTTGCTGGTGCACCATGGCGTTGCGAATGATGCCGCGCTTGGAATGCTTTCGCGCCGCTTCGAATTGCGGTTTTATCAATGCCAGCAGATGCATCGGCGCGGCCGCCAGCGACAGCGCAACCGGCAGCACGGCTTTCAAGGAAATGAAACTGACGTCGACGACGACGACATCGGGCCGCATCGGCAGGCGCTTGTCTTCAAATCCGCGGATGTCGGTCTCCTCCATCGAAACGATCTTGGGATGGCCGCGCAGCGATGGATGCAGCTGGTCACGCCCGACGTCGATTGAAAACACCAGACTGGCGCCGTTGGCGAGCAATACCTCGGTGAAGCCGCCGGTCGACGCGCCGACGTCGAGACAGACGTGATTCTCGATTTCGATCGGATATTGGTCCAGCGCGCCCGAAAGCTTGACGCCGCCCCGCGAGACAAAGGGGTGGGCGGGTTGCGCAGACAACACGGCGTCCGCAGGAACGCCTTCGGATGGCTTCAACACCGGTTTGTCATTGGCAATGACCAGGCCCGCTTCGATCGCCGCCTGCGCCCGGGCCCGGCTTTCGAACAGACCGCGCTCGACCAGCAACAGGTCCGCGCGCTTGCGGGGAGGGGGTATGTTGCGGTCGCGGCTCGCCAAGTTCAATGCGATGCGCGCGCGTGCGCAGAGGCCTGCCGCCCGGCGGCCATGCGCACGCACGTCTCGAATGCGGTCAAATCGTGCCAGAGGTCCGCGGGTGGTTGCCGTGGCGTCACCAGCGCGCAGCCATGCAGATCGAGCGCGTGAATCATCATCAGGTTATCGGTCAACCCGAAATCCTCCACGGTTAATCCCTGCGCGTCGATCAAGTGTCCATCGCGCGAATTCACATCGGTGAATTCGCGCACACGATCGGCATACGACGAGGGATCGTTGGAGTAGCCGAGGCAGAGCTTGCAGCGTCCAGCCATATAGCCGAGTTCGTAGACGGTGCCGGCATCCGCGCCCGGACCGCGAAACGGAGTGAGGTTTGCGATAATGGCATCGGCCTCGATCATCATGGTTTCGTTGCCGCGGAATATCCGCAAAGAGGCATCCTCGGCTGCGGGATCGATGGCATTGTCCAGCGGATACAGCCCGATCAGTCCATGACGCTTGCACATTTCGACCTTACGCCGTCCGATCTCGACGGCGTCGTGCAGGAAAACGTCGGGGCCGGCCAGGTAAATCTTCATTTCCAATTGCGCGGATTGTGCGCACGATTGAAGGTCTTGCGACGGCAATATCTGAGCAAGGTGGCAAAACGGGGTTGGCAAAGCGCCAATCCGCAAAGCCGCAAGCCAACCGCAGGTTCAGGCAAATGTCACCTGCGGTGGCCGAGTTGTCAGGCCAGCTTTACCGTTTCGGTCTTGAAATCCTTGCCCAACACTTCGAACACCTTGGCGACGATGCCCTTGGCGTCGAGGCCGGCGCGGGCATACATCGCGTTCGGCGAGTCGTGGTCGAGGAATTCGTCGGGCAGCACCATCGACCGCATCCGCAGGCCGCCGTCGAGCATGCCGTGCTCTGCCAGCGTCTGCATGACATGGGAGCCGAAACCGCCGATTGCGCCTTCCTCGATGGTGAGCAGGATTTCGTGCTCGCGCGCAAGCTTCAGCACCAGGTCGACGTCGAGCGGCTTCATGAAGCGTGCGTCGGCAATGGTGGTGGACAGTCCGTGCGCCGCCAGCTCGTCGGCGGCCTTTTCGCATTCGGCCAGACGGGTGCCGAACGACAGCAAGGCGATCTTGCTGCCCTCGCGAACGATGCGCCCTTTTCCGATCTCGAGGGGAACGCCGAATTCGGGCATCTCGATGCCGCGGCCTTCGCCGCGCGGATAGCGAACCGCGCTGGGACGATCGTTGATCGCGACCTGGGTCGCAACCATGTGCACCAGTTCGGACTCATCCGATGCCGCCATGATGACGAAATTGGGCAGGCAGCCGAGATAGGCGTTGTCGAACGAGCCGGCATGAGTGGCGCCATCGGCGCCGACAAGCCCGGCGCGATCGATCGCGAAGCGTACCGGCAGGCTCTGGATCGCCACGTCATGGACGATCTGGTCATAACCACGCTGCAGGAAGGTCGAATAGATCGCGCAGAACGGCTTGTAGCCCTCGGTCGCGAGGCCGGCGGCAAACGTCACCGCATGCTGCTCGGCGATGCCGACGTCGAAGGTGCGGTCGGGGAAGGCCTTGTTGAAAATGTCGATCCCGGTTCCCGACGGCATCGCCGCGGTGATGCCGACGATCTTTTCGTCCTTCTCCGCTTCCTTGACGAGGCTCTGGCCGAACACGTTCTGATAGGCGGGCGCATTCGGCTTGGCCTTGGCCTGCGCGCCGGTGGCGATGTCGAACTTGACGACCGCGTGATATTTGTCGGCGGAGGCTTCCGCCGGGCCGTAACCCTTGCCCTTTTGCGTGACGACGTGGACCAGGATCGGGCCTTCCTGCATGTCGCGGACGTTCTTCAAGACCGGCAGCAAATGGTCGAGGTTGTGGCCGTCGATCGGACCGACATAATAGAAGCCGAGCTCCTCGAACAGCGTGCCGCCGTCCATCATAAAGCCGCGGGAGTATTCTTCGACACGGTTGGCGCGGTTGGCGATGATTTTCGGCAGACGCTTGTTGATCTGCTTTGCCGCCTCGCGCAGCGTGCGGTAGGTCTTGCCGGAGTAAAGCCGCGACAGGTAAGCCGACATAGCGCCGACCGGAGGCGCGATCGACATGTCGTTGTCGTTGAGAATGACGATCAGGCGGGAACTCATCGCGCCGGCATTGTTCATGGCTTCATACGCCATGCCCGCCGACATCGCGCCGTCGCCGATCACGGCGATGACGTTGTTGGTGCCGCCGGAGAGATCGCGCGCCACGGCCATGCCGAGCGCCGCGGAGATCGAGGTCGAAGAGTGGGCCGCACCGAACGGATCGTAGTCGCTTTCGGTGCGCTTGGTGAAGCCACTCAATCCGCCGCCGGTGCGGAGCGTGCGGATGCGGTCGCGGCGGCCGGTCAGGATCTTGTGCGGGTAGGCCTGGTGGCCGACGTCCCAGATCAGCCGGTCGCGCGGCGTATCGAAGATATAATGGATCGCGGTGGTCAATTCGACGACGCCGAGGCCGGCGCCGAAATGGCCGCCGGTGACCGAAACCGCGTCGATGGTTTCCTGGCGAAGCTCGTCGGCCACTTGCCGGATTTGTTCCACCTTGAGCCGGCGCAAATCGTCGGGGGTGCGGATCGTGTCGAGAAGCGGCGTTTTACTGAATACGGTCACGGCGATGTTCCAATTTTGCAAGTCGGAACGAACGGTCCGACGTGAGATGGGGGGCGCAATGTCAGCGCAGCGAATACCTAGACGCCGGATGCCACTTGGGCAGCCGAAGCCTGAGTTGAAAGCCTAGATGCGCGTCGGATTGTTCACTGTGATATGTATCACCCTTGGCGGCTCAGCCCTTCTCAAGTAGTTTATTCAGCTATTTGAAGCACTTACCACCAATAGAAATTGGCGGCACGCCGCTTTCAACAGCCCACAGCCCCAAACCCTTTACACCAAAGCTGCCGTCAAAGCCAACCCACCGGGACTTCGGCGCGTGACGGATAAAGGCGGCGGAAAGCCGAATTTCAACCCCTGCGCCGCGCTGTTGGTTCCATCTCGGGCTCCATTTCGCCTAAATCGGCGGCATCGACCTGATCGACGGTCGCCGTTTCGAGCCTTTTCCAGGCCCATTCACGGGCGGCGGCGTCGCCAGCTGCAACCGCCAGCGCCGCCTCGGGACAGGCCATGCGTTCGATCAGTGGTATCGGCCCGCAGACGATCATGAAAAAGTCGTAGGCGTGAGGCCGTTCGTTGGCCATGACGAACTGGAAATGGACCCGAAAGAACTTCCAGCGAAACACGTTGTAGTGCTCGGGCTTGATGATTTCCCGGAACCGGACCGGCACGATGGTGGGGTTGCGTCTTGCGGCGCCAACGTCGATGCCGTGGCCGGCGATCGGATCGAACGGAAAGAAATTCATCACATCCTTGCGCGACTGGCAGTCGATCCAGTCGATCGAAGGCTCGATCGCCAGCAGGCGGAGGTGATCGCGGAAATCCTGTGAGGCGGCATGGAAACCGACGATCGGGAAATTGCCGCCGATCGTGAGCAGGACAATGCGCGGACCGTGCCGTCCGAGATCGGGATCAAGCTTGAGCGCGCGCGCCAGAATCTCGGCCCCCAGGAACGATCCCGAACTGTGGCCGACGACAACGATTTCCTCGGCGTCGCTGCTGCGCGCGACGTTGGCGAGGTGCTGCGCAAATCGGTCGATGCGCTGGTCCCATTCCGGGCGGCGACGGTGAGAGAATTCCCAGGTCCAGATCGTGTCGGACAGCAGGTAGAGCAAATAGGTCTGGTTTTCCGTGTATTTCAGCATGGTGCCGAGTGCGGCGACGAACATGGCCGTGGCCGCGGCGATACTGAACGGACCGGGAATGCCGAGCGCTTCCAAACCTGCCGCGAAGCCGAACGCAATGCCCAGCGACAACAGGGCTTCATTGAACAGCAGGTAGTGCGGGTAACTGATGAAGGTCGCAAACCGCCAATGCGCTCTCCAGAATCGCGCGATGGTGCCGCCGAAGACCAGACGCCAATAGATCCACATCGCGTGGAAAACCGTGCGCCAGATCGGCGAGGCGAGATCGCGCTTGATCAGGTCTTCCCATCGCAGGAAATCGTATCGGGTGTGGGTCTGCCAGTCGCCGGCCTTGGTCTCGATGGTCCAGGATGCGGTCTCGCCGTCGGGGGCTGCTTGCGGACGGCTGATGGTGGCACTGAGCTGATACAGCCGGCCGAACTTCCGCAGTTCGGTTCGAAACATGCGGTAATACTGCGCGAGGCCGCGCGGATCGTATCCCTGCACATAGATGATATGGCGGTGCTGAACGCGCACTTACTGGTGATCCCCGGACTAGTGCCGCTGATTCGAAGTTCCTGCACTGGTTGCCGCAAGATCGTAGCAGGAACTTCAAATTGAAGTGCGGAACTAGAGAAATGTAGAGTTACCAGCGCCCCTTGGTTTCCGAAGCTCGTGGCAGAGAATGCCGTAAGTATCACAAACCTCGAAAAAAACGGGGCACTAGCGGCGGGGACTATAACAGGCCGCGTAACGCGCCAAGAGCTAATTCAGCCCTCGTCCGGCGCGCTTGGTGTCGAATTCGCCTAATTATACCTAATGTTGCTGTCTGTTGCCTGGGAGCGACGAGCGGCCGCACCCCGGGGTAATGGTCTCATTGGACGTCGAGCGGCACCGTACCGCTGACCTCGCCGTTGGCGTCGATGGTGATCTTCTCGACCCGCACCTCCGCCTGCCGCAGCAGTTCCTCGCACCGCCGTTTCAAGGACTCGCCCCGCTCGTAGATCGCGACGGATTCCTCCAGCGGCACCTTGCCGCCCTCAAGCCGCGTTACGATCGACTCAAGCTCCTCCATCGCGCGTTCGAAGCTCAGCTTCTTGACGTCCGTTTGGGTGTTTTCAGCCATGTCGCTTTCCCAGGATTCGCCCTCGCCGGAGCCGATTCAGAGATATTTTTGCGGACGTATTGTGGCGGGAATTCACCCGCCCATTAATGCCGTGACGTGTGCCGCCACCGATTCCTTCAGGCCTTGCAAGTCATAGCCGCCCTCGAGCACCGACACAATTCGCCCCCCCGCGCTCGAATCGGCGACATCCATCAGTTTGCGCGTGACCCAGCCGAAATCTTCCGCTTTGAGATTGAGCGACGCCAGCGGGTCCCGGTAATGCGCGTCGAAGCCGGCGGAGACGATGATCAGCTCGGGGCTGAATTTCTGCAATTGCGGCAGGATTACGTTTTCGAAGGCGGCGCGGAATTTGGCGCCGCCGTCCTCCGAGGCCAGCGGCGCATTGACGATGGTGTCGTGCTCGCCGCGCTCGCCGCTGGCGCCGGTGCCGGGAAACAGCGGCATCTGGTGCGTCGAGCAATACATCACCGTCGGATCGGCCCAGAAAATATCCTGAGTGCCGTTGCCGTGATGCACGTCGAAATCGACCACGGCTGCGCGGGCTATGCCGTATTTGCGCTGGGCGTGACGCGCGGCGATGGCTGCGTTGTCGAAGAAGCAAAAGCCCATCGGCTTGTTGATCTCGGCGTGATGGCCGGGAGGGCGCGTCGCGACGAACGCATTCTGGTGGGTGCCCGACATCACCTGGTCGGTGGCGGCGACCGCGCCGCCGACACCGCGCATCACCGCCTCCCATGTGCCGGGAGACATCGAGGTATCGCCGTCGAGATAGATCAGGCCGCTCGATGGCGCGATGTGCCGGAGTTCCTCGACGTAATGCTCGTTGTGACAGAGCGTGACCGTGTCCAGGCTGCCTTCCGGCGCTTCGCCGCGCACCAGACTGCTGAAGCGGTCCTCCGCGAGCACCTCGCCGACCGCGCGCAGCCGGTCGGCGCGCTCCGGATGCCCCGGCGGCGTGGCGTGCCCGAGACACGCCGAATGGGTGAGAAGAAGCGTCGTCATGCAATACCCTGGCGCCAGAGGCGCTTGTGAGGACAGGCTAATCTAAGGGGTGATCGCGGACTGGGAAAGAGCCGTGCCGCCGATATGGCTTTGTAATTCAGTTCATGCGCTCGATGCGATCGGCTGGAGCCGGCCCAATCGGGCTGTTGGCCTGGAAATAGGCGTACAAGGCATCGACATCGTAGACGCCGAATTGTTGTGCTGAGCCTTCCTTCAATACCGTGAAACCGTCGCCGCCAACCGCGAGATAATTGTTCACGGTCACGCGATAGCGCGCCGCGGGATCGATGCTTTGCCCGTTCAGTGACATGCGATCGGCGATGATGCGGTCGCCATAGGGCTTCGCGTTGTCCCATGCATAGTTGAAGCCCTTCGAAACCTGCAGAACCCGCGGCCGTTTCGGATCGAGCCATTGCTGCTCGAGCATGTTCTTGATCTGCATTCCCGTCAGCGTCAGCGTCACCAGCTGATTGCGGAACGGCTGGCTGGCGAATACATCGGCGTAGGTCACGCCGCCTTGCTCTTTCTTCGGAATATCGGTGCGGACGCCGCCCGGATTGGTGAATGCGATCACGGCTCCGCCGTTGTTGTCGGCGCTGGTCGCGGCCAACTGGGCATCGGCGACGATATCGCCGAGCGGGCTCTCGCCTGCATCGTTTGGCGTGCGCGACAGCGTTTGGGTGATCGACCCCGCCAGGCGGTTGGCGATCGGGGCTGCGAATTTATCGTAGGAGGCAAGCAGCGCGGTCTGTTCCGGATCCTTGGCATAGGCGCCGGTGCGGACAATGACGTTGTCGGCCTTGGCGCTGACGACGTCACGGGTCGCGGGATCGAGCTTCAGATCGATCGTGGTGACGATGGTGCCGTACTTGTCGCCACTGGTGACAAGTCGTCCATCGATCGCGCAGACATAGGCCTGATGGGTGTGACCGCTGATCACCACGTCGACCGCGCGATCGAATTTCCTGACGATGTCGACAACGGGTCCGGAAATGCCCGGGCATTCATTATAGTCGCCGGCCGGGAAGCCACCTTCGTGGATCAGAACCACGATGGCCTCGATGCCCTGCGCCTTCAGCTCCGGCACGAGCGCATTCACCGTGTCGGCCTCGTCCCTGAATTCGAGACCCGCGACGCCCACCGGGGAGACGAGGTTGGGCGTTCCCTTCAATGTCAGGCCGATGAAGGCGACGCGAATTCCATCGAACTCCCTGACTTCGTAGGGAGGAAATATCGTCTTCCCGGAAGCGGTCTCGATCGTGCTTGCGGCAAGGTAGTGGAATCTTGCGCCGAGGAACGGGTGCGGCCCCTGGCAATTGTCGGTGGGATGACAGCCGCCATTCTGCATCCGAAGCAATTCAACCTTGCCCTCGTCGAATTCGTGATTGCCGACCGAGGCCACCTCCAGCCCCATCATCGACAGCGATTCGATGGTGGGCTCATCGTGAAACATTGCCGACAGAAACGGGCTGGCGCCGATCAAATCTCCGGCCGCGACAAAGATCGTGTTCCTGGTGCCTTGGCGCAGTTGCTTGACCAGCGTCGCCATATGTTCGGCGCCGCCCGCCGGCACATTGATCTTCCTGGTGTTGTCGTCGGGATCGGCGATCCTGATCCCGCCCGGCGGCGGCAGAAGATTGCCGTGGAAATCGTTAATCGCGAGAATTCGCAGATCGATCGGCGGTGCAGCCTGCGCGGCCGCGCGCGGGGGCAGAGCGAGCATCAGAAGCAGCGCACCCGCGAGGGATGGCAGAAGCGATGTTCTCATGACTTTATGATAGAGCGTCCGGCATAACGATTTCACGAAGCTTCGACCTCAGGCCTTCTTGCGCGAAAAGAATGCCTTGAACGCGGCCACCGCTTCCTTGGAGCGCATCCGCTCGCCAAACAGGTGGCCTTCCTGGTCGATCCTGCGGGTCAGATCTTCCGGCGGCAGTTTCAGAAGCTTGCGCGAAATCGCCACCGCTTCGGCCGGCAACGCGCAGATCTCGCGCGCAACCTTGCGCGCCTCGGCCTCGGTGTGGCCGGGCGCCACCACCACATTGACGAAGCCCGCGACGCGCGCATCGTCGGCGCTGACCGTGCGTCCCATCACCAAGGTGGCGAACGCACGCTGGTAACCCATGGTGCGCGGCATCAGCAGGCTGGAGGCGCCTTCGGGGACCAGCCCAAGATGAATGAACGGCGTCGAGAATGTCGCGGTCTTGCTGGCGAGAACGTAATCGCAGTGGAACAGCATGGTGGTGCCGATGCCAATGGCTACGCCGTCGACCGCGGCGATGATCGGCTTGACGTTGTGCGCCAGCGAATAGAGAAACTTCGTCGCATTGGACGCGCGCGGCAGGTCGGTAGTGGAGGTGCCGTCTTTCAGAAAATCTTCCAGATCGTTGCCAGCGGTGAATACGCCTGACCCGCCGGTGATGATCATGCAGCGGATCGCCGGATTGTTCTGCGCGGTGTCGATCGCATCGCTCATGGCGCGATACATGTCCTGCGTGATCGCGTTCTTCTTTTCGGGCCGCCGCAGCGTGATCACCCGCGTCGCGTCTTCGTCGGTGACTATCAGGTGTCCGGCCATGAAGCTGTCCTTGAAACCCAGGCGGCAAAGGGGCCGCTGGCGAGTCTCCCGACGGTATCCTACATGATCCGCGATGGGGCCCCAATGCCTCCGCCGATTTTCCCCGGGAAGGGGTCCGAAGAATTAAAGGATAATTCGATGCAGTTGACCGGGATTCACCATCTGACCGCGATTTCCGCGAAGCCGCGGGAGAACCTGGCGTTCTATACCGGCCTGCTCGGCATGCGGCTGGTGAAGAAGACGGTCAATCAGGACGACGTCAGCGCCTATCATCTGTTCTACGCCGACGGAAACGCAAATCCCGGCACCGACCTTACGTTCTTCGATTTCCCGGCAGCACCGGAGCGGCGCGGCACCAGCAGCATTTCCCGCACCGGGCTGCGCGTCGCCGGCGAAAAAAGCCTTGGCTACTGGAGGGACCGCCTCAAGAAAGCGGGCGGCCATATCGGTGAGGTCATCGAGGTCGACGGCCGGCTGACGCTGCCGTTTGAAGACGGCGAAGGCCAGCGGCTGGTGCTGGTCGATGACGGCGGCGCGGGGCCAGCCTCGCCGTGGGAGAAGAGCCCGGTGCCGGCGGAGCACCAGATCAGGGGTCTTGGTCCGATCGTGCTCACCGTGCACGATCTCGCCCGCACCGCGCAGGTCCTGACCGGCGTGATGAACATGCGCCGCGTGCGCGACTATGCCGCGCACGGGGCGCGGATCCATGTGTTTGCGATGGGCGAGGGCGGTCCGGCCGCGGAGCTGCACGTCATCGAGAGTATGGATTTGCAGGAAGCGCGGCAGGGCGCCGGCGGCGTGCACCACGTCGCGTTCCGCACCCCGGACGAAGCGCAATATCATGCGTGGACGCAGCGGCTCAACGAGCTTGGCATCCGCAACAGCGGCGAGATCGACCGGTTCTATTTCCGAAGCCTGTATTTCCGCGAACCGAACGGCATCCTGTTCGAGATCGCCACCGACGGACCCGGCTTCGCCACCGACGAGCCCCTGGAAACGCTCGGCGAGAAACTGGCGCTGCCGCCGTTTCTCGAACTGCGCCGCGCGCAAATCGAAGCCGGGCTGAAGCCGATCGGGTAGAGCAATCAGCGCGTAGCGCCTTTGGCCAGCGACAACAATTGCATCTCAACCCTCATCCCCGCGTAACGGCTTCGCCGTTATCGCTGGAGGAGCGCGCCGTGCGCGCGTCTCGAAGGATGGCCGCGAGTCCTCTGCGTTGTGTCCATCCTTCGAGACGCTTGCTTCGCAAGCTCCTCAGGATGAGGTCGGTATCCTTCACAGCGAGCTAGTCCGAGGTGAGGATTAGCATCCCCTGCAGATACTTGGAATCTTGCCGTTGAGCAGCTTGTCGTGCTCCCTGACGGCCGCTCGGGTCGCCGAGGGACGGGCTCTCGCCGCAAGTCGCGTTCGTCTCATCTTGACGGCTCGTTGCGCCGGCAACGTTCGGTAACCAGCCGTCGGAGGGGATAAGGTGGGTATGGGAACCGGGCTTATGGCCGGCGGCGGTATCGCCGGCACTTTGGCCGCATTGCCGATGCCGCTGGGATCGCTGATCGAGCCGTTGAGTCCGCGCGCATTCCCAGGTCCCGGCGGAATGCCGCTGACGCCGGCATCCTGGGCCGGCGATCTCGAAGGCGCTACCAGAAGGCCCAGGATCGCAACCGTAAGCAATGCCGCTCTGCCGGTCATCCATCCGCGAGAGAAGATCGAAACAAGGCGCACGTGGCTCATGTCGGTGATCCTGTCTCGGCTTGTCATTATACACGGGGAAGAACTCGGAAAGCGGCGCCGAAGTTCCCATGCTGCGTCATGTTGAACCAACGCGCACGTCGTTTGCAATAAAGGCTTAACGGGTAAAGCAGTACTGTCGCCAATCACTTCTGTCACGGAATGGACTCATCATGCGGCATCTTACTGTCTACAATCGCTTTGCGATGATCATCGCGGTTTTGACCGTCGTCTTCGTCGCCGCGCTGACCGCTCAAGTGATGGTCCTTCGCAATACCGTCATCGAGGAACGTCGGACCAAGGTGTTCGATCTGGTCGATGCCGCGAAGAAGATCCTGTCGAATTACGAGGAAAAAGCCAAGGCCGGCAAGATCCCGGCGGAGGAAGCACGGCAGCTTGCTTTCGATGCGATCGGCGCCATGCGCTGGGGCAAATCCGCTGACTATCTGGGAATCTACGGCGCCGGCAGCAGCAATGCCGGCGTGACCTATGTGCACGCCAACCCGAAATACATCAATGTCAATCGCTGGGATTACAAAGACAATCAGGGCCAGCTGCTGATTCAGAATATCGTTGGCAAAGCCCGCGGCGGCGGCGGTTATCTCGAATACCAGGTGCCGAAAGCGGCGGGTGGCCCCGAACTGCCGAAGCTCACCTATGCCGGCGGGTATGGTGAGGGCGACAAGCTGCTCGCCATCCAGGCAGGCGTCTATACCGACGATATCGACGCGGTGGTGTTCGAGCGCGCCTTCTGGATCGCCGCGGGTGGTCTCGTGGGGTTGCTGATCGCGGGATTGGCCGCGTTCGCTCTCGGTCGCGGCCTGGTTCGTCCACTCGGGGCGATATGCGGCGTCATGGAAGGTCTGGCGAAGGGTGACTTGAGCGTTGAGGTCCCGTTCGTCGAGCGTCGTAACGAGATCGGCCATAGCTCGCGCAGCCTGGCCGTTTTCAAGGATCGGTTGATTGACGCCGAACGTCTTCGCGCAGAGCGGGAGGAGGCGACAGCTCGCGCCGTGGCGGAACGGAAATCGGCCATGAACCGGATCGCGGGCGAGTTCGAGAAAAGTGTCGGCGGAATTGTCGCCGGGGCCGCTACGGCCGCCACCGAAATGCAGCGCTCGGCTCAATCGCTGTCCGAGATCGCGAAGGAGACGACACAGCGGAGCACCAGCGTC
>DATHHQ010000758.1:0-3606 GCA_035490095.1 Bradyrhizobium sp.
GCCAGCATGCCGACAAAATGCATGGTCCAGATGCCGACCGCGAGGAACGCGGCAGCGCCGGCCAGCAGCACGCGATGGCTGACGTCCGGCGTCCCGCGGATACGCGCCGCGAGGCTGAAGCCGGTGTACCCGCCCAGGATCGCGATCACCACCGAGAGCGCGACGAGATAGGGATCGTGTCCTTCGAACATGATCGTCTCGGCCGCCCGTCTCCACGGGCGTGCCTCCTCCCGCCGCCGAGTTTATAGGCGCGGCGGCGGAAATGACAATCAATCCGTCCGGGACGAGCCCCGGTCCCGATCAGACCAAGGCTCTATCTTTATTTTTGACGCGTTTTCTTCACGCGAACCGGTACCCACTTCGCTCGAAAACGCTATGGGCCTACACGATCCCCGCCGCGACCTGACCGCGCAGCCGCTCCAGACTGAGCAGCGTGTTGGCGCAGGCTTCCGCGACCTCGACGCCCTTGGTCGCAAAATGCTTGCGGAAGAAGTCGAAATGCGCGGCGCTCTCGTGGAACTGCTGCGGCGTCAGCACCGCGGAGAATACCGGCACCTCGGTGCGCAACTGCACATCCATCAGCGCCTTGATCACGGTGTCGGCGACAAATTCATGGCGGTAGATGCCGCCATCGACCACGAGCCCGGCCGCGACGATCGCGGTGTAGCGCCTGGTCTTGGCGAGCAGCTGCGCATGCAGCGGGATTTCGAACGAACCCGGCACCTCGAACAGATCGACCTGCGCGCGCGCGATGTGGCGCGCCTCGATCTCATCGAGGAAGGCGATCCGGCATTCCTCCACCACCTCGCGATGCCAGGACGACTGCACGAAGGCGACCCGCTGCGGTTTTGCAAATCGCGGGTGCGCGGGAACGGGCGGGCGGCCGATCGTTTCGGCAGTTTCGTTTACTTCGGAAGCGTCTTTTACTTCGGGAGCGTCTTGTAGGTGGGGTTCTTGCAACATCTGATTCATGGCTTTCCTCTTTCAGGACCAGAATCAGGGCATACGGAACGACGCGCCGCGCGCAATGCGGCTGTCGCGACCGTTCTCTTTCATCCGGACTTTAACCGTCGGCTTCGGAATCACACCGAATCTGCTGACCCTTTTTCCCAAGGGGATTTCCAAGGGAAGAAGGCGCTCGCGGGCTTGGGCTTAGCCACCCTTACCGCCGGTGGGGACTTTCACCCCGCCCTGAGAACATCGGCCGCCCGGTATGAGCGGCCTGAGGGGAACTATGGCGAATGGCCGGGACGCCAGCAAGCACCTTCATCATGGGGAATCTGCATGTCCCTATGCCGAGTGCGTATTCCGCAAACGTGGGTACCGGTTTTGCGCATAGAATACGCGCAAATTATAGATTAGGAGCATTTTCTTGCCGGCTAACCGGATTCCGCTTAGCCGGCAAGAAAATACTCCGGGGCGAATCTGATCCGGCGAAATTAAGGCGGCCCGATCCGGCTCGCTGGGGGCGAATTCGGTGCGGCGGACTCGGCCTGCGCGAATCCGACTCCGGTTTGTTCTCAAAATTAACAATTTCGGCGCGCGATCAGCTGTGGACGAGCGCCGCTTTGGCTGTGGACGGACTCCCCCTGCGGTTGCGCCGATTCCGCAAATCACATCAGTTGATCCCGGCAGGCCCCCGGCGCGATCAGGGGATTGCAGTCGGCAGCGACGCATCAAGCCAACTGGTGTCGGCCTGCTGCGGGCGTATCAAACCATCGTATCTGAATCTTTTCCCTGAAAACGGTAAGGTCGAGACGGAAATGTCCCTCCTCGAAGGCATCATCGATTCCCTGAACAATCCGCTTGCGGTCGTCGAGGACATCGCCGCCGATAATAACTGGTCGTTCGAACGCTCCGGCACCGACGAGGTGACGATCGTCTCCAAGGGCGAGTGGACCGATTACCAACTGTCCTTTACCTGGATGACCGAGATCGAGGCGCTGCATCTGGCCTGCGCCTTCGACATGAAAATTCCCGCAGCCCGCCGCGCCGAGGTGCAGCGGCTGATCGCAGCGATCAACGAGCAATTATGGATCGGGCATTTCGACATCTGGACCCACACCGGCATGATCATGTACCGGCAGGCACTGGTGCTGCCGGGCGGGATCACCGCTTCGACCGCGCAGTGCGAGACCATGCTGGTCGGCGCCATCCACGCCTGCGAGCGCTATTATCCGGCGTTCCAGTTCGTGGTATGGGCCGGCAAATCAGCACCGGAAGCCATGAGCGCGGCGATGTTCGATACCGAGGGCGAGGCGTAGGTCGCTCGCGAATGCTCGGTCGTCATGCGCGGGCAAAAGCGAAGCGCGTCTTCGCGCTAGATGACCCGCGCATCCATCTAGAAAAATCTTTTTGAGACGATGGATTGCCGGGTCAAGCCCGGCAATGACGAGATAGTCGTCCCTGCGAACGCAGGGACCCATACGCCGTGTCGTCGAAGTTCAAGCAAAGTGCTTGTGGCCAATCTCGCGTTTCAATAGAACCGCTAGGGGCTATGGGTCCCGGCGTTCGCCGGGACGACGTGGTATTTGTTTCTGATGACGTCGAACACCACCAACGCTTGGCAAGATATCAAAGACACCATCGTCCTCGCCGGCGCGGGGAAGATGGGCGGTGCGTTGCTGTCGGGGTGGCTGGCGCAGGGGTTGGATGGCAAGCGCGTCGTCGTGATCGAGCCGCAGCCCTCCGATGAGATCAGCGCGCTGGTGACAAAAGGCGTTCGTCTCAATCCATCGCCGAAGGATATCGGCGCCGTCGCGACGCTGGTGATCGCGCTGAAGCCGCAGTCGTTCCGCGAGGCCGGGGCGATGTTGAAATCCTTCACCGGGCCTTCCACGCTTGTGGTGTCGATCATGGCGGGCACGACCATCGCCTCGATCGCCGAGGTGTGCGGCGGCAGCGTGGTCCGCGCCATGCCCAACACCCCGGCCGCGATCGGCCGCGGCATCACGGTCGCGGTGGCGGCAGGCCATGTCAGCAGCTCGCAGCGCGGCATCGCCGACGCGCTGTTGCGCGCCACCGGATCGGTGGAATGGGTCGATGACGAGAATTTGATGGACGCGGTGACCGCGGTCTCCGGTTCCGGTCCGGCCTATATTTTCCGGCTAGCCGAAGAACTGGCGCGCGCCGGCGTCGAAGCCGGCCTGCCCCAGGATCTCGCGACCAGGCTGGCGCGCGAAACCGTCGCCGGCTCCGGCGAATTGCTGCGTCGCTCGGATGCTCCCTCCGCCACGCTGCGCCAGAACGTCACCTCCCCCGGCGGCACCACGGCCGCAGCGCTGGAAGTGCTGATGGGACCGGACGGCATGCGGTCGCTGCTGACGCGCGCGGTCGCCGCCGCGACCCGCCGCTCGAAGGAACTGGCGAAGTAGTTTAATTCGCCACCGCCCTCATCCTGAGGAGCCGCGCCCCTGCGCGGCGTCTCGAAGGATGAATACACCCCGTGGCCCATCCTTCGAGACGCGGCCAACAGGCCGCTCCTCAGAGCGTGTGATTTTTTTGGCGGCTCTGCAAGCAAGTCTAGCCGAGAGGTGATGCAGTGTGATTCTCTGGCGATATGGATTCGCGGGAGGCGATGATGGTTGCCGGTGAATTGTTTGGAGA
>DATHHQ010000759.1:0-2613 GCA_035490095.1 Bradyrhizobium sp.
TCTTCGTCGGCCACGACTGGGGCGGCTTTATCGTCTGGCAGATGCCGCTGCGGCACATCGACCGCGTCGCCGGCGTCGTCGGAATCAACACCCCGCACACCAGCCGTGCGCCGGCGGACCCGATCGAACTGTTACGCCAGCGCTTCGGCGAGCAGATGTATATCGTGCAGTTTCAAGATCCCGCGCGTGGTGCCGACAAGATATTCGACAGCCGCGTCGAGCAGACCTTTGACGCCTTTATGCGCAAGCCCGTCCCGCGCAGCGAACCCGTGCCTGCGGAGCCGCCGGTCGCGGGTGTCGGCGCTTCGCCGCGACTCAATCTGGCGTTTCCGCAGATGATTGCCGGTTACGATGCTAAACATGACCCGCGGACGCCGATCCTGTCGACGGAGGAAAAGCAGGTCTTTGTCGACACCTTCACCAAAACGGGCTTCACCGGCGGCATCAACTGGTACCGCAACATGTCGCGCAACTGGCAGCGCTCTGCGGAGATCGATCACACCGTGCGGGTGCCGTCGCTGATGATCATGGCCGAGAACGATCACGTGCTGCCACCATCCTCGGCCGACGGCATGGAGAAAATCATCCCCGACCTCGAGAAATATCTGGTTCGCGGCAGCGGCCATTGGACGCAGCAGGAAAAGCCGGACGAAGTCAGCGCCAAGCTGATCGAATGGCGTAAACGAAGGTTTGGGTGAGATATATTCGGAATCGTCGTCCTGAGGTGCTCGCCGTCTTCGGCGAGCCTCGAAGGATGCGGCGACGAGTGCAAGCGGCCCATCCTTCGAGACGCGCGCTGGAGCGCGCTCCTCAGGATGACGGTGGTGCGTACGAAATGCAGGAGACTATCAAGCGATGGCGTCGACCAACAGACTGAGTCCGATCCCGCATCCGCCGACGAAGCCGGTAATCGGCAACATGCTGTCGCTGGATTCGACCGCGCCGGTGCAGCATTTGGTGCGGCTGACCAAGGAGCTCGGACCGATCTTCTGGCTGGACATGATGGGCGCACCGCTGGTCATCGTCTCCGGCCACGATCTCGTCGAGGAACTCAGCGACGAAAAGCGTTTCGACAAGGCGGTGCGTGGCTCGCTGCGCAGGGTGCGTGCGGTTGGCGGCGACGGACTGTTCACGGCCGATACCAGCGAGCCGAACTGGAGCAAGGCGCACAACATCCTGCTGCAGCCGTTCGGCAACCGCGCCATGCAGTCCTATCATCCGAGCATGGTCGATATCGCCGATCAACTCGTCAAGAAGTGGGAGCGGCTGAACGGCGACGAAGAGATCGACGTTGTCCACGATATGACGGCGCTGACGCTCGACACCATCGGTCTGTGCGGGTTCGACTATCGATTCAATTCGTTCTACCGGCGTGATTATCACCCGTTTGTGGAATCGCTGGTGCGCTCGCTCGAAACCATCATGATGACCCGGGGGATTCCGCTCGAGGGCATCTGGCTGAAAAGGCGCCGGCAGGAACTCGCGCAAGACGTCGCCTTCATGAACAAGATGGTCGACGAGATCGTCGCCGAGCGCCGCAAGAACGCGGAAGCCGCCGAGGCCAAGAAAGATATGCTCGGCGCCATGATGACGGGCGTCGATCGCAGCACCGGCGAACAGCTCGACGACGTCAACATTCGCTACCAGATCAATACGTTCCTGATCGCGGGCCACGAAACCACCAGCGGCCTGTTGTCCTGTACGCTGTACGCGCTGCTGAAGCACCCCGAAGTGCTCAAGAAAGCCTATGAAGAAGTCGACCGGGTGCTCGGACCCGATACCGATGCAAGGCCGACCTACCAGCAGGTTACCCAGCTCACTTACATCACGCAGATCTTGAAGGAAGCCTTGCGACTCTGGCCGCCTGCGCCGGCCTATGGCATTGCGCCGCTCAATGACGAAACCATTGGCGGCAAGTACAAGCTCAAGAAGAATACCTTCATCACGATATTGGTGATGGCGCTGCACCGCGATCCCAGCGTCTGGGGACCGAATCCCGACGCATTCGATCCGGAGAATTTCAGCCGCGAGGCCGAGGCGGCGCGTCCGGTCAATGCCTGGAAGCCGTTCGGCAACGGCCAGCGCGCCTGCATCGGCCGCGGCTTTGCCATGCATGAAGCCGCGCTTGCGATCGGCATGATCCTGCAGCGCTTCAAGCTGATCGACGTCAATCGCTATCAGATGATGCTGAAGGAGACGCTGACGATCAAGCCGGACGGCTTCAAGATCAAGGTGCGTCCGCGTGCCGACAAGGACCGCGGCGCCTATGCCGGCCGCACTACGGCGACCGCCGCGGTATCGACAACGGCGGCACCGGTTGCCCGGACGCGTCCGGGACACAATACACCGCTGCTGGTGCTTTACGGATCGAACCTCGGCACCGCCGAGGAACTCGCAACCCGCGTCGCCGATCTCGCCGAGGTCAACGGCTTTTCGACAAAGCTCGCAGCCCTCGATGATTTCGTCGGCAAGCTGCCGGAGCAGGGCGGCGTGCTGATTTTCTGCGCGTCGTACAATGGCGCCCCGCCCGACAATGCCACCGAGTTCGTCAAATGGCTTGGCAGCGATTTGCCGAAGGATGCCTTCGCCAAGGTGCGTTATGCGGTGTTCGGC
>DATHHQ010000760.1:0-2183 GCA_035490095.1 Bradyrhizobium sp.
TGTCACGCTTGTATGAAGATCTTGGCATGCCTGGTGCTTCAGACGTGAAAAGTGTGAAACTCAATATTTTCGCGCACCTCTGCCTGGAGTTTCAGCAGAAACTCCAGGTCGCCAAAACGCAGGAGACCCAGGACGCGCTCGAGAAGGAGAAGGTCAACGATGACGACAACCGCAACCTCCACATCGACCAGCAAATCGAGATAGTGAAGGATGATGCGGAGAGGAAGGCGAAGCCGCAGGCGATGAAAGCCTACAAGGAATACAAGGAATTCGAACAGAGCTGAGCTGCCCTGGGCCAGGGCGATTCGGTTCTGAGGCCCATCTCGCATTTTCGGGGTAGCGGCACGGCTCAATCGCGATTCTGATCCGTTGGCGCACTGGCCCGGGGACTCGTGGATGGATTCGGTCACAACACCAACAATCAGCCTTTGGGATGTGCTTGCGTCAGTCCCGGACCATCGACGAGCCGAAGGCAGGCGTTACCCGCTGGCCAGTCTCCTGCTTATCGCGATCGCGGCGATGTTGGCGGGTCGACGCGATCAACTGGGCATCGTGCGGTGGGGACGGCGGCTGACCCGTGAAACGCTCACGGCCATCGGCATCAACCGCGAGCGGGTCCCGGCCCCATCGGTGTGGTGTGAATTGTTTCAGGAGTTGGACGTCACCGCGCTGGAACAGGCGTTGGGTGAGTGGGTTCAGGGCGAGGCGCTGCCCGGTCACGTGGCGATTGACGGGAAGCGCTTGCGTGGCAGCGCCACGGCACAAGCCCCAGGAACGCATCTGCTGGCGGCGTTCAGCGCCCGTTTGCAAGGCGTCATCGGCCAGTTGCGGGTCGATCCCGGCGCCAACGAGATCACCGCCGCGCTGCGATTGCTGAAAACGCTGCCATTGAAAGGCGTCACCATCACCGGCGACGCGATATTCACCCAGCGGGCGATCTGCAAGGTCATCATCGACGGAGGCGGCGATTACTTCTTCACCGTCAAAGGCAACCAGCCCGCGTTGCAGGCCGATATCGCCCAGGCCTTCCGGCCGTTTTCCCCCCTCGGCGGTGTGGTCTCCACCGTCTGACCTCCAGGCTACCGAAACGATTGAGAAAGGTCATGGCCGGATCGAGACCCGCCGGCTGGAAACGACTTCGACGCTGGCTGGATATCTGAGCCCGCTCTGGTCCGGCGTGGCGCAGGTTTGCCGCATCACGCGTGAGCGCATCGTGCGCGGCAAGAAAACCATCGAGACGGTCTACGCCATTACCAGTCTTCCCGCCGAGCGGGCGAATCCCGAACAATTGCTTGCCCTGTCACGCGCACACTGGGGCATCGAGAACCGTCTTCATTACGTACGCGACGTCAGCTGCCGTGAAGACCAGGCACGCACCCATGTCGGTCACGCGCCTCAAGTGCTCGCCGCGTGCCGCAATACGGCGTTAACCGTGATACGGCGCCTCGGATACAAAGTAGTCGAAGGCTTCGAACACTTCGCCGAGCACCGGCTCGCGGCGGTCGAGGCGGTTGGGGGGTGGAGAACCGAATGACCCTGGGATGAGAGCTTATCGAGCTTGCCACCGCCCGCGCTTTTAACTATTGATAACGTACAGCGTTTTACGTTTGCCGGCGCGGCGCACGGAGCCTTCCGGGGAGATCCCTCAGCTGGGGTCCGCGCCGGTGAGCGTAAAACGTGTTGAGCTAAACCGCGCCCCGTGCCGGCGGGGCTATGGGCGTTGAATGCCCCAGTTCATTCGCCGGTGGGCTCTCGGGACAATTTTGGACGTCGGCTGGTGGTGCTTTGCCGCGGTAACCGGGCCGTTGAACAGCGAGCGAGGCACGGATTGGGCTACCTGGCAGCCTTTCCTGCTGGCGAACAGGTGTCGTGACACAAGCATTCCCCGCCCGATTTCCCGGGAACCGCGGCCTGGCGCTGTCGGAACGCCGATTTCCGGTCATGACGTGTCCGGGACCGGTTGGCAGACCCCGGGCCGTGTGACGCAGCCGGTCACCACCATGATGCCAACCTGACAATGCGGACATTCTCTCAAGGGCCGTCCGGTCAGTGCCTCGTAACGGTCGCGGTAGTCAGCGGGCGGATCGGCGGGGGCGGCCGGCGCCATACCGAGCAGTTCCCGACAGCGCTCAAGCTTGCGCGCGCGGTGGCAGTTGCCAAGGAAGCCATAATACCTGATGCGG
>DATHHQ010000761.1:0-3458 GCA_035490095.1 Bradyrhizobium sp.
GCGCCGCGGGCGCGGCGCCGACCGACATCCGCCGCCTCGTGGGTCTGCCTTAATTGCGGCAGAACGATCCCAAGTTGAAAAAGTCGAAAAATTCCTCCCGCGTGACTTCCGCAGCCCGGCCGTGGCATGGTGAGATTGGCCAGGGTGGGGATTCATGCCGCCGAAATCGCGCTCACTGCGCATGACGCGGCCGTCAAAAAGGCGGTCGCTCAAAAAAAGCGCTCCAGGCGCTGCCGCGGGCAAGGCGCGCAGCAAGCGCGCCGCTGCGATTGCTGCCCCGGGTATGGTCGAAGCCGCGCTCGCGGCGTTCGCGCACGAAGTCCGCACGCCGCTGACCGGAATTCTGGCCATCAGCAACCTGCTGGCGACCTCCGACCTCGACGAGCGCGAGCGGCGCTGGGTCGACACCATCAAGGCCGGCGCCGAACATCTTGCCAGCCTTGCGACGTTGTTTGTCGACGCCGCGAGCAGCGGCGGTTCCGGGCTCGGTGTACGGCAGGACCTGTTCGATCTGCGGGTGCTGGCACGCAGCATCGGAGATTCGCTGGCCGGCAGGGCGGCGGCGAAAGGCCTGCAATCGTCGGTCGATATTGCGGCCAAACTTCCAGCGTCGGTGGTGGGCGACCCGGTCCGGCTTCGCGCCGCGCTGGAAAACCTGATCGACAATGCGGTGAAGTTCACGGAAACCGGCGGCGTCGCGCTGACGGTCAAGCCGATCCGCGGCCCGAAAGGCAAGGTGGGCGTTGCCTTCGCGGTTTCCGACAGCGGTATCGGACTGACGCTTGGCGAGATCAAACGCCTGTTCCGCCCATTCTCGCAGGCCAATGTCAGCATCGCGTCCCGCTTCGGTGGCGCGGGGCTCGGACTATCGTCGGTCAAACAGCTCGCGCGCGCCATGGGTGGCGACATCGTCGTCACGCAACGGCGCAATGGCGGCGCCACATTCACGCTAACGGTGACCTTGACCCGCGCCAAAGCACCGAAAGCGGCCGGTTCGGATACCGAAACCGACGCATCGTCGGAGCCGGGGCGGACGCTGCGTGTTCTCAGCGTCGAAGACAATCCGTTCGGCCGCGTGGTGCTCAATGCGGTACTCACCGAACTCGGTCATCAGGCCGAATTCATCGGGCGCGGCGAGGCCGCCGCGGAGCGGATCGCGCAAGGTGGTTTCGATGCGGTGCTGATGGACATGGTATTGCCGGGCATCAACGGCATCGAGGCCATCAGGCGAATTCGTGGGCTGAACCCGCCGCTTGGCGGGATTGCGATCATCGGTGTGTCCGGCCGCGGCGACGACGAAACGGCATCGCGTGAAGCTGGCGCAGATGCCTTTCTGGTCAAGCCTGTGAGTCCAAGGGCTTTAGCGACTGCGCTGCTTGAAGCGACACGCCGTGCGGCAACCGCGACTTGATGATCGCCGCGTTCAGTTCGCCGCCATACACGAAGATCGCGGCGATGAAATACAGAAACACCAGCGCGATGATGACCGATGCGAGGCCGGCATACATCGTGACATAGTTATTGGCGAAGCGCGCGAGATACTGTCCGAACACGATGCCTGACAGCAGCGACGCCACCAAGGTGAAGATGATTCCCGGCAGGATCTGCAGAAACCCGCGGCGTCCCGCCGGAAGCCAGGCGTGCAGGATAAAGAGCGCGACCACCAGCGCCGTGATGGCGATGCCGTAGCGCGAAAGGTTGAGGAAATTCTCGTTGGTTTCAACGATCAGCGGAATGTGGCGGCGTGCCGCCTCCAGAATCAGGGGCCCGAGCACGATCATGAAGGCCATCGCCAGCGACGTGAATGCTGCGATCAGCGTGTAGCCGATCGATTCCAGCCGCAGCCAGTACCATCGCCGCGGTTCGATCACCGCATAGGCGCGGTTGAGCGCAACGCGCAGGCTTTCGACGCCGTTCGACGCGAAATATACGGCGAGCACGAGGCCGATGGTCAGCGCGTCGCCACGGGTAGTCGTCAGCACGTCATGAATCTCGCCTGACAGCGTGTCGGCGACCTGCTGCGGCCAGATCTGCAGCATCAGCCCCGCGGCCTGATCGGCAAGCTCCTTCGACCCGAAGAAACCGGCGAGTGAAGTCAGCACGATCAGAAACGGGAACAGCGCCATCAGCGTCGACAGCGCGATATGGCTTGCGATCGCCCAGCCGTCATCGGCCAGAAACGTATAGAACGCGTCCATACTGACATGAAAGATGTAGCGAACCTGCCTCACATTTCACCTTGACCAGTGGAAGATGCGTTCGATCGGCGAACCCGGCGACCTTCTGATATAATTGAGTTAAAAGCCAGATCGTTGCACCCGGGCTGCGCTCGACGCGGGCGATGGCGGACCGCCTTGCGCGGTGTTATGTACCGCCAATGGCATCATTCCTGAGCTCGATTCTTCTTCCAATCGCGGTTGCCGCCGTGGCGCTGGTGCTGCTGCTTGGTCTCCTCAACATGATGCGGGGCGGATCGCCCAATCGGTCCCAGAAACTGATGCAGTTGCGGGTATTGCTGCAATTCGTCGCGATTGTCATCACCATGCTCGCGCTGTTGGCGATGGGCCGCTGAAGGGAGACAGACAATGGTCGTCCTCAATCGAATCTACACCCGGACCGGCGACGACGGTACCACCGCACTTGGCAGCGGCGAGCGCCGCCCGAAACACGACCTGCGCATCGGCGCCTATGGAACCGTCGACGAGACCAACGCCGCCATTGGCATTGTGCGGCTGCATCTGTCGGATGCGCGCGATCTCGATGCGATGCTGGGTCTGATCCAGAACGATCTGTTTGATCTCGGCGCCGACCTCGCGGTGCCCCAGCGCGAGGGCAAGGCGGAACGCTTGAGGGTGCTGTCGAGCCAGGTCGAACGCCTTGAGCACGATATCGACGCGTTGAACGCGCGGCTGGCGCCGTTGACGTCGTTTGTGTTGCCCGGAGGCACGCCGGCCGCGGCGTACCTGCATCTAGCTCGCACGATATGCCGCAGGGCGGAACGGATGATGGTGGAACTCGCGGCAAAGCCCGACGAACCGGTCAGCGATGCCGCGATTCAATATATCAACCGCTTGTCGGATTTTTTGTTTGTCGCCAGCCGTTCCGTGAACGATAACGGTGCTGGCGACGTGCTGTGGGTGCCCGGCCAGAACCGCTAAGCGCCGTTAAGTGCGTATGTCGGGGGCGATTTTTGGCCTTCGCGCGTTGACCGGGGTTGGCGGGAGCTTTAGGTTCCGCGCGCAACCTGATCAAACCTGAAATGCAAGCGAAAGAAGATCGATGAAGGTTCTGGTGCCGGTAAAGCGGGTGGTCGATTACAACGTCAAGGTTCGCGTCAAGAGCGACGGATCGGGCGTCGAACTGTCCAACGTCAAGATGTCGATGAATCCGTTCGATGAAATCGCCGTCGAGGAAGCCTTGCGCCTGCGAGAGGCCGGCAAGGCGACCGAAGTCGTGGT
>DATHHQ010000762.1:0-3104 GCA_035490095.1 Bradyrhizobium sp.
ACTCATTTGCTCGCCAGCGGTAAGTTCCTCACGATCATGCCAAATACGATGTACCAATTCAACGCGGAGCGATGGTCGCTTAAGGCATTGCCGATCGATTTGGGCATCCGGGCGCGACAAGTTGCAATTATCACACTCAAGCATCGAACATTAAGCCCGGTCGTCCAACTCTTCCTCGAGCAAGCTCGGGCTGTAGCCAATTCGATACAATGGCCGACACGTTCAGCAAAAAGGAACTGATGTCCATTCCGGGTCAAAAGCGCCGTTTTGACCGTCGGCCGGTGACTTCCGGTCTACCCCAACAAGCAGACATTTTCAGAGTCCGTCGGCATGTCTCAAAGGTGCCAACAACAGACGCAAGGGCTGGAGGCGGCTCAGTTTGGATGTGGCAGGCGGTGGCAAAGTCTCATGCGGAGTGACATATTGGCCGAATGGATGATCCCAAAATTAGCTGTACCTCGACAGCAAGTCAGGAAGCGCTCCCGCTTGGAATTGGGAACTGTTGCTCCAAGGCAAGAAAATCGCCGGCGGCAAGTCGCCGGGCACTCAAGAGACCGCCTTCACGGCTGCCCTGGAGGCGCTAGGCAAAGAACGAGAGCGCGGTCCAATGCTCAATCGAACCTACTGCACGCAACTCTTTAATCCTTCGGCTGTGGACCCACGATCTTCTGATCGATCGGCTGTGACGCCGTCATCCGAGTGCGTCTCGGTCGTGCTTGCAAGCGAACTTGGCGGTTGAGTCTCGATCACGTACGGCCCCCCGCTCTAACCCAGCAACAACAGCGCGCCACCGAGACTCAACGCCGCGATCCAGACGAGATCGAAGTTGATCCAGTGGGACCGTAGGAAGGCGAGCCCGATCCATTCGTAAACAGCGATGGAGACCAGACCGATCGTCGCCAGCATCGCGCCGGTGTGCACCCCCAGCGCCGCAATCCCGACTAGGATGGATCCGGTGACAGTGAGTGCCTGCGACGGCGTGCCGGAAAGGCATATCGGCATCAGCACCGGGACCAGCATGAGGCCGGCGCCATGTGCGGTCGCGACGAAGCAAGACCAGACAGCGAGCCCGACGAAGCTGGTCTGCATGCCGACGCGCAGCCGTTGGCGATGGCCACGGACGGCGTGCCATAAGGCCCATCCGATCAGGATGACGGCGGCCACCCGGCCCGCAATCACGTGGTCGAACACGAGGCCAAGCGCAAGCGCCGCCACAAGTACGAGCGCTATCGCCGTTGCGTGGCCGAGTGCGATCGGAACCAGCGACAGCAGCACGGTTCGAAAGCTCCGACGATGCAGTCCCAGCGCGACGGCGAACAACCAACCCATAGTCGGGTTGATGCCATGAAAGAATCCGAGCCCGGCCAAGGCCAGCCAGGGCCACAGCTCGGTCGGCTCCGCGCTCATGGTGACTCCTATCTGAGGCTCACCTCACGGGTAGCAGTAGGAGTCGGACGAGCAGTCGCCTCCATCGAGCCTGACCTGATGCGGCCGGTGGCCCATGGGCCATTGGATGAAGAATTTCGGATCAAAGGCGACGCCACCTTGGGGCTTCACGTCAAGCTTCATCATCCAGCCGTCGATGCCATCTGGATAGAATTGCGAATCGACCGCGCCGTAGAGCGAGTTGGTGAAATAGACCCGTCGGCCATCGCGGCTGACCTCGACCATCTGCGGTCCGCCGTTGAGCGCCCCGTTCTTGGCGCCCGCATGCGTTGCTCGCGAGACGATACCCCCGATGCGCACCTTGCTCGTCAGTTTCGGCTCGAATGGGTCGGAGACGTCGTATTGCTGCATGTCGCCTGTTCCCCAACAGGCAACATAGAGAAAGCGATCGTCCATCGACAGATTGATGTCGGTTACCAGCGGCGGAACCGCCTTGAATCCCTTCAGCACTGGCGGCAGGAGATCGGGATCGGCCGGCTCGGCTGGGATGTCGATGATCCTTTTAACCGCCCACTTGTCGCCGTCCCGATGCCACATCCAGATCGACGACGACAAATCCTTGAGGCTGATGACGCTATTGACGAAGCCGTAGGCCTTGGTGGGATCGTGCGCCGGGCGCAGCTCGAAGATAAGTTGGTACTCAGCGCCAAGATCGATCTCCTGCATGTGCGTGCGCCTGGTGAAATCCCAGAAATGCAGGCGGTGGCCATATCCGCTGCCGAGCAGGACTTCCGGAACAAGGCCATTCTCGAATGTATCGGGCGTGCCCCATTCGCTCGTCACCATCGTGTCGTAGCCGAGGTGCCACCAGCCGTCATAACCGAGCCGCTGCGGCCCGCGGTCAACCTCCCATCGTCCGAGCGGCTCGAAGCTCTCGTGGTCGATCAGGAAGATGCCCCCGGGCGCCTTGCCATCAGGATTACCCAGCGCCGAAACGTAGATGCCGCCCGGACCGCAGTGGGTGGTGTGGGGGCGCGTGTAGCCGGTCTTTTCCGCGATCTCCTTGGGCTCGAGAACTTTGACAATCTTCGGATTGCGGGGGTCGGGCTTGGTGTCGATGATGTGGATGCGCGAGGACCTTAAGCCGGGCACGACCAGATAGCGGCGCTCGACGTGCGGATGCGGTGCGTTGGGGCATAGGCAGGACGAGCAGGCGTTCCACCCGAAATGGTGAAGCTCGTCGCCGACGTTTGACATCTCCACCGAGCCGACGACCCGCGAGTAGGTCGAAGAACCGGGGTCCACGTCAACGACCGCTATGGTGTCCGGCTTGTGACGTGCGGGGTCGAACGCGGCGACATAGGCATGTTTCTCGGGTGGCGCCTTCATCGCCATGCGAGGCGACGGATAGAAGGTCGGGTCGGGCGTCCAGGTTGCCATGATGCGTTTTCCTCTCGTTGGTTGGTGTCTTGCTCCGTTGAGCTGAACACCAGCGCGCCCGTGACGAACAGCAGGATCGCCGTCCACGAATTGGTGGACGCGGCGCGCCAGGCGGGTGCCCAACCGTTGACGCCAGCCCAGTTTCTCTGGGCGATCGGCTGATGACCGTCTCATGTTTCTCAGTCGACGCTTTCGCGATCGGACTGGCTTGATTTGATAATCCTTGCGCGCGATGCGCCAAAGAGCGATAGAGTGGAAGTCAGCATTCCACTTATTGG
>DATHHQ010000763.1:0-2253 GCA_035490095.1 Bradyrhizobium sp.
AGTCGAGGCGACGCCGGCCACCACGGGCACGCGGCCATTGGCGGCTTCGATCGTGGTCTGCACCACCACCATGCGCTGCGAGTTATTCAGATAGGCGAATTCGCCGGTCGAGCCGAGCGGCGTCAGCCCATGCACGCCTGACTTGATGAGATCGTCGCACAGACGACCGAGCACGCCGGTGCGGATTTGGCCGGAGACATCGATGGGTGAGACGAGATAGGGAAAGACGCCGTGAAAGTCAGGCATTGCACCCGCCGATGTAGCGGTCCGGCATGTGACCGCACGCGCGGGGCAACAATTCGATCAGAATTCCGCCGGGATCGGTGCGCATGTTCGAAGGTCCTATACCGGTCAAAAGGCAGCGGCCAGTTTGATCCGCGCCACGGCGGAGAGCATTGCGGAACGCGGTCCATGCAACAGTGTCGTGAGCTCGTTTGCAACCCCCTTGGCGACGGCCTCATCGAACTTGCCGAGGCGCGCAGCTGGGGGTTCTTCTTCAAGGTGACGCTCGATCGCGCTGACCTCACCAAGCCCTAGTTCAGCGTTTTCGTGGTTCGAATCATATCAAGCGGCCTCGGCAAGTTTGTAAGACCAAGTATGGATGACGGGGTATCTGTTGACGTCGTTGATGCCGGCCATGATGCGTTCCTTGAGCTCCTGTTTCGAACTCACGCGGATATGGCGCAAGACGGAGCGGGCGAATTTGGAGAAGAAACCCTCGATCAGATTGAGCCAGGAGCCGTGGGTCGGCGTGAAGGTGAACTCGAAACGACCGGCCCGCTGGGTTGCAAGCCATGCCTTGGTTTCCTTGGAGATGTGCGCGGAATGATTGTCGAGGATCAGCTTGATGGCCGTGTTTGCCGGGTAGGCGGCATTGAGAACTTTGAGGAATTCGATGAATTCCCGGCTGCGGTGACGATCCTTGACCAGGGCATGGACCTTGCCATCGAGCAGATCGATGCCAGCCAACAGGCTGACCGTGCCATGGCGTTTGTACTCGTGGTCACGCGCGAAGGTCGCGAACATCCCGGGCTTGGGCGGCAAGTCCGGGGACGTGGTCGCGATGGCCTGGATGCCCGGCTTCTCATCGTAAGAGACGATAGCGACTGGCTTGCGCGATTTCTTCGCTTTGGCCGCAGACCTTTTCAGGACCTGAACCTCGCGATAGACGCACAGAACCTCGGCCATCTTCCGTTCAAATTCAGCGTCGCGGCGCTCCAGATAGTAGCGCACCTTATGCGGCTTGATTTCCTCCTGGCCAAGAATCTTGCACACGGTGCCCTGGACCAGGCGGGCGAGGCAGTCATGGCCGGCCGCCGGCCCGTGCTCGCGCGCATGCCGCGCCAGCAACCGCGTCGTCCACAACTCATGGGGATACCCCTGATCCTTGGCCTTGCCGCACGCCAGGTCCACCAGCCAGGCCTTGGCCTCCGGCGTGATGATCGGCTCCTTGCCCGGTCGCGGTCGATCGTCGAGCGCCGTCAAAGGGCCGTAAGCCAAGGCTCGCTCGACACAGCGTTCAACCGTCTGGTGGTGCACACCAATGGCGCGCCCAACCGCGTAAAACGAAGGGTTCTCACGATAGGCGAGCAGCATCTTCGCGCGATCCACCCTGCTCCCTCGCTCCATTCGCGACCGGGAAATCAACATCAACTTGGCGATGTCGTCGTCATTCATCGCCAATTCAACCGATTGCCGCCATCTCGACATCGTTCCGCTCCTCGTCTAGCCAGCACTAAACGAGGAATCCGCCAACCAAATCATCGTTCCATGAAAGCTGGTTCCATGGAATCCGTCGTCTAGTTGCCTAATTTAAAGCGTAGTGGTCTATCTCCGCCGCGTCCGCGAGCCAAGAACGGATTCGCCCTCAGGGTTTTGAAATTGCTCACGGACAACCAACTAGGCAATCGGCGTCGGCACCGCGCCGATTTGTTGCAATAGCCCAAGGAGATCCGGCTGCCCGTGCTCTTCGAGGATTTTATCATTGGAAAAGCGGTAGATGTTCATGGCCTTCACCTCGATTTTCTTTCCAGTGGGTGGAACGCCATAGAAGGTACCTTTATGCGTGGCGCGCATAGTGAAACGTGCAGCGACCTTGTCATCTTCTGCTATCGTTTCCTCTAGCGTCCACTGGATGTCCGGGAAGCCTCCCCGCATCATCCCGATGATTGCGAGATAGCCAGCCGGGCCCCGCATCGGCTCGGCCCGTCCGGGAACATAGAATATTGCGTCCGCGGAAATCAGCTCTCCAGC
>DATHHQ010000764.1:0-2836 GCA_035490095.1 Bradyrhizobium sp.
CTCATCGTTGGCGCGGGGGCCATTGGCGGATACTTCGGCGGCAGGATGCTGCAAGCCGGCCGCGACATCACCTTTCTGGTGCGGCCGCGCCGCGCCTCGGAGCTTGCCGCCGCAGGCCTCGTGATCAAAAGCCCGAACGGCGACGTAACGCTGAAGGATCCGCCTGTCGTCCAGGCCGACACCATCAAGGACAAGTTTGACGCGGTGCTGTTGAGTTGCAAGGCCTTCGACCTCGACGATGCGATCAAGTCGTTCGCGCCGGCGGTAGGCGAGAGGACCGCGATCATCCCGCTGCTCAACGGTATGCGTCATCTGGACGTTCTCGACAAAAAAATTGGCGCGAGCCAGGTGCTGGGCGGGCTCTGCCTGATTGCGGTGACACTGAACGAGAAGCGCGAAGTAGTCCAGCTGGGCCCGGTGCAGTCGCTTGGTTTCGGCGAGCGCGACGGCAAAATGTCAGACCGGGTTCGCGCCATCGCGGACGTCGTCAGAAGCTGCAATTTCGACGGCGCGGCGAGCGAGACCATCCTGCAGGACATGTGGGAGAAATGGGTGTTCCTCGCGTCGAACGCGGCCTCGACCAGCCTGATGCGCGACCCGATCGGCATGATCCTGGCGGCGCCCGGCGGCAAGGACTTCCTGCTTGGCATTCTCGACGAATGCAGGGCGGTCGCGACCGCGGAAGGCTATCCGCCCCGCGCGCCCGCGCTGGAACGCGCGACAGGGATGTTCACCACGGAAGGCTCGCCGCTCACCGCATCGATGTTCCGCGACATCAAGGCGGGCCAACCGGTCGAAGCCAATCATGTGATTGGCGACCTGATTGCGCGCGCTGACACCGCAAAAATTCCGGTGCCCCGGCTGCGCACGGCCTACACGCATCTGAAGGCCTACGAGCAAACGCGCGGTTGATCGCGCATACGGCGCGTACTTGGCAAGTCGTGGCCCTGCCCTCAGATCAGGACACCCAACTATGCAGATCCCCGAGCTTCGACAATCGCGATTTCAGGGCTGGTCCGTCGTTTGGGTCGCGTTTGTAATCGCGGTTTTCGGATGGGGTGTCGGATTTTATAGTCCGGGAGTGCTCTTGCTGACGTTGCACGCCTCCAAGGGCTGGCCGGTCGCAATGATCTCTAGCGCGATCACTGCGCACTTCCTGATCGGGGCAGCACTGATTGTGTACTTACCCGAAGCTCACAGATCAATTGGGTTGGCGCAGACAACGATCATCGGCGCGGTTCTCGCAGGTGCAGGGATCGTGGCCTGGTCAGTCGCGTCAGCTCCGTGGCAATTGTTCGTGGCGGCAGCAATCTCGGGGAGTGGTTGGGCAGCGACGAGCGGTGCGGCGATCAACGCGATGGTCGCTCCATGGTTCGATCGAGATCGACCAAAGGCCATCGGCTTGGCATTCAACGGCGCAAGCATCGGCGGCGTCGTGTTTCCGCCCTTGCTTATTTTGCTGATCGCCAAGATTGGGGTTGAGGCGGCGGCGGTCGCGGTAGGTATCGCCATGCCGCTGGTCATAATACCTCTTTCGATTTTTTACCTGCGCCGTGATCCGAAAGGACTCGGTCTGGCGCCCGACGGACTGCTTATCGACAGCAAGCCCCACGTCGCTACCCCATTAACGCGTAGTCCTCGCAAAGACCTCATCAAGACCAAGGGTTTCATGACACTTTCAGTGGCCTTCGCGTTGGCCCTATTCGCTCAAGTCGGACTGCTAACGCACTTGCTGACCCGAATATCCCCATTGCTCGGCGAGAACGGGGCTGCCGCCGCAGTCAGTATGGTGACGACATCTGCTGTTTTGGGCCGCACTCTGCTAGGCTGGACGATCGGAGGCCGTGATCGCCGCCTGGCTGCATCCGCGAACTTTCTCCTCCAAAGCGTCGGCGTTGCATTGATGATCATCTCAGATGCGCCCACGGTTGTACTGGTTGGTTGCGTGCTGTTTGGTCTCGGCGTCGGTAACGTTGTTTCCCTTCCCCCGCTTATCGCGCAACATGAGTTTCGTGCGGCCGACGTCGGTACGGTCGTCGCGCTCGTGGTGGCGTTCAATCAAGCTGTCTTTGCGTTGGCTCCTGCTGTCCTCGGCGTGCTTCGGGACATTTCGACGAGCTACGTGGTGCCGTTCGCCTTGGCCGCGGCAATGCAAATCGTAGCCGCGTTGATTGTGCTCATAAGGCCTCCAAGAAGGTCGGCTAGTGAGTAGATCTTCGGACGAACCCAGCGGTGGAGCCAGTGCCTGCAATGGGTCAA
The DNA here is from genome assembly GCA_035490095.1 of Bradyrhizobium sp. Taxonomy (GTDB): domain Bacteria; phylum Pseudomonadota; class Alphaproteobacteria; order Rhizobiales; family Xanthobacteraceae; genus Bradyrhizobium. The sequence continues at coordinate 2,260 of DATHHQ010000764.1, forward strand.
TCGCTACAGGGGCGACCCAGCGGCAAATCTGACCATGTCGGCTATGCCCCCAAAAGCGGAAGTAGATTCAGAGCTTTAGCGGGTTCGCGATCAGCTATCGCGGCTTGATGGCTCCGCCCGAGACGTGATTCAAGCTCCGAAACCGGATACCTCCGTCGTGCGCGTGCATCAGCACGGAGCCTGTGTCGCGGACAACAATCACCAAGACATGGGTCGCTCGCGAGGAGGCCTGACGAGCAAGATTCACGCGGTCGTGGACACCAATGGCCTGCCGGTCCATCTCGCCCTCACGCCCGGCGAGGCGCATGATAACCGGCTGTGCTCAGTTCTCCTCAGCGCGTTGCTTCCCCAAACGATGTTGCTCGCAGATCGTGGCTACGACGCGGACTGGATCAGGGAGCTTGCTCGCCAACAAGGAGCATGGGCCAACATTCCACCGAAACGGAATCGCAAAGACCCGATCTGCTTCAGCCCGTATCTGTATCGCGCGCGCAACCTGATCGAACGGTTCTTCAACAAGATCAAGCAATGTCGGCGCGTCGCGACCCGATATGACAAACTCGCAGCCAACTATCTG
>DATHHQ010000765.1:0-8615 GCA_035490095.1 Bradyrhizobium sp.
CGGGGTTCATGATGATCGCGTCGGCAGTCCCGTGCGCCGACTGGATCAGGTTGACAAGTTCGCCTTCGAGGTTGGACTGGTGAAACGAAATCGAGATCCCGAGATACGTCGCCAGCTCCTGACAGCTCGCCTCGATTTCCTTGAGCGTCGTCGAGCCATAGATGTGCGGCTCCCGGATGCCCAGGAAATTCAGATTGGGTCCGTTCAAGATCATGATTTTGGTGGCCATCGTGACTCCCCTCCTTCGTATTGAAGCAACGTAAATCTAACCGCCAAACCACTTTGCCGGGATCATCACCAGTCCGGGGAAAAACACCATCCAAAACAGCACGACAAGCTGCGCGATCATGAACGGCCAGACGCCCTTGGGTCCGGCATCAGCCTCATGAACCGTTGCCCAGGAACACATAGTCCGCGGAGTACGGTACACTTTGGTAGGTGCCCGCGCCATCGCACGGCCCCTGCGCCATGCCACCCTTGGTGTTGATGCGCTGCACGCTGGTTACGCCGTACAATCCTCCATCACCGCGCTGGCTCGTAACTTCGAGCTTAAGCCACAGGATGTCGTTCGGCGTCGCCCCGGGCGCGTTGGCCACGGCCTTGGCGGTTACAGAACTCCCGTCAGCGAGTTCCCAACTTGGTCCCGCGTAATGACGGCCGGCTGTCTTTCCATCGAGGAGCAGGGTGGCGATCGGCTCGCGAGCTTGCCAAACCAGCTTGTTGTCCGGGCCGACCTTGCATTCATAGACCTGAGCGCCCTCCGCATGGAGCGTCGTAACGATATTCTGGCCGGGGACAGCGATCGCCGCCGGTACTTGTGCATAAACTGCTCCCGGAAGCAGCGTAGCGAGAGCAACAAGAGCGAACAGCGGCATTTTTAGATGCGGAATCATGGATTTCCTTTCTTTGAAATATGGCTTTTGCGGAATATGGTTTTTGGGCGTTCCGCTTAATGTGAAAAACGCAAATCGTGAGGGAGCCTGTCACGCGAAAGAACTGGTTGACGATCTCGCCCCCAATGAAGATACGGCCCGTTTAATTGGGTGTTCGTTTCTTCGCGTCATCTGATCGTATTATGTCTGCTCAAATTGGAAGCTATGCCCTCGCCCACGCCGGCTCGCTGGCGGCGCTCATTGCAATTTGACGTTGGCGGCCTTGGCGAGCTCGCGCCATTGCCGAAGCTCGCGCGCGATCAGGGTGGCGAGGTCGGCCGGCGTGCCGCCGACCGGATCGACGCCCTCGCGCTGTAACTTCTCGATGATGTCGGGCGCGCGCGCGGCCCTGGCGCTGGCAGCGGCAAGCCGGTCGATGATGGCTTGCGGCGTGCCGGCCGGCGCCATGATGGCGTTCCAGAGCATGCCCTCATAGCCCTCAAGGCCCATCTCGGCGATGGTCGGCGTGTCCGGCATCAGCCTGGAACGGTGCGAGCTGGCGATGCCAAGCATGCGGAGCTTGCCGGCCTGAACCTGCGGATTCGAAGTGGTGTAGGTGTCAAGCTTGAGCTGCACCACGCCGGCGAGGAGATCGGTCATCGCGGGGGCCGCGCCGCGATAGGGAATGTGCGTGACCACGACGCCGCTCCGCTGCAGCAGCAACTCCATCGTCACATGCGGGAGCGTGCCGATGCCGGCCGAGGCATAATTGAGCTTGCCGGGATTGGCCTTGGCATAAGCGACGAACTCGGGGAAGGTCGTAAATGGCGCGTCGAAATAGCTCACCAGCATCTCCGGCACCTCGGCGATCACGGAGACCGGGACCAGGTCCTTCTCGGTGTCGTAGGGCAGCGAGGCTTGCAGCGCCGCGTTGATGGTGTGGTTCGGCGTGGCGAGAAGAAGCGTGTAGCCGTCCGGCGGCGATTTCGCCACGGCGTCGGTCGCGATGATGCCGCCGGCGCCGGACTTGTTTTCGATGATGAACGGCTTGCCGAGATCTTCGGACATTTTTGCCGTCATGGTGCGGGCGACGATGTCGACCGCGCCGCCGGCCGGGAACGGCAACAGCAGGCGGATCGGCCGCTCCGGGTATTCGGCAAAGGCCGCACTCGCGCCCACCAGCCACAGCGTCAATGCCAGCACAATGCGAGCGGCGCCCATCGGTCACTCGCCGTTGAAATAGAGCTCGCGCGCCGTCGCGCCGAAGATTTTCGCCTGCGCGGCGGCGTCGGGAATGGCATCGACCAGCCAGTCGATGGTGGCCCGATACGGGAACTGGCCCTCGTGGCCGACGAACGGGCAGTCGCTCGCCCACACCAGCCGATCCGGGCCGGCGGCGCTGAGCAGCGCGCGCGCATATTCCGTTGCCTGTGGCCCGAGCCGGTAGCCGCCGGACAGCTTGACCCAGGTGCGGCCGGTGTCGATCGAGCGCAGCAGCGCCTTGAAGCCTTCGCTGTTGACCCCGGATTTCGGATCGGGGCGACCAAGATGGTCGACCACGATCTTGACGCCGCAGGCCTCCAGGACGGGGAGGATTTTCGGCAGATCTTCGCCCTCGACATGCGGATGAACGTGCCAGCCGAGATCAGCGAGGCGGCAAAACAATGCGCGATAGTTGAACGTGGTGATGTCGGGAAGCCTGGGCAGGCCGATGAACGGCAGCCGCATGCCGACGAAGCCGTCACGGCTCATCGCCTCCAGCGCAAATCGGTCCACCGGGCCGTTGAAGATGGCGGTGCCGCGCAGCCGCTCGCGGTGGGCGCGGAGTGCTGCCAGGATGTAGTCGTTGTAGTCACCCCACGGGCTTGCGGCCGCGATCACCGCGCGGTCGATGCCGTTGTTGTCGAGGGCCGCGATCAATTCCTCGTGGGTAAAGCTGTATTTCGGCGCATGGCGCGGATTGTCGATCAGCGGCATATCGGTGGTAAAGACATGCACGTGGGCGTCGATCTTGAAACTGTCGGGCATCGGGACTCCGTATCTGCTCAGTTCGGCTCGAGACCGGCCTTCTTCACCACGGCAGCCCACATGTCGATGTCGGATCTGAGCCGCGCGTCGAGCTCCTCCGGCGACCCCGCGAACGGCTCGCCACCCAGTTCGATCATGCGCTTCTGAAAGTCGGGATCGCCGATGATCGCGCGGACGTGACCGTTAAGCAGGGTGACGACGTCGCGTGGCGTACCCGCCGGCGCCACCAACGAATTCCAGCCGTCGACCGCGGCGTCGATACCGCTCTCGCGCAGCGTCGGCACATCCGGCAGCTGCGGCGAACGCTTGTTGCCGGACGAGGCGACGGCGCGGATCTGCCTGGCGTCGATCGGCGACTTGAGCGCGGCGTACGACTCGATGCCGATCTGGGTATCGCCCCGGAGCAGCGAGGTCAGGACCTCTGCCGAGGTGCGATGCGGCACCACCGTCATCGCAATGCCGGCGGTCGCGCGGAGCAACTCGCCGGTGACATTCTGGGTGCTGCCGGGATTGATGGTGCCGACGTTGAATTTCTGCGGATCGGCGCGGGCGGCGTCGAGCGCGTCCTTTAGCGTGTGCATGGAGGAGTCCGCTTTCACCAGCAGCAGCAGGTCGAACAGGGCCATGGTCGAGATCGGTGCGAACGCGGTGACCGGATCGAACGGCATGGACTTGAGCAGCGACTTCGACAGCGCGATGCCGCTCGAGAATACAAACAAGGTGTAGCCGTCCGGTTCCGACGAGGTGACGGCGCTGGCGGCGATGATTCCGCCCGCACCGGGACGGTTCTCGATCACCACCTGGGCGCTGGTGCGTTCGGCGAGCTTCTGCCCCAGCAGACGGACGGTGATATCGGCGAAGCCGCCCGGCCCGAACGGCACAACGATGCGGATCGGCCGGTTGGGGTACGGCGCCTGCGCGCTCGCGGGGACAACCGATGCGGCGCCGATCACCAACGCGATCAGCATGCCCGCCGTTCTGAGAAGCACGACAGCCCCCTTGAATTTCCTCCGCTGCCCGGTCCGACTACGGCCGGGCAGTCGATCCATCCGACGTTCCTCCGGATGACCTGCCTTCTGAGCATCAGGATGCGTCCCCCTCACCATACCGGCAATGCGGATCGCAGGTAAACCGCGAGACAAGGCGTGGATTCTCCGCGGAGTGTGGCGGATTGGCCATCATCAGCCGCGGGTCTCCTGTCGGTTGCTTTCGAACAATTGAGCAGGTCCGCCGTTCCGAGCGAGAGCATCTGTGGAGTGGCGCGCTATGGGCTGCCGCTTCCCACCAGCACAAATGGCGCCCAGACGCTGGGATGCGCATTCTCGCCGCCCTTAGCGATCAAGGCCAAGATCGAGCGGCGAAGCGCCTCAGCGCGGCCGATATCGGGATGTGACGTCATGGCACTGGTTGCGCCAGTGGTGATGGCGACGGCGGCTTCCGAACCGACAGGCCAGTGCGAGACCAGCAGGGAGCGTGTGCCTGCATAGAAGAACGCTCTTGCAAGGCCCGAGAATGCCTCTGAATTCGATGCTTCGCCGCCGGCGGTGTTGCAGGCTGAAAGCACCACCCAGTCGGCGTCGAGTTTGAGTCCCGAAATCTCCGATGACGAGAGGTAGCCGTCATCGGCCGGCGTGGCGGTAGCCGGTGGTGTCAGGATCAGTCCTGGCTCGATAGAGCCATGCACCTGGCCTGAAAGCGCCCCGTGTGTCGCAAAGTGGAGCATACGATATTGTTGCAGACGGCCGCTTTCGCTGAGCGATTTTATCCTGGCTTCGGTCGCCTCATTGCCGAGGTAAACCTCGCCTTTGATCGGCGCAAAACTATTCGCCACCAGGCACAGTTCGGTGGCGGTTTCGGGCAACGGCGCGAGGTGCTTGAGTTGCTCGATGTCGGCCGTACCGCCTGAAAGGGCAACGGCTGAACGTCGCCCTCGTTGGGCTGGCTGGCTGGTTCGCGGCTCCGAGCTTGGTGCGCAACTCTGACGAAGGCGCGCCTGCGTGGCGCGGTCGGCATCGAAAGCGCTCTGAGCATCTCCGTTCAGCAGCGGGTTTCCAAAGCCTATGAACGGCTTCGGCGCCTTGCTCCTTTGAGCGATTTGACGTAGCGCCTTGAGGCTCGAGATGGATGGCAAGACGGTCGTTGCAAACCGTTTGACCAACCAGGGCGCTTTGGCAAGATCTTGCCGACCGGTGCCTGGCGCGGGCTTGTCGGTCAGCAAAAGCTGGAACGGCAGCGTGGCCAGGGGACCGGATGGAACGAGAATGAGCTCCTTGCCTTCAATGTCCTTTGCGACCGGCTCAAGAAGCGCCTGATAAAGCCCAAACGCGCGGTCCAAATCGAACGGCAATTGATCACCGGGAGCCGGCGGGCGATTGAGGCCCAGCTTTTCGGCGCAAGCGTAGGTCGTTTCCATCCACGCTGCTTGATCAAGACCGCAGCGCAAAATACCGATCGTTTCTGCCAGTTGCTTTGCGCCTATCGCAGCGGCGTGCCAACGGACGTCTGCGCGCGTGACTGTCCAGACGAAGGTGAAGCGTGAGGTCGTGGTGAACAGTAACAGGGCCTCATTTGGGTTCAGCCGCGTTTGAACCTCTTCGATGGAAATGGGACTCTTGGTAACGAGTGCCGCGTATTCCGGGAATTGCGTGGCGATCAAGCGATCAAGCTCTTTTATCTGGTTCGCAATGCCCAACGCCTGGGCACGAAGCGCTTGCTCCGTCTCCTGGTTGCGCGTGGCATTCGGCTGTGAAATCACCGAGATGAGCAATCTATCGATCGCAAGCGCTTGTTCGCCTAAGTCCTGTCGCTGACGAACCCGTACCGATAAATCCCCGTTGCCCGTCGCAATGCGCGCCGACATTCCGGTAATGGCCTTTGCCGCCTGTTCGTCGCCAATCCATTGCGCAGCCTCGAAAGCCTGGGATCGCAACGCGATCGCTTTTTGGCTATCGGACGCTGCGAGCTGGTAGGCGGCAACGATCGTTCCGGGGAATGGATTTGTGGTGTCGTGGACCTTGGGATCGGCCGTTGTCTGCCCCTCGTTCGCTGGCTTGGCACTGCGGTTGATCAAAATTGCGGAAGCGCGGGCAAACGCATCGTAGGCTTGCTGCCAATCCTTCGAGTCCAAGTAGTGTGCGCCGAGATTATTGAGACTGTTGGCGACGTCCGGGTGCACCTCGCCAAGGGCACTTAAGCGGATGTCCAGCGCTCGTTTCAGGAGCGGCTCGGCGTCCTGAGCTCTTCCGACACTATCCAAGACAACAGCCAGATTATTGAGGCTGTTTGCCACCAGCGGGTGGAGCTTGCCGAGCGCTCCCTCGCGTATGGTCAGAGACCGGCGTGCCAAAGCTTCTGCTTCGGAAGGCTCATCGTCGCCAATCAGTACCACGAGATTGTCGAGGGAGACGGCGACATCAAGGTGGTTGGGGCCGAGACTTCGTTCGCGAATCGCCAAAGACCTGCGAAACAGCTGTTCGGTTTCCTTTTTTCGATCCGAGTAGGCCTTTGCGTCAGCGAGATTGTTTAATGCAATCGCCACATTCGGGTGATCCGGTCCGAAAGCCTTTTCCTGAATAGCAAGGGCACGAACAAGCAGGCCTTCGGCTTCCAAAGCCCTGCCCTCCCTGGAGAAAACAATGGCAAGATTGTTAAGGCTGGCGGCGACGTCGGCATGATCGGCCCCGAGCGCCTTTTCCCGGATAACCAACGCACGTCGCGCCAATTGCTCGGCCTCTTGAAGCCGCCCCTGCGAGCGTCTGAGTTCTCCGAGATTGTTGAGCGTTGCACTGACGTGGAGGCTATCAGGGCCGTGTCGCTTTTCCTGAAGAGCGAGCGCTTCAAGGAAGCGCTCCTCGGCAAGTTGCAGCCGGCCCTGCGCCTTGTACACCTCCGCGATGTTGTTCAGGGCAACCGGGACCATGATATCGGCTGGTCCCGATGCACGTTTGAAGACTTCCAGCGCGTGGCTGTAAATATCAAGCGCCTCCGCCTCTCTCAATTGACGGTGACGGACATTGCCGAGCTGCATGCGCGCCAACGCCGTATTGAGATTGTCACGCCCCAAAGTGCTTTCATCGATGGCTATCGCGCGCGAAGCATCCCGCTCGGCATCTTTCAATCGGTTTTGGCTGAACGCGATTTGACCGAGAGTGGCAACTACAGCGGCAACGTCCGGATGATTTGGGCCAAGCGCCTTCTCGCGGATGGCTAGCGCTCTTCTCAATACGGTTTCGGCTTCGGCCGTTTCGCCCTGTGCCTGCAAGGCCTGAGCAAGCACGACGAGGGTGGTTGCCGTCAAAGGTGACTGTCGACCTGAAGCTCTTTCAGCTTCATTTGTGAGTTTTCTTGCCAGCGCGATGGCTTCCCCGTATCGCCCTTCCTGGGCAAGCGCCGTAATACGGCGCATCAGCGTCAGCATTTCCTGATCGCCCGCCAGACAGGGCAACGCCATCATGCCTGCGAGGAATACGGTAACGATAAACCGCGCAACAAGTCTTCGGCTTCCTCGCATGCCTCAACTGCTCCGATCCGCTTTCCCAAGAGTTTGACATCGCCGCTCTCTAGGGCCGCAGCAAGGCAAAAGCCGAATTCCGCCGCAACCAACGGGCAGACCGCCCGCTTTCGCATCACGGTCGATCTCTGCTGGTTAGGGTCCAAACCCAATCATCTCCGCTGTCACGCTCGCCGCTGCCATCGCATTCTGGCTTTGAATGAGACTCGCCCTAAAAAGTAGAAGCCAGTTCCCGGTGCAATTTCTATAAACTCAGCTTGGCGCGATTGTCGTCAGTGTCTTCAAACACATGCCATTCGGATACCCGCCTGCCTCGCACTTTCGCCATCCACAACGCCGGACCCGGCTCGCTCGCAGTCTTGCGGCGACCCTAAACTTCCAAGGACCCGGCCCACGTTTGAAGGAGGATGATCTTCAAATAGTTTGGGAAGATGCGGTCATCGCCTCACGGTATTGACGTTACAAGCGCCGGCGCCAGCGCTCGGCAAGGACATAAATCCTATCCAGGCGTTGCCTGTTCTGTTGAGTTTTTGTCTTTCCTCGCGGTGAATTTTGAACCTACGACGGGATGGAACGACACAGATATGGAACCCCGCTTGACCTTGAAACGATTGCAATGCCCGATCAATTTCCGGTTTTTGAAGTGATCTTGAAGAAGCGAGGCCGGGCTTGGAGGTGGTGCGTGTGCACGACCGAAGGGCAGATTGTGATGCGGGGCTCGGACCGCCGCCGATCCGGTGCCAAATACAAGGCTGACAGGGCACTCTTCCTGCTGCTGTTGTGGGCGCCGTATCGGTCGACCCGGCTGAGTAATCCCGACGCCACGGGTTACGATTACTCTGGCCGGACGCGCTCCCCCAGCTAACCCCTTTAGGCTTTCGAGGATCGATCGCGATGTGCGCTTTACGCCAGACAATGCTTCAATTCCCGCTCTGTCTGGCCTCCCCTCTTGCGCCGGATCGCTGCGCCGCGTCCTGGGAAAGAGCACCCGATGGCTCAAAAGGCCATCGGGCAAGTCTAGGGAGGAAACGCCCTTGGGGGGCCTCTGGACGGCGCGAACGCCGAAAGCATGGCTCCTGTTACCTGATGCAGCCCTTCGCGTATTTCGCGAAACCAATACGATTTTTAGAAACACACGACCCGTACTCAACGCCGCCGATGAGCGCGGGCCCGCGTTCAATGTCGTTCAGGCCGCCGAAGCCGTT
>DATHHQ010000766.1:0-2389 GCA_035490095.1 Bradyrhizobium sp.
CGCCGCCTCGATGCCGGGCGGGGTGCCGCCGCCGCGCGGCCTCGAAGTGCCGCCCGAGAAGCGCGATCCCCGCGGCAATTTCCGGTTTTTCGAGAATCGGCAGAAATACCTGCTGTTCGTCCATACCTGCAGCGAAAAGCGGGTGATTGCGGAGCGGGTGGCGCTGGAACTCGGCAGTATCCACCCCCGGCCGCCGGCGCTGCGGGTGTTCGACGCCGGCGTCGGCGACGGAACCGTGCTGGCGCGGGTGATGCGGTCGATGCACGGCCGCTTTCCCCATATGCCGTTCTATATCGCCGGCAAGGAGCTCAGCCTTGAGGACGTCAGGCTGACCCTGGACAAGGTACCCGATCGGCTGTTCGAGCATCCCGCAACGGTCTTTGTCCTCACCAACATGTATTACGCCGAGGCGCCCTGGCTGACGCCGGCCTCGCCAGCGGCGGCCGCGGGGATGATCTGGCACGAAGTGGCCCTGCGGGGGGCCTCCTCGGGCGAATTCGAGGCCCAGATCGCCGAATTGGGACCGTTTCTGGAGCAGAACTGGCGCGCCAATGTCAGCCCGCGCTCGGGAATGCCGGTCTACGAGCGGCCGGTCGCGATCGTGCTGTACCGCGAAGATCATCGTTTTCTGCTCGATTCGATCATCCCGCGCGCCGGCCGTTCCGAGGCCAATTTCGACCTGATCATCGCTTCGCAGCCCTATCGGGCCAAATCTTCGGTGAATTTCCGCGCCAAACGCATTATTGCACCGCTGGCGCGGGCGCTGCGGGCCGGGGGCCGTTTGATTGGAATTCACTCCCACGGACAGGATCCCGGCCTTGAGATTATCCAGGCGGTATGGCCCGGAGAAAACCCTTTCGCCGTGAGCCGTCATGAGCTATTGCGCGCGGTGAAATATGAGCTGGGATCGGCCGGGCGCGACCTTAATTTTAATGCTTATGCCGATAACCGCTCGATCTTTCGCTATGATATGGAAGCGCTGCCCAACGAGGTCACCGGATCGATCGGCACCTCAACGGCCTTTGCAGCTTGGAACGCGGCGGTGTATGTCGCCCAGATCGAAGACGACCGGTTGACGGACATGACAGAAAGCGGCCGCACTCTCGATGCCACCAGAGAAGTTCTGCGCAAGCATAACGGGCTCTGGTTCTACGACGAATCCTACGTCATCTCGCGTCGTCGGGACTGACATTTCAGGAAACACATCACGAAAGGACCGCCGAGGTCTGGCGGAAAAGGGGTTGGCTCATGCGCGCGTCTTATTTGTTCACCTCCGAGTCGGTTTCAGAGGGGCATCCCGACAAGGTCTGCGACCGGATTTCCGACGAGATTGTCGATCTGTTTTTCCGCGAAGGCTCGAAAGCTGGCGTCGATCCCTGGGCCATCCGCGCGGCGTGCGAAACGCTCGCCACCACCAACAAGGTGATAATCGCGGGTGAAACCCGCGGTCCCGAATCCGTCACCAACGAGCAGATCGAAAGCGTGGTACGCGAGGCGATCAAGGACATCGGCTACGAGCAGGACGGCTTCCACTGGAACACTTGCAAGATCAAGATCCTGCTGCATCCGCAATCGGCCGATATCGCGCAGGGCGTCGACGCGCTGCAGCCCGGCACCAACAAGGAAGAGGGCGCGGGCGACCAGGGCATCATGTTTGGCTCCGCCACCAACGAGACCGCGGACCTGATGCCGGCGCCGATCTTCTACGCCCACAAGATCCTGCGGCTGATCTCGGAAGCCCGCCACTCCGGCAGGGAGAAGGTGCTGGGTCCGGACTCCAAGAGCCAGGTCACCGTGCAATACGAGAACGGCAAGCCGGTTGGTGTCCGCGAGATCGTGGTCTCGCATCAGCATCTGGTCGAGGACATGACCTCCAACCAGGTCCGCGAACGGGTCGAGCCCTATGTGCGCGAGGCGTTGCCCGAGGGCTGGATCAACGGCAAGACCATCTGGCACATCAATCCCACCGGCAAATTCTACATCGGCGGTCCCGACGGCGATGCAGGATTGACCGGCCGCAAGATCATCGTCGATACCTATGGCGGCGCGGCCCCGCATGGCGGCGGCGCGTTTTCCGGCAAGGACCCGACCAAGGTCGATCGCTCGGCGGCCTATGCCGCGCGCTATCTCGCCAAGAACATCGTCGCCGCGGGTCTCGCCGATCGCTGCACGCTGCAGCTCGCTTACGCCATCGGCGTGGCGCGGCCGTTGTCGATCTACATCGATACCCACGGCACCGGAAAACTGCCCGAGGAAAAGCTTGAGAAGGCCGTGGCCGAGGCGATGGATCTGACGCCGCGCGGCATCCGCAAGCATCTCGATCTCAACAAGCCGATCTACGCGCGGACCTCGTCCTACGGCCATTTCGGCCGCACCCCGGACAATGAGG
>DATHHQ010000767.1:0-7152 GCA_035490095.1 Bradyrhizobium sp.
CAGATAGTGCCGCACCAGCGGCCCGACATAGGCGTTCACGATCGTGGTCGAGACCCGCTCATATTCCTTGATCTGCGGCAGCACATCGCTCGACCTGGAAATGCTGATGCCTGGCAGCTCGCGCGTCAGGCGCTCCACGGCGGCGATTTCATGCACCGGGTTGAGGTAGGAATGCAGAAAGCAAACCGCGACCGACGTGGCGCCGGAGCGGCGGATCGCGGCGACGGCGTCGTCGAGCGATCGGTCGTCGAGCGGCGTTGAGATGTCGCCGTTGGCCTTGAGCCGTTCCTTCACGCCAAGACGCCGCTCGCGCGGTACCAGCGGTTCAGGCGGCGGCGAGCGCAAATCGTAACGGTTGTCTTTGAGGCCTTCGCGCATCTCTATGACATCGCGATGGCCCTCGGTGGTGAGCAACGCGACATGAGCGCCTTTTTTCTCCAGCAGAGCGTTGGTCGCAACCGTGGTTCCATGAACCACGCGGTCGGTCAGGCCAAGCATCTCCGCGCGCGTCAGCTGCAATCGTCGCGCCAGCTCTTCCAGCCCGGCCATGACGCCGACCGATTGATCGGATGGTGTAGACGGAGACTTCGCAAAAACGGTTTTTCCGTTTTCATCGATGGCCACCAGATCCGTATAGGTCCCGCCGACGTCGATCCCGATCGTGAACATCATTGGGAATCCCGCGCCGTCGCAGCGACGTCTTGCGTGAGGCCCTGTTCACGGTCGCGCTGACGCGCCTGCGGCGATCGCCGCGCCGGCGGCCCCCAGCCGCCGCCGCCGGACGAACGGACTTCGAGGCAATCGTTGGGGCGAATCTCGATGCCGACTTCCTTGGTGCGCAACACCCGCGGCGGGCGGTCCGCCGAGATCAAGCGGTAATCGTGCGGCACGCCGTCTTCGCCGCCGAGCATTCCGCACGGGCCGTAACGCACGCCATCGCCCGCGGTGTTCGCACGCGCTGGCTTCCCCGTCTCCAACACCAAATCGAGCGCGACACCGAGACCGCCGCGGAATTGGCCATCTCCACCGGAGCCGGCACGAAATTCGTGGAGACGGAAGTGCAAGGGAAACCGCACCTCGGCGACTTCGATGCTGCCGAACTTGATGCCGCCGACCGTGTGCCATTCGCCGATCGACGACCAGCCGTCGCCGCCCGACGAGGCGCCGCCGCCGGGGCGGGCCTGGAACATGTGCCAGATGAAATTCCGGCCGGTGCGCGGATCTTCTCCTTGGATCGCAATCCGGAAGCGCCGGCTCCATCCCGCCATGGCGCGGTCCGGACACGACGCCGACATCGCCTTGATGATGGCCTCCACGATCTCGTTCGAGGGATGGCTGGTGCAGAGCGTCACCGGACGTCCCGGATCGGCCCAGACGATGGTGCCTTGCTTTGCAACGACCTTGAGTGGCCGCAGTGCGCCGGCATTTTTGGGGATTTCGGCGTCGATCAGATAGGCGAACGCCATCACCACCGCCGCCTGCATATTGGCATGCGAGGAATTGACAAAACTCGTCGACTGCGGATCGGAATCCGACAGATCGACCTCGATATCGCTGCCCGTCTTCGTGACCTTTGCGGCGATCCTGATGTCGCTACGGCCGTGACCGTCGTCATCGAGAAACGCCTCGCCGTGGAACACGCCGTCTTGCCATGTCGAGACCACCGCCCGCGTCTGCGCTTCAGCGGCGTCAAGAATCGTCTCGACCGCCGCCTCGACCACGGGCGCGCCGAATTCCGCGAACAGCCGCGACAGCCGGCGCTCGCCCAGATGCGCCGCCCCGACCATCGCCGCAAGATCGCCGCGAAACTCCCTGGGGTTGCGAATGTTCAACGCCAGCAGATCGAGCAGATCGTCGCGCAGCCGTCCCGCCTCGTAGAGCTTGATCGGGGGAACACGCAGTCCCTCCTGAAAAATCTCGGTCGCGGCGGGATTATAGCCGCCATGCGTGGCGCCACCGATGTCGCTCTGGTGCGCGCGAACGATGGTCCAGAGCAACCGACGTTCGCCATCGAAGATTGGCACGAACGCGGTCAAGTCCGGCAAATGACTGCCGCCGTGATAGGGATCGTTGAGAAGAATAACATCGCCCGGCCGGACCTCCTTGAAGCGCGCTTCGACGGCCAGCGTCGCCCAGGGCAGCGCGCCGACATGAACCGGGATGTGGTCGGCTTGCGCGATCAGGCGTCCGCTGGTGTCGCAGATGCCGAGCGAGAAATCGCGGCTGGAATTGAGGATCTGCGAATAGGAGGTGCGAAGCATGGCTTCGCCCATTTCCTTCACGATCGAGCTCAGACGATGCTGAACGACGGATCGCGTGATGGGATCGATCTTGGGGGACATACGTTCCTGCTGGCGAAAACTTCGCGTTGATGAAGTGACGTTGGTCAGACCGAGGCAGCTACTTCCGCCAGCGCGTCCGACGCCGCCGCGACGATCGCGTCGACATCGGCATCGGTCATCGGCGTCGACAATGCCATCAATCCATAGCCCGCGGCCAGCACGCCCCGATTGAGAAGCCCGCGACTAAAGACGACCTGACGCTGCGCCTCCTGTTCGGTCAGATAGGCCGATCGATAGTCGCGGATCGGACGATCGGCAAAATGGATTTTCAGCAACGACCCAAGCCCGACGGTGCCGCCCGGTACGCCACTGCGGCGGAAGGCCTGGTTTATGCCGGTGCGGACCGCCTCCCCGATGGCGTCGAGACGTGCGAATGCCGGCTCGTCGAGCAATTGCATCGCCGCAAGGCCCGCGCGCATGGTCACGGGATTGGCGGAAAAGGTCCCGCCGTGCGGCAGCGCCGGCTTGCCGGACCGGGGATCGAACACCGCCATGAATTGCGTGTGGCCAGCGATCGCGCCCACCGGAAAGCCGCCGCCGATGATCTTTCCCAGCGTCGTCAGATCAGGATCGATATTCCACAACCCTTGCGCGCCGCGATAGCCCAGGCGGAACGTGATGACCTCATCGAAGATCAACAGCGCGCCGACCTCGCGGGTGACCTGGCGCAGCGCATCGAGATAGGTCTTGTCAGCGGGCGCAAGGCCGGCGCGGTTCGGCATCGGATCGACCAGCACGCAGGCAAGCTCGGGGCCGTGCTCGCGGATCAGGCTGACGGCAGCTTCCGCATCGTTGAAGGGGATGGTCACGACATCGGACAACACATTTTCCGGCGTGCCCTTGGCGTAGGCGACCGAAACCGGAGCATTGCGGCCCCACGCCTCGGGTGTCGGATCAAGGCTCACTTCGGCGTAGTCGTAGGAGCCATGATAGGCGCCCTCGCATTTGGCGATTTTCGGACGGCCGGTAAAGGCGCGCGCGGCCTTCAGCGCCATCATGACCGCCTCGGTGCCCGAATTTGCGAACCGCACCTGCTCCACCGAGGGCAATCGCGACGCCAGCAGTTCCGCGAGATCGATCTCGGACTCGGTCGGCAGCCCGAACGCCGATCCAAGCGCAAGCTGGTGCGCGGCCGCTTCCACCAGCGACGGGTGCGCGTGGCCATGGATCAGCGAGGTAAAATTATTGATGCAGTCGATATATTCATTGCCGTCGACATCCCAGACCCTGCAACCCTCACCGCGCGGCATAGATCGGATAAGGCTTCATGAATACGGTGGTGCGGCTATTGCCGCCGGGCAGGCTCGCCAAAGCACGATCGTAGAGTTGTTGGGAACGCGACTTCGAATCTGGATACATGCTTTGCTTCACCTGCGGTCGCGCAGCGGGGCGAGAACTTCGCGCGTTGTTCGGGTCGTTGGCCTTTTATTACCGTATCGCGTTACCCGAAAGACATCAGGGAATTGGGCGATGCCAGGACAGCCAGGATAGCTCCGCCAAGCGCGAGCGATTACGAACAGCTTGGCGTGAACACCGATTGGCTTGCACGCAAACCTGTCGAACCGCGCCCCACGTCATGGCCGGCACGTTGGCGTATCCGCGGTTGCTGACCCACCCGACCCGCTTCTGAAAAACCGCTTTGGAAGGTGACGGGCAAGCTCGGTCCGCAACGCGAAAACTGTGGCAGCGCCGCGTATCACCACTCCCCTTTTGGTCTTCCGCTTCCAGCGATCCCCGCGCGCGGACAAATTTGCTAATGAAATCAGGGATTCACCAAAATTACAGAGAAAAATCGAGTCCTGGTTTCACTCGCAAATGAATCCTAATAGACTCTAAATCGTTACTTTTAAGTACACCCGTTAAAGGCTAGTTTTTTATATGGCCACAGAAAAAGCCGAAACCGACCGTGTTCCCGTAACGTTGGCGCTCTCGACCATCTCTTATCTCGAAAAACTGGTGAGACAGGGCACCCACGGCACCAGCGTACCCGGCGTAGCAAGGACCCTGATCGAGGAAGGCATTCGGCTCGCCATCAAGGATGGGCTGCTTGCGATCCGCGACAATGGGAAGACGCCATGAAGGGAACCCTGAACGGGAACCTTGAATGGAAGCCTTGAACGGAAACCTTGGGGGCGCGGCGGTTCGGACGACAGCGAGGCCGAAGAATTCGGAATGATCACTCGTAGCTTGGGGAACCAATGACATGCTCGCCAACGAACCGACCTGGACTGTAGAACGCATCGAACTCCTGAAGAACCGCTTTGAAGCCGGACTGACCTGCCGCGAAATTGCCTGCGACATCGGGGTGAGCCGCAACGCGGTGATCGGCAAACTCTCCCGGCTCAATCTGACGCGCGATAAGCGCAGCGATGCACCACGCACGGAGCGAAAGAGTGCCGCGAAGGCACAAGGCCGCTCGAGAACGGTACCAAGGCTCCAATATCAGCTGCTGCGGGCGCTGTACGCCGAGCCTGAGCCTGTGGCCGTCGACGAGCCGATCCACAACGGACACACCTGCTCGTTGCTCGAATTGAGCGAGGCGAGATGCCGCTGGCCGATCAACACCCCCGGCGCCGAGGATTTCTGTTTCTGCGGCAACACGCCGATCGAAGGCCTGCCCTATTGCGCCGGCCACACCCGGCTCGCGTACCGGCCAGGCTCTCGCCAGCGCGTCGCGCGGGGGTGAGGTTCCTCGCGGAGACGGGGCTTGCATCGGGTGCGGCCGCAACGCCGGCCTTCGTCGCGCCTGGCCGGCCTGCCGAATCGCGCTTTCGGCAGTTTTCCGCGAGGCGCTGACATGACGCTCGTCATTGCCCCTTCCCGGCTCGATTAGGGGCGTTCGCGAGCGCCTGGCATTGGTGATACATTCGAGGGCGGAGAGCAGTCTTGGCCCGCGTCGATCGCCGCAACACCACCCGATACTGGAATGACCCGCATCTCGCGGGTCTGAGTTGCCTATGCGCCGACTTCACGGCTCACGATTACGCGCCGCATAGCCACGAAGCCCTGGTGGTTGCCGTCACCGAAGCCGGCGGATCGGAATTCAGAAGCCGCGGCGAAGTCAACGAAGCCTCAACCTCGGTGCTTCTGGTGTTCAATCCGACCGAGCCGCATTCAGGGCGCATGGCGCGAAGTGCGCGCTGGCGCTATCGCGGCCTCTATTTGGCTGAAACCGCGCTGGAGAGCTTGAGCGAAACTCTTGGGATTGACACCGTCCCGTACTTCACGGCCAACGTATTCCGCGACATCGACTTGATTGAGGCCTTTCTCGATCTTCACCGCGCGCTGCAGCAGGGCACGGACGCCTTCCTCGCGTGCGAAACTCTTGTCGGAAGTCTCGGTCGGCTGTTTCGCAGGCACGGCAGCAGGGGGGAGCGCATTCCGGTCGCGTCCCGCGACCGCGGCGCCGTCTCGTCCATCCAAGCGTTGATGCAGGATCGATACCGCGAGCAACTGACCCTCGAGGCGATGGGGCGGATCGTTGACCTCACACCGTTTCAGCTGATCGGCTTGTTCAAGCGAACGGTCGGCCTGACGCCGCACGCCTACCTGACGCAGGTCCGGCTGAAGGCGGCGATCCGGGAGATGCGGCGTGGCGCCAACTTGGCCGAATCCGCACTCGCCGCCGGCTTCTACGATCAGAGCGCCCTGACGAACCACTTCAAGCGCACCTATGGCATCACCCCGCTGCAGTGGGTGCGTGCCGCCATGGCCGACCGCCCGAGCAATTTCGGCCAATAACCGATCGCCCGCCTCGCCCACTATCGAGCGCCGCCTTGGCTGATCGCGAAGGCCCAACAGCGAAACGGGCAGCTGTAATGGCGCTCTACTTTTGTCACGAGAATCCGGAGGTCTTGTGCCTCGAAACCGAGATCGTCTCGACGCGGCCAGGGGCGGTCCTGCTTGCGGCAACGCCGTTTTACCCCGGTGGCGGCGGTCAGCTCCCCGACCAGGGCGTCATCCGATCGGGCGGTGGCGAAATCGCGGTGACCGGGTTTGAGGTGCAGGATGGCAAGCTCTGGCATCTGCTGGCCGATCCCGTCGAACTCGCGGGCGGCGTCGAGGCGGCGGTGGATCCCGTGTTTCGTCAGCTCATGCGTGAGTTGCATACCGATTTGCACATCGTCAACGCGCTGGTCTATCAAGGCTTCAACGGCGCGCTTGTGACCGGTGTTCAGATGAACAACGACGGTACGGCGCGTATCGACTTCGATCTGCCGGAGGCAGACAACGAGCGCTTGCGGGCGCTGGAGCCCGCCATCAACGACGCGATCCGTCAGGATCTTTCGGTTCGTCAGACATTCGTCAGCGAAACAGAGAGCCTGGACGAACCGGGACTGATCCGGTCGCGCTCGGTCGCGCCGCCGCCCACCGCCGATGGCAAGATCCGCATTATCGAGATCGCCGGCCTCGATCGCCAGGCCTGCGGCGGCACACATCTCACGTCGACCGGCGCGTCACGCCCGCTGCATATCCTGAAGATCGAAAACAAGGGCCGGCACAACAGGCGCCTGCGTATCGCTCTTGAGGGTGTGTGAGAGAGTTCGAGCGCCGCATGACGGTCAAGGCAGCAGGGACTTAGCGATGTTTGATCCGGCCGCACACCGCGCAAACTCAGCGTCGCTCGCGAACAAGACCGTCCTGATCACCGGAGCAACCTCGGGGATCGGACAGGCGACCGCGCTCGCCTTCGCGCGGCGCGGCGCCAACGTTGCGATCATCGGACGAGACACCGAGCGTGGCCGTCGCGCGATCGCGGCGTGCGAGGGCGCCGGCGCCCGCGCGTCCTTCATCGAGGCCGACGTGACGG
>DATHHQ010000768.1:0-19468 GCA_035490095.1 Bradyrhizobium sp.
ATGGCGGCGTTGGTCAGGGTACGACCGCGCATGAAGGCGAGCGGCGCGATCTCGATTTCACCGGTCTGCAGCGCGCGCTCGACGATCCGTGAATCCATCAGGTCGTACAGCGCATCATAGATCGGGCGCAGATAGGGATCGACTTTCTCGCGCAGATCGCCGGGCAGGAAGCCGAGCCGCTCGCCGGCCTCGACCGCGGGCCGCGACAGGATAATGCGATCGACTTCCTTGCGTTCGAACAACTGCGCGGCCTGCGCTACCGCGAGCCAGGTCTTGCCGGTGCCCGCCGGACCGATACCGAACACCAGTTCGTGGCGCTTGAGCGCGCGGATATAGGAATCCTGCGCGGCGGTGCGCGCCCGCACTGGACGCTTGCGCAGGTTGATGGTCTCGAACGACGACCGCACGGCTTTGGCGTCGAATTCGAACAGCGAGCCTTGCGCGATCACGGCGCGGATCGCGCCCTCGACATCGCCTTGGGCGAGGTCGTGACCCTGGGTCGCCTGGGCATACAGGGTCTCCAGCACGCGGCGCGCGGCGTCGCAGCCGTCGCGCGATCCCGCGATGGTGATGTGATTGCCGCGCGAATCGACCACGACGCCGAGCCGGCGCTCGATCAGCGCCAGGTTTTGTCCGTAGGGTCCAACCAGCGCCGAGGCTGCGCGATTGTCGTCGAAGTCGATCACGACCTGCGTTTCAGGCGGGATTTGCATGTCGCGGTCGAGTTTGCGGCTGGGAGCGAGCGAAGACGAATCCGATGCGCTTTTTGGCAAGGGTTCAGGCTCCCGTCGTCGTTTGAGAAGAAATGGTCATTTGAGAAAAAGCAGGTGGCGAGGGCCGCGCATGCGGGGGGTCTGCGAGCTCACCAAGCAGGCTGTAGCGCTCGAGGCTTTCGATGGCCACCGGCAACACCTGTCCGATAATATCCACCGAGGCCATCACATGCGCCGGCTGCAGATAGGCGGTGCGGCCGACGATCTGGCCGGGATTGCGGGCTGCGCGTTCGAACAGCACGTCCACGGTGTTGCCAATCGTCGCCGCATTGAAGGCCGATTGCTGGCTGTCGATCAATCCCTGGAGCCGCACCAATCGCTCGTCCATCTCACCCGCTGACACCGTCTCCCGCATGTCCGCCGCCGGCGTTCCGGGCCGCGGCGAATACTTGAACGAATAGGCGCCAGCGTAGCCGATTTGCCGGACCAGCGCGAGGGTCGCGGCAAAATCTTCCTCGGTCTCGCCGGGGAAACCCACGATAAAATCCGATGAAAATGCAATATCTTGCCGTGCGGCGCGGAACCGGTCGATGACGCGGCGATAATCGTCGGCGGTATGTTTGCGGTTCATCGCGGCAAGAATCCGGTCGGAACCGGACTGCACCGGGAGGTGCACGAACGGCATCAGGGCCGGCAGGTCGCGATGAGCCGCGATCAGCGACTCCTCGACATCGCGGGGATGGCTGGTCGAGTAACGCAGGCGAACGATACCGGGAATATCGGCGAGGCGATGCAGCAAGGTGCCGAGCGACCACGTTCGTCCGTCAGGTCCCTCGCCGTGATAGGCATTGACGTTCTGTCCGATCAGAGTGATTTCGCGCACGCCGTTGTCGGCGAGCCGAAGCACGTCGTCGACGATCTTTGCGACCGGGCGCGACACTTCCGCGCCGCGCGTATAGGGCACCACGCAGAAGGTGCAGAACTTGTCGCAGCCTTCCTGCACGGTGACGAAGGATGAAATGCCGCGCGCGCGGATTGCTTCCGGCTTCGGCGGCGCCAGGAACCCGAACTTGTCGTCGACCGGGAATTCGGTCTCCAGCGCGCGACCGTGGCTCTTCGCGCGGGCCAGCAGTTGCGGCAGATGGTGATAGCTTTGCGGCCCGACCACCACATCGACCACCGGTGCGCGGCGGATGATCTCATTGCCCTCGGCCTGCGCGACGCAGCCGGCCACCGCGATGCTCATATGGCGGCCATGGCGCGCGGCTTCATCCTTGGCGACGCGCAATCGCCCCAGTTCCGAGTAGACCTTCTCGGATGCCTTTTCCCGGATGTGGCAGGTGTTGAGGATCACCAGATCCGCGTCATCCACGCTTGATGTCTCGACAAAGCCTTCAGGCGCCAGCGTGTCCACCATGCGTTGCGCATCGTAGACATTCATTTGACAACCATATGACTTGATATGCAGCTTGCGCGGCGGGTTCATGGAACCTGAATGCTGGGTTGAGATGGCGCCATTGCGGCGCACCATCTAGTTATAGGCTATGGTGCCGGAAATCCAGCAACGAGGGCCGGCTTTTGGCCGATTTGCGCGATCAGATCGGGCAATTGCCGCATATCGTCAAACGTTAACGCGGCCCCGGCACGCGGTCAGGATTTGTCATCGTCCAGCGGGACGCAATACAGCTCCAGCCGGTGATCGACCAGCTTGTAGCCGAGCTTGCGGGCGATTTCGGCCTGCAGCTTCTCGATCTCCTCGGAGGTGAACTCGATCACCTTGCCGTCGCGCAGATTGATCAGATGGTCGTGATGGCTGTCGCGCATCTGTTCATAGCGGGCGCGGCCCTCGCGAAAATCATGCCGCTCGATGATACCGGCATCTTCGAACAGCTTGACGGTTCGATACACCGTCGAGATCGATATCTTGTCATCGACCGCGACGCAGCGGCGATACAGTTCCTCGACGTCGGGATGATCCAAAGCCTCCGCCAGCACGCGCGCAATGACCCGGCGCTGTTCGGTCATGCGCATGCCGGTCGCGGCGCAGCGCGCTTCGATACCGGTGGCCTTGAGCGCGGACGGGGACTTCAGTGCGGTCATGATTTTCTGCCTTGCAACGAGGCCTGTTGTGCCACCGCGCGGGCGTTACGACAAGTCGCGGCGCATCAGAAGTGCGTTCAATTGTTCCCCATTCGCCTCCCGGTAGTAACGTTCCCGACGCCCGGCGACGGCAAATCCGGCCCGTTCATAAAGCCGCCGCGCCGGCTGATTATTTTCCTCGACTTCCAGGAATACCTTGCGCACGCCGCGGCCGGCGAGATGACCGAGATGCGTCAGCAACAGATTGCGCGACAGGCCACGGCCGCGCTGGTTCGCAGCGACGGCGATCGACAATATTTCGGCCTCGTCGGCTGCCACGCGCGACACCGCAAAGCCGATGATCTTCCGTCCGAGCCTGAGGCGGTGAACCAGTGTGTTCCGCTCGGTCAGCATGCTCTCAAATTCACCCTCACCCCATCCGCGGTGAAACGAATCGCCGTGAATCTCGGCGAGTTTGGGCGCGTCGCGCGGGGTAGCGGGCTCAACCACCGCCGCGCTGCCGCGCCACAGACCAGACAGCCAGCGACTTACATGGTTGATCATGGCGTTTGAGGCTGCGAGGCTTTCTGCAGCATATCCTTGGGAAGCTTGGCGTCGGGCGCGCGCAGATAATACGGCCGGGCCGGCGCGGTATCCGGATTAACCGCGGCTCCCAACCACGCCACCCAAACGATATCCGGCGCCGGCTGCGCATCGACCCTGAACGGCGGCAGCGCATCCGTCGGCCAGCGGTCGGCGAGAATTCCGGCGGCGTTGCCGACCAGATGCGGCGCGCAGAACCGCGACGCGCGCAACGCCTCTTCGATCGACGCGACGCGTGGCCGGATCAACGAACTGCCATCACCGCTCACCACCTGAAAGTATACCTGATCGTGCCGCGCATCGATGGCGGAGATGACCGGTTGTTCGGCGTTCTCGCTGACCACAGGCGCGGCATAGGCCGTCAGCGTGGTCAGCCCGACCACCGGTTTGTTGGCGGCGAGTGCAATGCCGCGCGCGGCGGAGAGTCCGACGCGCAACCCGGTAAAGCTGCCGGGGCCGGTGGTCACCGCGATGCGGTCAAAGGATGCGAACGCGATGCCGGCTTGCCTGATGACTCGCGCGATCAGCGGCATCAGGGCTTCGGCATGACCGCGCTTCATTGGTTGCGATTCCTGCGCTATCAATTTACCGGCGTCGGTATCGAGAACGCCCGCGGAGCAGGCATCCAGCGCGGTGTCGATGGCGAGGATGAGCATGGGCTTGTTATATCAGCCACAACCGATGACGCTAGGTTGCCGCCTCACAAACACGCCTCATGGTGAGGAGGCGCTCTCCCGGCAGCGCACTTGCGCTGTCCGGTGCGCCGTCTCGAACCATGAGGTTGAGAGTCCGTGCCTTTGCCGCGCTCACCCTTCGAGACGCCCGCAAGGAGCGGGCTCCTCCAGCGATAACGGCGAAGCCGTTACGCAGGGATGAGATCTATACCGGCCGGACTTCGACCACGTCGGGCACGAAATGCTTCAGTAAATTCTGGATGCCGTGCTGCAGCGTCGCGGTGGATGACGGGCAGCCCGCGCAGGAGCCCTTCATGTTGAGGTAGACGATGCCGTCCTTGAAGCCGCGAAAAGTGATGTCGCCGCCGTCGCTGGCGACCGCCGGGCGCACCCTGGTTTCGATCAGGTCCTTGATGGTCGCGACCGTCTCGGCGTCGGCCTCGTTGAAGAACTCGTCTTCCTCGTCGGCGGCCTCGTCGCTTCCAACGCTGCCGTCGGCCAGCAGCGGCGCGCCGGACATATAGTGCTCCATGATGGCGCCGAGGATCGCCGGCTTGAGATGCTGCCAGTCGCTGTCGTCCTTGGTCACGGTGACGAAGTCGGAGCCATAAAATACGCTGGTGACACCGGCGACGCCGAACAGTCTCTCGGCGAGCGGCGAGCGCGCGGCGGCCTCGCGGTTGACGAATTCCATGGTACCGCTGTCGAGTACGGCGCGGCCGGGGATGAACTTCAGGGTGGCGGGATTGGGCGTGGCTTCGGTCTGGATGAACATTGATTTTCTCCGGCGTCGCCGGTTCAAGGCCGGCGCGTGAGTGACCCTTAGCAGATGGCGACCGCAAACGCACGGTCAAGAGGCGCAGACCAGCAGTTCCGCAAGTACATCAGGGGCCTACGATAGCGCGTCGATATCCTGGTCGCTCAGATCCCCGGGCACGATGGTGACCGGAATCGGGAACGAGCCGACCGCGCTGGTCATCATGGCGATGATCGGGCCGGGGCCCTCCGCCCCCGGGTTGGCGGCCAGCACCAGCATCGAGATATCGACGTCCTTGTCGATAACGTCGAGGATCTGCTCGGTCGGATCGCCCTCCCGGATCACGCGTTCAGGGGTGATCGCGGCGATCCCGTTGGCGCGGCCGGCCGCGCGATCAAGCGCGGCATTGGCGGCCTCGTGGGCCTCGGCGCGCATGATGTCGGCGACCCCGAGCCATTGCTGGTTCTGGTCCTCGGTCTCGATCACTCGCAGCATCACCACGCCGCCGCCGACCCGGATCGCCCAGCGGCTGGCATAGTAGACGGCGCGGTCCCATTCCGCGGTGTCGTCGACAATAACCAGACATTTTGGCTTGTGACCCGTTTCGTAGCTTCGTCGCTGGGTGGTCATGCATGTCCCGGTGCTGCGCCAAGCAGGCCGCATGCTGCCACGGCGCGGCCATCCTCGACAAGCGGCGACACCAGGCTGTGCGCTGCGGTAATTATAGCAAAAGCGATGGAACTAGCGCTTGCGAACGAAACCGACGATATCCTTCGTCGCGCTCATCGTTTCGGCGGCGATGGCACGGGCACGGTCGGCGCCGTCGACCAGGATCGAATCGACATGGCCGGGATCAGCGACCAGCCGTTTCATTTCGGCGGCGATCGGCGCCAGTTTGGCGACGCAGAGTTCGACCAACGAGTTCTTGAAATTCGAAAACTGCCCGCCGCCGAATTCGCCCAGCACCTCGGCTTTGGAGCGGCCCGATAGCGCGGCATAGATGCCGACGAGATTGTCGGCCTCGGGGCGGGTCTCGAGACCCTTTTGCTCCGACGGCAACGGCTCCGGATCGGTCTTCGCCTTGCGGATCTTCTGCGCGATGGTGTCGGCATCGTCGGTGAGATTGATGCGCGAATTGTCCGACGCATCGGACTTCGACATCTTCTTGGTGCCGTCGCGCAGCGACATCACCCGTGTCGCGGGACCCGTGATCAGCGGCTCCGGCAGCGGGAAGAACAATCCATCGTCAAAGCCGTGGCCGCGGATCGAGTCGCCGAAATCATTGTTGAATTTCTGCGCGATGTCCCGCGAAAGCTCGAGGTGCTGCTTCTGGTCCTCGCCGACCGGCACGTGGGTCGCGCGATAGAGCAGAATGTCGGCCGCCATCAGCACCGGATAATCGTAGAGACCCACCGAGGCGTTCTCGCGGTCCTTGCCGGCCTTTTCCTTGAACTGCGTCATGCGGTTGAGCCAGCCGACCCGCGCCACGCAATTGAAGATCCACGCCAGTTCCGCATGTCCGGACACCTGGCTCTGGTTGAAGACAATGTGCTTGTTCGGATCGATGCCGCTGGCGATGAAGGCCGCGGTGACTTCGCGGGTGTTGCGCGCGAGTTCGGCCGGGCCGCCCCACACCTCCACCGGCTGGGTCAGCGCGTGCATGTCGACCACGCAATACAGGCAGTTATGGGTCTCCTGCAGCTTCACGAAATTGACGATCGCGCCGAGGTAATTGCCGAGATGCAGATTGCCCGTCGGCTGGACGCCTGAAAAAACCCGTTCAACGAATGCCATTGTCAGCTTCCCGCGCGTGCCTGTTTCGCGACGTCCATTGCCCACAGGCGCCGCGCGCCGTCCATTGCCATAGGCGCCATGCGCCGTCCATTGCCATGAGGGGGTCAGGTGCGCAAGTCGGGGGCCGTGGTTTGTCGGATCGCGCTCGCCGCTTCGCGCCAACTGAGTACGCCAAACAGGGCCAGAAGCAGGGCGTAAATCGCCATTCCACCCACAATCAGCATACCTACGAGAGCGGCCTGCGCGATTGAATGCATGCCGGCGGTAAGCGCGCGCTCCAACGCGCCCGTCAGCCACAGCAGCCCACCCATCGCCAGCGCGGCCGCCACGATGCGCGGCAGCCGCCGGCGTGCCACCGCATCGATTGAAAAGCCGAATGTCGCAGCACCACGCCCTATCAACGCCAGCGCGCTGCTCCAGGCCCCGAGCGCGATACCGGCGGCGATGCCGCCGGCGCCAAACACTCGGCTGAGTACCAGGCCGCAAACGATCGCGACCGCAAATCCCGTGAGCGTCACCAACAGCGGCGTCAGCGTATCGTCGCGCGCGAAAAATGCCGGCGACAGCGCCTTGACCAGAACATGGGCGGGCAGGCCGAGCGCCAGCAGCATCAGGGCATGCGCGGTTGCCAGGGTATCGGCAGCGGTGAATACGCCGTGTTCGAACAGCATCCGTACGATCGGCTCGCTCAGCACGATCAGTCCCAGTGTCGCCGGCAAAGCCAAGCCAACAGCGAGTTCGAGGCCGCGCGACTCGGCGTGCATCGTCGCTGCCCGATCGTCGCCGCGCAGCGCGCGCGTCAGTTCGGGCACCAGCACGGTGCCCATGGCGACGCCGACAATGCCGAGCGGCAGCTCGATCAGGCGGTTGGCGAAATACAGCCACGACACCGCCGATGGCGATGCCGACGCAATGATCGCCCCGGCGACGACAAGCAGTTGCGGTCCTGAACTGGCGATCATGCCCGGGATCGCCTTGCCGAGAAAGCCGCGCATCTGCGGATCGAACGCGATGCGCAGCGGTGTTGCGATGCTGCCGGCGCCGCGGCGCCATAGCAGAATCAGCAACTGCAACAGCCCGGCGATGCCGATCGTGGCGGCTATGATGCGCGCGGTATCACGAGGGTCCTGGTGCCGGCCGAGCAGCGCGATCATCACGCCGATCAGCGCGATGTTGAACAGAAGCGGCGAGAACGCCGTCAGCGCGAAGCGGGCTTGCGCGTTCAACAGCGCCATCATCACCGTGACCGGGCCCGCGAAGGCGAGATAAGGCAGCATCAGGCGGGCATCGGCCACGGCCAGTTGCAGCGTCGGCTGTCCGGCAAAGCCCGGCGCGAGAGCCGTCATGACAACTGGCATCAACAGGCCGATCAATGCCGCCGCCGCGATCAGCGCCGCGCTGACGGTGCCCAGCACGCGTCCTGCGAACGCCGCCGCCGCGATGGCGCCCTCGGCCTCGCGCACGCGCAGCCAGGCCGGCACCAATGCAGCGTTCAGCGCGCCCTCCGACAACAACCTTCTCACGACATTGACCAGTTGAAACGCCACCAGGAAAGCATCCGCGACCGGGCCTGTACCGAGCAGCGCCGCGATCATGGCGTCGCGCACGAATCCCAACAGCCGCGAGGAAAGCGTGCCCGTGGAAACGGTGAGGAAGGAACGGATCATAAGGGCTTCTATACCGCGCCGCTTGCTGGCGCAGGGTTGATCGTGATAGGCCGCTGCACCTTCTCACCCGACTTGGACCGGATTTTCCGCGCAATCGCAATTGCCGCAACAGGACTTAGTAAATGACCTCAGCGAAATACGATGTTCTCGGGATCGGCAATGCGATTTTCGACATATTGGTGCAGACCGACGAGAGCTTTCTTAGCCGTCACGGCATGACCAAGGGTGGCATGGCGCTGATCGACGAGGCCCGCGCGCTGTCGATCTATCAGGATATGGGTCCGGCGATCGAGATGTCCGGCGGTTCGGCGGCCAACACCATTGTCGGCGTCGCCAATCTGGGCGCGCGGGCGGCCTATGTCGGCAAGGTCAGGGACGACCAGATCGGCCGTTTGTACACACATGACATCCGCGCCGCGCAGGTCGCATTCGAGACCAAACCGGCGTCGGATGGCCCCGCCACCGGCTGCTCCTACATTCTGGTGACGCCGGACGGCGAGCGCACCATGAACACGTATCTGGGCGCGGCGCAGGAGCTGATGCCTGGTGATATCGACGCCGCGCAGGTTGCCGCTTCCGCGATTCTGTATTTGGAGGGTTATCTCTGGGATCCGAAGAGCGCGAAGGAGGCCTTCGTGAAGGCGTCGACCATCGCGCATGACGCCGGTCGCCAGGTCGCGCTGACGCTGTCGGATTCGTTTTGCGTGGATCGTTATCGCGGCGAATTTCTCGATCTGATGCGCAATGGCACGGTCGATCTGGTTTTCGCCAACGAGGCCGAGTTGCACTCGCTGTACGAGACCGCGGATTTCGACACCGCGCTCACGCAATTGCGCAGCGACGCGAAGCTCGCGGTCGTCACCCGCGGCGAAAAGGGTTGCGTGGTGGCCTCGAAAGACGGCGTCACCGCGGTGCCGGCCTTTCCAATCGACAAAATCGTGGACACCACCGGTGCCGGCGACCTGTTCGCCGCCGGATTTCTGTTCGGCCTGGTGCGCGGCGTGGGCTTTGAGGCTGCCGGGCGGTTAGGGGCGCTCGCGGCGGCCGAAGTGATTCAGCACATCGGCGCGCGGCCGCAGACCTCGCTGAAGGAACTGGCGCGCCAGAACGGATTGCCGGTGTAGCGCTTTCTTCACCTCTCCCCGCTCTTGTCCGCCGCATCCGCCTTCGGGCGAAGGCGGATGCGGGGAGAGGTCGAAATTCGCAGCGGGAATTTCGGGTGAGGGGAGTTTCCGCGAGTCCGGCTTGCGAAACGCCCACTGACCGAGCAACCGGCGGCAGCCCGCCCTGGCTGCTCGAACCCGTCGACATCTGGCGCGCCTACAAGCGCCTCGCCTCCGACAAGGTACGCGGCAATCCGGCCGGAACGCCGGCTGACATCGTGATGCTGGTGCGTGTTCGGCGCGCGGCTGCCCTCGCTGCTGGATGAATTGACAGATACGCTGGTCGCGTGATATATACCAATGATATCTACCAGCATTTCGGAGGAGGCGGATCATGAGTGCAACCGCCAAATTGTTCATGCATGGCCGCAGCCAGGCCGTACGATTGCCCAAGGAGTTTCGCTTCGAGGGCAGCGAGGTGCGGGTCAGCAAGGTCGGCGACAAGGTGGTACTGGAGCCGATCGAGAAGAAGCCGTTCGATGCAGGGGCTTGGCGCGCGATGCTCGAGGAATACCGGAATATTCCCTTCATGGAGGACGGTCGCGAACAAGGCACCATCCTCGACGATGATGACCCGGCCGCCTTGGCGTGATCTGCATCGATACCAATGTTGCGATCGCGGCGCTTAACGGCAGGCCGCCGCGGGTGGTCGATCGCCTCGCGGAGGCGCTGACGCGCGGTCCCGTTGCCCTGCCTGCGCCATCGCTGCACGAATTGTGGTACGGCGCGGCGAAAAGCACTCGCATCGCCGAGAACATTGACCGTATTGAACGCTTTCTTAGCGCGGAGATAGTCGTGCTACCGTTCGACGCGGAGGATGCGCGCGAGGCCGGATTCATCCGTGCGCATCTGAAACCGTTGGGAATCCCGATCGGGAATTACGACGTGCTGATCGCTGCACAGGCTCTCCGCAGGGGGCTGACGCTCGTCACTGCCAATGTAGGCGAATTCGAGCGGGTGCCGGGGTTGATAGTCGTGAATTGGGCCTAGCCGTATTCGACACGGAAGCCGCCGATGTCGCCCGGCTCAAGCAATCCATCCTCAAGGCCGCCTTCGAGGGCCGCCTCGTCCCGCAGGACCCCACTGATGAGCCCGCCAGCGTGTTGCTGGCGCGGCTGCAGGCGACCGGATCAACCGTGCCAGCCAGACGTGGGCGCACCCGCAAAGGGTCCACGAAGAGAGGGCTGCGATGCAGGTTTCGAAATGGGGCGACAGCCTGGCCGTGCGGCTGCCCAAAACGCTGGTCGAGAAGATGGGCCTCAGTGCCGGCGACGAACTCACCATCGTCGATGTGGTCGAACGAACGCTGGTTGTGCAGAAGGAAGACCGGCGCAAGGCGGCGCTTGAGCTCCTGGCCACCCTCAACTGGACCCTTCCTCCCGATTACAAATTCGATCGGGACGAGGCGAACGAGCGGTGAAGGCGTTTTTCGATACCAACATTCTGGTCTACGCCGCGACCTCGGATGCGAAAAAACAACAGGCCGCCGACTGCCTGGGTCGCGGTGGCCTTGCAAGCGTTCAGGTGCTGAACGAGTTCGTGCATGTTGCGCGGGGTAAACTTCGCCACGACTGGCCGCAGATCGAACTCGCGCTCGGGCTATTTCATGCCTCGCTCGATGATGTCGTACCCATCACTCTGAACACGCACGGAAACGCGGTATTGCTGGCCCGCGATCATGGTTTGTCATTCTACGATGCGCTGATCGTCGCCTCGGCAATCGAGGCGGGCTGCGACACCCTCTACAGCGAAGGCATGCAGCACGGCCGCACCATCGGCGGGCTCACCATCGTCAATCCGTTTCTGGAAAGTGCCGCATGAACGCGCAAAGCCTTGTCGCAAAAGTCTGGAATTTTGCCCACGTGCTGCGCGATCAGGGCGTCTCCTATCAGGCCTATATCAGCCAGATCTCTTACCTCCTCTTCCTCAAGATGGACGAGGAGCGCGTCACCCGGATCGGCGAAGCCTCCATGTTGCCGGATGGCGCGCGCTGGAGCGACATCAAGGATCTTTCAGGCGAGAAGCTGAATGCCACCTACGTAAAACTGCTCGACAAGCTGTCGAAGCAAGGAGGAGTCTGAAAAATTCAAACGCTTCCCGCTGGAAACCTTGCTGGTCCGCCGAGATTGTCGAAAGCCTGGAGCTGGCGCTCGATCGTTTCCGCAACGTGGCCAAGGCACTGAGCGAAGGTCCGGTTTGAACGCGTATCGCACAATACAGCGTGATTTACCGAAGCCTCCAACGCCAGTGATTTGCCCGTCGGGCGGTTTGTCGGCAGGGTTGTCGAGTCTTATTTCTGGTTTTCCGAAAAATATTTCTGTTCCCACTTACCCCAAATCACATCTAGAATTCTCCCTATCCTGTCCCACAGAGGGGCGTATCCGGATCGTCAGAGACGCGGGGCGGGATGCGGTGGACGCGGCAGCGTCAGGCGTGACACGTGATGGCAGGGCGGGTTCGTTAGGGATCCGTGAGCGATCAAACGGCGCGCAGACGAACGGTGCTGCTGCGTACGGTGAAGTCGTGTGGTCCTGACGCCTCAGTGGTTGGCGTCAAGTCTTCGGAGGCATGTCGGCCCGACCGGGCGCGGATAGGCCATATCCGAAGGCGACGGTGTCAAACAAGCCCGATCGCCGGGGAGCACGAAGTAAGCCGTAAAGCCATTGCGCAGGGAATGTCGGATTGCCTCCGCTGAACCTGTATGCTCGTGTGCGTTTTCCTTTGTGCATCTTGCACACGAGACCGCGGGTGCAGCGCGCATCCGGCATTCCCCGCGCCCTCTGATTTCAAGGCGCGAAGCGTTTGGGCAAACCTCGGGCGGACCGCGCCGCGAGAACGCGGAGTCATGTCTGCGAAAGTGATTGAACGCGGACGCGCCACACCCACGATTGTCATCGCCCGGCAAAAGCGCAAAGCGCGTCTTCACGCGAAATGGCCGGGCGACCCAGTATTCCAGAGACGTCAATGATGGAACCGAGAAACCGCGGTGTACTGGATACCCCGCATGCGCGGGGTATGACGACCGTTAATGGGGCAAGGCGGTGCGCCCACCAAGTCCACTCACGACGACTGCCTGTCCCGTACTGCCGGCATCTTTTTTCACGCGGTCTTCGCCGCCTTCAATCCGAGCCGCGCCTCGACCGTCTCGCGCATCATGAACTTCTGGATCTTTCCGGTGACCGTCATCGGAAATTCGTCGACGAACTCGACGTAGCGCGGGATCTTGTTGTGCGCGATCTGCCCGTGACAGAAGCTGCGAACCTCGTCGGCGGTCAGCGTCTCGCCGGATCGCGGCCTGATCCATGCGCAGAGCTCCTCGCCGTAACGATCGTCGGCGACGCCGAAGATCTGAACGTCCAGGATCTTCGGATGACGAAAGAGAAACTCCTCGATCTCGCGCGGGTAGAGGTTCTCACCGCCGCGGATCACCATGTCCTTGATGCGGCCGACGATGTTGCAATAACCCTCGGAATCGATGATGGCGATATCGCCGGTGTGCATCCACCCCTGGGCATCGAGCACGTCGGTCGTCTTTTCGGGTTCGTCCCAATAGCCCAGCATGACGCTGTAGCCGCGGGTGCACAGTTCGCCCCGTTCGCCGCGTGGCACGACGCGTCCCTCGAGATCGACAACCTTGACCTCGACATGGGGATGGATGCGCCCGACGGTGGAAACCCGACGTTCCAGCGGATCGTCGGTCGCGCTCTGAAAGCTGACCGGGCTGGTTTCGGTCATGCCGTAGGCGATGGTGATGTCGCGCATGTTCATCTGTTCGTTGACGCGCCGCATCACCTCGATCGGGCAGGGCGCGCCGGCCATGATGCCGGTGCGCAGCGACGACAGATCGAATTTGGAAAACTCGGGATGGTCAAGTTCGGCGATGAACATGGTCGGTACGCCATAGAGCGCCGTGCACTTCTCACGCTCGACCGTCTGCAGCGTCGCCAGCGGATCGAAGCCCTCGCCGGGATAGACCATGGTTGCGCCCAACGTGACCGACGCAAGATTGCCCATCACCATGCCGAAGCAGTGATAGAGCGGAACCGGAATGCAGATGCGGTCGTTTTCGGTCAGGCGCATCGCGCGGCCGACGAAATAACCGTTGTTGAGGATGTTATGATGCGTCAGCGTGACGCCCTTCGGTGATCCGGTGGTGCCGCTGGTAAACTGAATGTTGACGGGATCGTCGAACTGCAACGTCTCGGCGAGCGCCGCCAGCGCATCCCGGTGGCGCGCGCCGCCGAGCGGCGTCACCTCTTCGAACGGAATCGTGCCGGGAAAAGCCGGGTCGCCGACCTGGATCACGGCGCGCAGGTGCGGCAACCGCGCCGCGTGCAGGTCGCCCGGCTGCGCTTTCGCCAGTTCAGGCATCAGCGCGTTGAGCATTTCCATGTAGTTGCTGGTCTTGAATGCCGTCGCCGTAACGATCGCGGCGCATCCGACCTTGGCAAGTGCGAATTCAAGCTCGCTCAAGCGGTATGCGGGATTGATGGTGACGAGAATAAGCCCCGCCTTGGCGGCGGCAAACTGCGTCAGCGTCCATTCCGGCCGGTTGAGCGACCAGACGCCGATCCGCGCGCCGCGTTCGAGGCCAAGCGCGAGAAAGCCCGCGGCCAGCGCATCGACTCGTTCCGTCAGTTCTTTCCATGTCCACCTGATCCCGTGGCTTGGCGAAACCAGCGCCTCGCGATCGGCCCAACGCCGCGCCGCGCGATCGAGGCTGCGTCCGATGGTGTCGCCCAGCAACGGTGCATCGGCGACGCCACACACATAACTATCGGCTGTTTCGGTCAAGTCGGCTTCTCCATGCGTGGAAGCACGCGTGCTGGGGATATTATGATGTGCCTGTCGGGAGCCATTTCCCGGCGCAATCGGTTCGATTACGCCGGGAAGAGGTCATGCGCCTAAGCGGCTTTCTGCGCGGCGTCGAGCCCGGCATAGACGCCGCTCTCGAAGCCCGCGAACGCTTCCAGGCACTTGTTGTCCCCGAACGGCAGCACCTGCATCAGGATGACGCCGGTGACGTCGCGCGCCGGGTCGATCCAGTAGTAGGTGTTGGCGAGGCCCGCCCAGGCGAGGCTGCCGGGGCTGCGGCCCTCCGGAGTCTTGGCGGTATTGATCAGGAAGCTGAGCCCCCATTTCTTCGCCATGTCGGGATAGAGATCGATATCGTTGGTGAAGTCCGGCAGCGCCGAAATCATCTTGGTCATGTTGAGGTCGCCGATGTGGTTCTGTCCCATCGTCGCAACCGTCTCGGCTTTAAGCACCTGATTGCCGTTGCCGCGGCCCTTGTTGAGGATCATCTGGGTGAACCTGATGTAATCGCCCGCGGTGCTGTAGAGCCCGCCGCCACCCATGTGGAATTCCGGATCCTGCTCGAGTTCGAACGGGATCGGCGTTAGCCCATCCGGCCCGCGCGCATGCATGCCGACCAGGCGCTTGCGTTGCGCGTCGCCGATCTTGAAGCCGGTGTCGGTCATGCCAAGCGGCGTGAACAGATGATCGCGCAAATATGCATCGAGCCGCTTGCCGCTCGCCGCTTCCACCGCCTTGCCGACGAAATCGATATTGATGCCGTACTCCCAGCGCGTACCAGGATCGGACGTCAGCGGCGTCTTCAGCGCATCGTTCTGGCAGGTCGTGATGGCCGGCAGCCCGGTTTTCTCCAGATACTGCACCATGTCGCCGTTCCACAGATTGTAGCAGAAGCCGGCGGTGTGGGTCATGAGATGGCGTAGCGTGATCGGATTCCTGGCCGGCCGCAGCTTGGGCTCGCCTTGGCTATCGAAGCCTTCGAGCACTTGCGGCGCGGCGAGATCGGGCAGCACGTTGCTGATTGGGGCTTCCAGCGAGAGCTTGCCCTGCTCCACCAGTTGCATCGCGCCGGCGGCCGTGACCGCCTTGGTCATCGAGGCGATCCAGAACACGCTGTCGGCCGTCATGGCGTCGTCTTTGGACAGGTCGCGTTTGCCGAACGCACCCTGGTAGGTCACTTCCTTGCTGGTCGCGGCCATCGCGACCACGCCGGGGATTTCGTTGGCGTCGCTTTTTTGACGCAGAACCTGATCGATCCGAGCTTTGCTTTGCATGGCGCACCTCCCGATTTGTTTTTTTTGAAGTTAACGATCTTCCTCCCGGCCGAAGCTGCTCGCAAGGCCGTGATCGGTTGGTGCGTCCCGGTCGCGGCCTTGTGATGCGGCTACGGAAGGGCGCGGAAAATGGTCACTTTGGAGCGACTTCGTGGCCACACTTGCCACTTTTTGCAGTGAATTGCCTTGCATTAACGATGACTGAATCGAACATCCGCGATATGTTCGATTCTATGGCGAGTCTTTGAGCCGATTTTGGTAGTAAAGCGTTCAGATTGCAGCAAAAACGGACGCTGCCGGGCTGCAAATTTCATCAAATTGATAGCGGCTTTTAAGGCCGCGAAGGGACAATAATGATCTCGACATGGAGTGAATGGAAACGGTATCCGCGGGCCGGGCGCGGC
The DNA here is from genome assembly GCA_035490095.1 of Bradyrhizobium sp. Lineage (GTDB taxonomy): Bacteria > Pseudomonadota > Alphaproteobacteria > Rhizobiales > Xanthobacteraceae > Bradyrhizobium. Next base: position 15,944 of record DATHHQ010000768.1, read on the forward strand.
GAGAATATCGAGGCGCCGATTACCCCTGGCATCTATGAAGTCCGCTATGCGGGCACCGGTGCCCTGCACTCATTCGGTGCCGTCGACAATGTTGCGCAGGCGTTGTCGCAGATCGCCGTCGGTTCCAAATCATGGTTCGGGCGGCGCACCGAGATCGTACCCGAACTCGAATACCGCACCTGCGCGACCACCTCCAAGGCTGACGCCAAGGCCGCGGCGGAGCGCATGATCGGCCGCCGCGAAGCCTATATGAGCGGCGCGGCCTGATTTGAAATTGTCATTCCGGGGCGATGCCAGCGGGTCCGCGCAAAGCGCCGACCCGTTGGGACCATCCCCGTTGGGACCATCCCGGAACGAGAACACTAGCCCTGCCGCTGAATTTTTGGTTAGCCCTCAAAATTGCTTGAAGCTGCCGCGCGTTGGCGGACGATGCATTGCGGCCGGTTTGAGCCTATATTGCTTCTCAACATCCCAAGAAACATCCGAGGAGCAACGCCATGTCCCCGACCGCTGCCGCACGCACTTCGAAAGCCTCCGCGCCATCGCTGCGCGACCGCCTGAAGGATCCCTCGCTGCTGCGTGAGCAGTGCTACATCGACGGCGCCTGGACCGGCACGCCGGCCAATCCCGTGACCAATCCGGTCAACGGCGTGGAGCTTGCGAAGGTGCCGAAAATGAGCACCGCGGAAGCAACACAAGCGGTGGAAGCCGCCGAGCGCGCGTTCCCGGCCTGGGCCAAACTCACCGCCAAGCAGCGCTCCAATATCCTGCGCAAATGGTTCGATCTCATCATCGCCAATCGCGAAGACCTCGCGCTGATCCTCACGTCGGAGCAGGGCAAGCCGCTGGCCGAGGCGCTGGGCGAAGTCGACATCGGCGGCGCCTATGTCGAGTTCTTCGCCGAGGAGGCGAGGCGCGTCTATGGCGAAACCATCCCGACGCAGCGGCCGGACGCGCGGCTGTTGGCGATCCGCCAGCCGATCGGCGTCTGCGGCGCGATCACGCCGTGGAATTTTCCGTGTTCGATGATCACCCGCAAGGTCTCGCCGGCGCTGGCCGCCGGCTGCACCGTGGTGTTGAAGCCCGCCAACGAGACGCCGCTCACTGCATTGGCGCTGGTGGCGCTGGCCGAGAAGGCCGGCGTGCCCAAGGGTGTGTTCAACATCCTGACCGGCAATTCGTCGGCGATCGGCAAGGTGCTGTGCGAACATCCGGCCGTGCGCTTCGTCGGCTTCACCGGCTCCACCGAAGTCGGAAAAATTCTGTATCAGCAGGCCGCGGTCGGAGTGAAGAAACTCGGGCTCGAACTCGGCGGCAACGCGCCGTTCGTGGTGTTCGACGACGCCGATATCGATGCCGCGGTGGAAGGCGCCATGGTTTCGAAATACCGCAACATGGGCCAGACCTGCGTCTGCGCCAACCGCATCTATGCCCAGGACAAGATCTACGATCAGTTCGTCGAGAAGCTTTCGAAGAAAGCCGCCGCGATGAAGGTCGGCGACGGCACCGAGCAAGGCGTGACGCAGGGGCCGCTGATCAATATGGATGCGGTCCTCAAGGTGGAAAAGCACGTTGCCGACGCCGTCAAGCACGGCGCCAAGATCGTCACCGGCGGCAAGCGTCATTCGCTCGGCGGCACCTTTTTCGAGCCGACGGTGCTGTCCAACGTCCCGCCCGACGCGCTGGTGTCGCAGGAGGAAACCTTCGGTCCGCTGGCGCCGGTGTTCCGTTTCAAGGACGAGGCCGAGGTGATCGCGATGTGCAACAATTCGCCGTTCGGTCTTGCGTCGTATTTCTATTCGCGCGATCTCGGCCGCGTCTGGCGGGTCGCCGAAGCACTGGAGTCCGGCATGGTCGGCGTCAACACCGGCTTGATCACCACCGAGGTGGCGCCGTTCGGCGGTGTCAAGGAAAGCGGTCTTGGCCGCGAAGGCTCGCATCACGGCATGGAAGAATATGTCGAGATCAAATACGTGATGATGGCGGGGATTTAGGCGTTCTTAACAAGCGCCCGCCGACGATGCGTCGGCGGGCCGCCTTGGTCCTTTGTTTCCGTGTTCGTCGTTCGTCGACTTACCAACGATCGTTGTCGACACCTACACCAACGCTGACGCCAGGCGCCCGGAAGCGGACGCCGGCCCGCGGACCGTCATCCCAATCACGATAGGTGCGGCGCTCGATGTATCGCTCGCGAGGCGCATAATTGTAGGAGTCTCGGACAATCACGCGGCTGCCGCCGCGGGATCGATAGCATCGTCCGTCTTCATCACAGACCATGCGAACTTGCTGCACGAGATCCGAGTTTGAGTATTCGCTGCTGCTATAGATGTCAGTGGCATTTGCCGCGCCGCCGGCACACAGCGCGCCGGCGCCCGCCAATAGCGTGATTGCGAGTTTCCTCATAGGTTCCTCCTTGCTCGTCCGAACGCTGCCCTCTGGCTAAAAAGACTTGCCGCATCATTCGTTCCCCAGAAAATCGAAGGAATCCGGCACCACACAACGACGAGTTCCGCTCCCGGCGAGGAGTTTGCTGCGCCCCATTTGGAACAGCGCAGGACGCACGATCATCGAAGAGATCGACTGACGGCATAGAGGCGGCAGCCAGCTTTATCTATCAGCGTCGTCCCAGCCTTCGCCGCGACAACGACAGTTTGCTAGTCCGGTTTGCTCCCAGCGAACGCGCCATGGCGCCCCGCGCCCGTCGCAAAGCGCGTCGCGCCGGACAGCGTCTCGCCGGAGGCAATGACTTCAAGCCCGCCGCGCATTTCGTTGACGATGGCGGCTTCCTCTTCGAGATCCCATTGCCGCAACGCTGAAAGCCGGTCCGCGCGCATGCAGGTTTGCGGGAAGCGCGCGATATCCTTGGCGAGCCCGATCGCATGCGTGCGCGCCTCGCCTTTTGGCACGAGCCGGTTGGCGAGGCCCATCCGCAACGCTTCAGTACCGCCAACCGGGCGTCCCGTCAGGATGAGATCGATGGCCTGCGAATGGCCGATCAATCGCGGCAGCCGGATGGTGCCGAGATCGATCAGCGGCACGCCGAAGCGGCGGCAGAACACACCGAAGGTGGCGTCCTCGGCGACCACGCGCATGTCCGCCCACAGCGCCAGCTCCATGCCGCCGGCTACGGCAAAACCTTCCACCGCTGCGATCACGGGCTTGGACAGGCGCAGGCGGCTCGGCCCCATCGGGGCGATCGAATCATGCCCCCCGATCTCGCGCTTCTTGTTGGGATCGCCTGACGCCACCGCCTTAAGGTCGGCGCCGGCGCAGAAATAGCCGCCGATGCCGGTGAACACCGCGACCGACGCCCCGGCGTCGGCATCAAAAGCCCTGAACGCATCGAACAATTTTCGCGCCGTCGCGCCATCGACGGCGTTGCGGCAATGCGGACGATTGATGGAGACGATGGTCACCGGTCCATCGCGTTCGACGAGCACTGGATCTGTGTCGGTCATGTCTGCGCTCCTGATCGACGCCCAACATTCGAACGGCTATTTGCCGTCGGAGTGAGCGTCAGCGTTG